>JAHDWH010000133.1 GCA_023384455.1 Caldilineaceae bacterium | reverse complement strand
AGTGCGGTTACAAACCGCACCTACAGATTCCACGATCTTCTTGATCAGTACAATAATCTCACGTTTCACTCATCACGGGTCAGACCACCCCTCCCCATTCCAGGGAGGGAAGTGGATCGACTCCTCCCCCAAAGTGGGGGAGGTTGGGTGGGGGTGACGGATGCCGTCATCGCAACCAGAAGGCAAAATCTGTGTTTATTACCTTTGAAGGGCCAGAGGGCAGCGGCAAGACTACCCAAATCCGCCTGCTGGCGGACTGGCTTATCGCCCAGGGGCGGGGAGTTCTCATCACCCGGGAACCCGGAGGCACACGCATCGGCAATGGTATCCGTGCCCTGCTGCTGGACAACGACCACACGGAAATGATTCCCCGTACGGAAACACTGCTCTTCAACGCGGCCCGGGCCCAGATTGTCCACCAGGTGATCCGGCCCGGACTGGAGGCCGGACAGATCGTCCTGTGTGATCGTTTCGCTGACAGCACCCTGGCCTATCAGGGCTATGGCTATGGGCAGGATCGGGCGGAACTGGCCCGGCTGATCCACTACGCCACCGGGGGACTGCTGCCGGACCTGACGCTCTTTCTGGATGTAAAGCCGGAGGTAGGATTGGCCCGCAAACAGGCTGGCCGTGCCCAGGAGTGGAATCGGCTGGATGCCCGGACAATCGCCTTTCATCGGGCTGTCTACGCTGGCTATTGGGAGATGATTGGCGCTGACCCGGAACGCTGGCGGGTGATTGACAGCGAGCAGCCCGCGCCGACTGTCCACCAGGCCATTGTAGCTGTCCTGGCCGAGAGACTGAGGATGAAGGAATCCCTATGAAATTGATTATTGCCGTTGTGAACAGCGACGACAGCCGCAATCTGTTGGACCGCCTGGGACGCCAGGGCTTTTCCGCAACCGTCACCACTTCGGCTGGCGGCTTTCTGCACGTGAGCAACTCGACAATCTTCTGCGGCGTGGATGACGATGACCTGGCCGATGCCCTGACCGTTATCCGGGAAAGCTGCACCAGCCGCATCCAATACGTCACACCCCTGCCCCCGGTGATGGAGCCGGGCGAGATGCACATCCCCACGCCTATCGAAAAACATATGGGCGGGGCCACGATTTTTGTGGTGGATGTAGCCCATTTTGAGAAGGTCTAATTCAGGGTAACTGCACACCCCCACCCAACCTCCCCTACTGTGGGGGAGGAGTCGCTCCAGCTCCCTCCCTGGAATGGGGAGGGGTAGGCTGGGGTGGCTCAACAGGTACAATTCAGGAGTCCCCCCTATGCCCTCCTCCCGCCGTTTCCAAGTTCTGGCCGAGCGCCCCATCAACAAAGAGACATTTGTCCACCCCTGGCCCGCAGCCGGACTGACCGTCGCCGACAGCCCCTTCGACCCACAGCCGAGCCTGGGCCTGGAGAATGGCCGGGTGATGGAGATGGACGGCAAAGCGCGGGCAGATTTTGACAGTCTGGATATCTTCATTGCCGAGCACGGGCTGGACCTGTCCGTGGCCGAAGAGTCAATGGCAACCCCGTCCCTGGAAATCGCCCGGATGTTAGCCGATATTAATGTGCCCGCGGCCGCGGTGCGCCGTCTGGCTGTGGGCTGCACACCGGCCAAATTGGCCGATATCATCCGCCCGATGAATGTGCTGGAAATGATGATGGGGTTGGCGAAGATGCGGGTGCGCCGCACCCCGGCCAACCAGGCCCACGTCACCAACTGGAAGGAGAGCAGCGCGCTGCTGGCCGCGGACGCAGCCGAGGCGGCCCTGCGCGGCTTCGCCGAAATCGAGACGACTGTGCGCATCGCCCGCTTTGCCCCGGTCAACGCCCTGGCAATTCTGGTCGGCTCCCAGACCGGGCGGGGCGGTGTGCTCACCCAATGCGCGGTGGAGGAGGCGTTGGGGCTGAAAATTGCCATGAAAGGGCTGACCAGCTACGCCGAGACCCTCTCTGTCTATGGCACAGAGCGCAGCTTTGTAGACGGCGACGATACCCCCTGGTCCAAAGCCTTTCTGGCCTCGGCCTATGCCAGCCGGGGGGTGAAGGTGCGCTTCACCTCCGGCAGCGGCTCCGAGGCGCTGATGGGCCACGCCGAGGGCTGTTCGATGCTCTATCTGGAAGCCCGCTGTCTGGTGATGACCCGGGGTGGGGGCAGCCAGGGAGTGCAGAATGGTTCGATTTCGTGCATTGCCCTGCCCGAATCCCTGCCCGGGGGCGTGCGGGTGGTGCTGGCCGAAAATCTGCTGGCTTCGATGCTGGGGCTGGAATGCGCGGCGGGCAACGACGCCCTGGCCTCCCATTCGGACATCCGCAAGACGGCCAAGCTGATGCTCCAGTTCATCCCCGGTGCGGATTTTATCCACAGCGGCTACAGCGCGGTGCCCAAGCGGGACAATCTCTTTGGCGGCGGCAACTACGACGCCGAGGATTTCGACGATTACAATGTGCTGCAACGGGATATGCAGGTGGACGCGGGGCTGATTCCGGTGACAGAGGAGCAGGCCATCGCCATCCGTCGCCGGGGCGCACAGGCTATGCAGGCGGTCTACGCTGAATTGGGCTTTCCGCCCATCACCGACGCTGAAGTGGAGGCGGCCGCGCTGGGCCACAGCAGCGACGATATGCCGGAGCGGGATCTGATTCCGGATATGGAGGCGGCCAACCGCTTTCTGGCCGGTGACGCGGATATGCTGACGGTCATCGGGGCTCTGGAGCGCAGCGGCTTTCCAGAGATTGCGGCTAATATCCTGGAGATGGGCCGCCAGCGGGTGATCGGTGACTATTTGCAGCCCTCGGCCATTTTTGACCGGGATTTTCGGGTGCAGAGCGCCATCAACGATGTGAACGACTACACCGGCCCCGGCACGGGTTACCGGGTGGAGGGCCAGCGCTGGCTGGAGATACAGGCCATCCGCCAGGCCCGGTCTCCCCAAGAACTTATCGCCGATCAGGTCAGCGGCCCGTCGCCCAAATTGGTGGAGATCGGCCCTTTTGCCCGCCAGAGCAGGCCGGAAGAGGTGATTGTGGCGGTCGGTCCGGCCTTTGGCGGCGCGATGACCCGCACGATTGGGGGATTGAAGCACGAGGATGTGCTGGCCGCTATCTGTACGGGCATTGCGAAGGAGGGGTTGCTGGCCCGCATCCTCAAAGCCTATCGCAGCGCAGACCTGGCCGGGATTGCCGCGGCCGGCGCGCAGATGAGCGGTTCGGGCATTGCCGTCGCTGTGCAGAGCCGGGGAACTACAATGATTCAAAAACGGGGGCTGGCCCGCCTGAACAATCTGGAGCTTTTCCCCCAATCGCCCAACCTGACCCTGGAAACCTATGAGGCCATCGGGCGCAATGCGGCCCGTTATGCCAAAGACGAAGTGGCCCGTCCGGTTCCGGTGAAGGTGGACAATTGGGTGCGCCTGCGCCTGATCGTCAAGACGGCCCTGCTCCACCGCCGGGAGTTAGATGAAGAACGGGATCAGCCGCCCCAGGAGATGATTTTTGACTGGGAACCGGATGTGTAGCCCGTAGACGCAGACAAAAACCGGCAAGTCACTTGACAAGCCGTCGATCACAAAACCGCATAGAAAGCGAGAAAACGATGAGCCTCTCTCCCAATCCTCTCTCCTTGCGCCCTCTGGGCGATACGGGTCTTCAGGTCACCCCCCTCTGCGTGGGCGGCGCGCCGCTGGGCGATATGCCCGAAACCTTTGCCTACAGCGCGCCCGAAGATCAGGCCCTGGCTACCGTGCGCGCCGCCTTTGCCAGCCCTATCAATTTTCTCGACACCGCGGCCGCCTATGGCAACGGGGAGAGCGAGCGGCGCATCGGCATTGTCATCGCCGAGATGGGTGGTCTGCCCGAGGGCTTTGTCCTGGCGACCAAAGGCGACCGGGACCTGCAAACAGGCGATTTCAGCGGCGAGCAGTTCAAGCGTTCGATTGAAGGCAGCCTGCAACGGCTGGGGCTGGATCACCTCCAGTATGTCTATATCCACGACCCGGAACACTCGACCTTTGAAAATGTGATGGGGCCGGGTGGGCCGTTGGAAGTGCTGCAAAGTTTCAAAGAGCAGGGAGTGATCGGCCATATCGGTATGTCGGGCGGCCCGATCAATATGCTTATCCGCTATGTGGAGACGGGGCTGTTCAGCGCGGTGGAGACCCACAACCGCTACACCCTCATCAACCGTTCCGCTGGGCCACTCCTCGATCTCTGCGTCAAAATGGGGGTGGCTGTGGTGAACGCGGCCCCCTACGGCAGCGGAATCCTGGCCAAAGGGCCGGATGCCTATGCCCGCTACGCCTATCAGGACGCGCCGGCAGAGATTGTGGCGCGCACCCGGCAACTGGCCGCAGTCTGTCAGGAATTTGGCGTGCCCCTCATCGCCGCCGCTTTGCAATTTTCCACGCGGGATCCCCGTGTCACGACGACAGTCGTGGGTATGACCAAACCGGAGCGGGTGCAACAGACCATCGACCTGGCCGCTCTCCCCATTCCCGAAGAACTCTGGGCCCGGCTGGATGGGGTTGGCTATGACACAGTGGACCCGGAGTCAGAGCGGTTCAAATGAATTGGGTCCTCTCCGGTGGATAAAATTGCTTATCCAGACAAACTTCAGAGGGGGTTTAGGCTGTTCCGAAAAATTAATGACCTCGTTCTGGGCTGTAACAGGAAGGTTCCAGTCGAGTGCCAAGTGAAAACGTGGATACTTATTTCTTCGGAACAGCCTTAGGGAAGAGACGCCCAGAGCGACCCACCACGGAAACCACGGCAGTAATTACTCGCCTTTTGGCAGATGGCATACACAGACAGTAGAATGTACGCGGGTGTCTATCGAGCCGTTAAAGAAAGGTGCTTGTGATGACAACGATCGATTCGGTGATTGGTTCCGCTGCGCAAGAGCTTCAAATGTCCGCCGACCAGTTGATGGTGGAGGGCGTCCGCCTGTTGTTGAGCCGCCGACTTCGCGATATTAATGCCAGGATTTTTGAAATCACGGGTCGGTATGGCATTTCCACTGTGCAAGAGATGGTGGAACGATACGAAACTGGTCAAATTGATGAAGCAACCAGTTGGCGAGACTATCAGGACCTTGACCATTTGCAGTACAAACAGAACCGCCTGCTGGAACTTATCGAGACGCTGGAATGAGCGTGATCAACACCGGCGATCTCGGCTGGATCGCGGAAACCGAATTCCGGGATATCGTGGCAGAGATATTTTTTCCAGACATCAATCAGATGCGGATCACTTTGCATGAGGGTAGTTTTGTTGATGTCTGGTACTGCTTTAGAGCAGTCCGGTCGATATTCCTACCATTGGGAGCGGCGGGCTATCGACGGCTCGATTTATCGTCATGACAATGCGCCCCATCAGAAGTGGAAGAGCATTTCCACCTATCCGGCCCACTTTCACAGCGGCAGCGAAACAAACGTCGTGGAAAGCTGGATCAGCCAGCTCCCCGAAATAGCCTTGCGTCAATTTCTCACCTTTGTTCGTACACAACTGCGTGCCGAAGAATAGGTAGCGATTTCTCAGGATTTACTGTCAGACCCCGGCGCCGTCACCCAGGCTCATTGTGGGGGAAAGTCACAGTTTTTCGCCTGTCCTCACGCCGGCAACACCTTTCCTGGATTCAGTATCCCATTCGGATCCAGCAGATTTTTGATTCCTCGCATCAGCGCCACCGCGCCAGGGCCAAATTTCACTTCCAAATACTTGGCCTTGCCACTGCCCACTCCGTGCTCACTCGGGCAGGTTCCGCCCAAAGCGATGGCCTGGCGGGTGAGCCGGTCGTTGTAGAGTTCGGCCCGCTGGCGCACAGCCGGATCGTCCGGTGGGAAGAAGATTGTCGTGTGCAGATTGCCGTCCCCCGCATGGCCGATGAAGCCCACATCCAGCCCCAACGCTGCGGCCTGCTTGCTGCCGTAGGCCACCGGCGCCGGATAGGCCGAGATGGGCATAGCCGAATCGGTGAGCAGTTACAACGCAGACAGCCCAGCCCGTGGCAAATCTCCTGGGTCAGGGCCAGAATCTCCTCCAACGCGGCCGGGCTGACCCCGGTAAACTCCATATGATTGTTTTAATGCTTACAAAATTTTTATTGGAGGCGTTATCAAAAGGAAACGGAATTATGGGTAGTATCGCAGGTGAAATCATCTTCATTTTTTTGCTTTTGTTATTGAATGGCGTCCTGGCAATGGCAGAAATCGCCATCATCTCTGTGCGCAAAGTCCGTCTGCACAATCTGGCCGACGACGGTAATCGCCGGGCCCAAATTGCGCTGGACCTGGCCGCAGACCCCAACAACTTTCTTGCTACAGTCCAGATAGGAATTACTCTGGTCGGAATCCTGGCCGGTGCTCTCGGCGGGGCGACAATAGCCAAAGAGATCGCCGCTCTGTTGAGTTGGGTTCCTTACATAGGCGTCTATGGAGAGGGTATCGGCATCGGTGTTGTCACCATTGTCATCACCTATTTTTCCCTGGTACTGGGCGAGCTTGTCCCCAAGCGGTTGGGCATGAGTTACGCAGAATCCATTGCCATAGGTATGGCCGGTTCGCTGCGAATGCTTTCCAACCTTTCGTCGCCTCTGGTACGTTTGCTCAGTCTGTCAACCGATCTGGTCCTGACTCTCCTGGGCTTCCGCCCCTCCACCGAGCCGTCCATCACCTCAGAAGAACTGAAAGTGCTCGTAGAGCAAGGCACGGAAACCGGAGTATTCGAAGCCAGCGAACAGGATATGATAGAAGGTATATTGCGCCTGGATGAACGTCGGATAGAGGCATTTATGATACCGCGCACGCAGATTGTGGCTTTTGACATTGACGAATCGCACCAGGAAATTCGCCAGAAAATCAGCGAGTACCCGTACACCTACTATCCGGTCATCAAAAATAGTATGGATAACCCTTTGGGGATCATCGATATCCAAGATATGTTCATTCAATCTCTGGACGGTCAACCTTTCGACCTGAAGTCTGTGTTACGAAAGCCTCTCTATGTCCCAGAGAGTATGTCCGCGCTACGTGTCTTGGAGCTTTTTCGACAAGTCCATACCCACGTAGCATTGATCGTTGATGAGTACGGTGGTCTTCAGGGAATGGTAACCCTCAATAACATTCTGGATGAAATTGTTGGCGCCATACCTTCTATAGAATCTGACGTCACTTCGGAGATCATCCATCGCGACGATGGGTCATGGCTTGTCGACGGCCAGTTGCATATCGATGAACTCAAGGAGGCTCTCGACATCCAGCAGCTACCCAATGAGGAACGTGGATACTACCAGACCGTCGGCGGTTTTATGATGACGCAGTTGGGCCACATTCCTGTCACAGGGCAAGGATTTGAGTGGGCCGGTTTGTACTTTGAAGTCGTCGATATGGACGGATTCCGGGTGGACAAAGTGCTGATTCTCCGGAATCCGTCATGCTTGTAGGCAGGAGAGAAGTCTCTATACCCGCAGAAAATTCCGCAGTATATCGTGTCCGTATTCGGTCAGAATGCTCTCCGGGTGGAACTGGACGCCGAAGATGGGTTTCGTGCGGTGGCGCACGCCCATCAACTCGCCATCGCTGGTATAGGCCGTAGCCTCCAACTCGGCGGGCAGGGGTTCCTCCACAATCAGGCTGTGGTAGCGGGTGGCGGTGAACGGGTTGGGCAGATTCTCGAAAAGACCAGCGCCGTTGTGCTGGATGGGGCTGACCTTTCCGTGCATCAGTCTCGGCGCACGGATGACATTGCCGCCGAAGACGTGGCCGATGCACTGCTGGCCCAGACAGACACCCAGAATCGGCGTCGTCTCGCCCAGAATGCGGATCACATCGTTGCTGATACCGCTGTCTTTGTCCGGCGCGCCGGGGCCGGGGCTGATGATTATATGGCTGGGGCGCAGGTCGGCCAGGCTCTCCACATCGATGGCGTCGTTGCGCCAGACCCGAATTTCGTAGTCGCCGCCACTGAAAGGCGGCTCTTGCACAATTTCCCCCAGGAACTGCACCAAATTGTACGTGAAACTGTCGTAATTGTCGATGACTGCGATCATTCGATCCTCCGAGTGATAAAGTGGCTCGTTGCAAGTTGCAGGTGGCAGGTGGCAGGCGGCTAGTCACCCTGTCTCCTTGTCTCCTTGTCTCCCCTTCTTCTGCCGCTTCTCCACTGCTCTGCGAATCCGATTCCACACACCCGTAAATCCCATCGCCTTCTTGACTTCGCTAAGGGTAGCCTCGGCTTCTTTGCGCGCGCGCAGAGTGCCTTCGTAGAGCAGTTCGTCCACGAGGCCGGTCTGGGCCTCGAAGTGCGCCCGGCGCTCCCGGATGGGGTCAAGGAAATTTTCCAGGGCCACCAGCAGCTTCTCCTTCACCTCCACATCCCCCACCCGACCAGCCCGGTAGCGCTCTTTCAGATCGTCTATCCCGGCTTTGTTCGGGTTGAAGAAGTCGTGATAGGCGAAGACCGGATTGCCCTCCACATTGCCGGGGATGTCGGCGGAGATGCGGTTGGGGTCGGTGTACATACTCATCACCTGCTTCTTGACCGTCCGGCTGTCGTCGCTGAGGAGGATGGCGTTGCCCAGACTTTTGCTCATTTTGGCCTGGCCGTCGGTGCCGACGAGCGTGCCTCCCTCCACATAGGCATCCGGCTCCGGGAAGACCTCGCCGTAGAGATTGTTGAAGCGCCGGGCGATCTGCCGGGTGATCTCCACATGGCTTTCGTTATCCTTGCCTACCGGCACCAGATGGGCACGGGGCATGAGGATGTCGGCGGCTTGCAGCACCGGATAGCCCAGAAGATTGTAGGGCACCTGGTCCAGATTGGCCGCGCTGGCCATATCTTTGATCGTCGGCAACTGTTGCAGCCGCTCCACTGTCACCAGCCCTGAGAGCAGCAGTTGCAGTTCGTAGATTTCATGCACAGCCGATTGCAGGTAGAACGTCACCTTCGCCGGGTCGATGCCAATCGCCAGGTGGTCCAGCACAATCTGCCGGGCGTTCTCGCCGATGGCGTAGATGTCCTCTTTGCTGGGCTTCGTCGTCAGCATATGCAGATCGGCGATGATAAAGAAGCACTCGTACTCGTCCTGAAAGCGCAGCCGGTGGCGCAGGCTGCCCACAAAATGGCCCAGATGCAACTTGCCCGTGGGCCGGTCGCCGGTGAGAATGCGTTTGCGTGGTTGGGTACTCATTAAATTTCTCTCCTCGTGTTTGTCTATTCGTAGGGAGGTGATGGGATGATGGGATGATGGCGTTCCCATCATCCCATCATCCCATCATCTCACAATCCCTTCTCCGCTTCGTCTACTGCTGCTGATAGCGCTCTCGCTTTGTTCCAGCTTTCGTTGTATTCCATCGTCGGGTCGCTGTCCGCCACCACACCGCCGCCCGCCTGCAAATGACAGGTCTTGCCCTGCATCACAATCGTGCGGATGGCGATGCAGGTGTCCATTGTGCCGTCGTAGTCGATGTAGCCCACCGCGCCTGCATAGAGACCCCGGCGGGTGCCCTCCAACTCTTCGATTATCTCCATCGCCCGCACCTTTGGCGCGCCGCTGACAGTGCCCGCGGGGAAGGTGGCTTTGAGCAGGCTGATGGCGTCGTGCTGGGGCTGGATTTTACCCCGTACATCGCTGACAATGTGCATTACGTGGCTGTAGCGCTCCACCTGCATCATCTGGGGAACCGTCACCGAGCCATACTCGCAGACCCGGCCCAGATCGTTGCGCCCCAAATCCACCAGCATCACATGCTCCGCCCGCTCTTTGGGATCGTTGAGCAGTTCGTCGGCCAGGGCGTTGTCCTCGGCCTCGCTCTTGCCCCGCCAGCGGGTGCCGGCAATCGGGTGCAGATAGGCCGTGCCGTCCTCCAACATTACGTGCATCTCCGGGCTGGAGCCGATGATGCGGATGGGTTCGTCTGTCCCCGACGCCTCGGCCACCCCGGCCACCCCCGTAAAATCCAGGAAGAACATATAGGGCGATGGGTTGAGCATCCGCAGCGTCCGGTAGATGGTAAAGGGGTCCGCCTCGGTCGGGCGGCTGAGACGCTGGCTGGGCACCACCTGAAAGATGTCCCCCGCCGCGATATACTCCTTTGCCTTGTGCACATTCGCCTCGTATTGGGCCTGGCTGAAGTTGCTGGTCCACTGCGCGCCGTTGGCGCACTCCCTGGGCAGGGGGGGCGTCAACGGCTTGCGCAGGCTGGCAATAATCGTGTCGATCCGGGCCACCGCATCCGCATAGGCCGAGCGCAGGTCTGGCTCCACCCGCATATTGGCGATGACGATCAGTTTGTGCTTCACGTGATCGAAGACCACCAGATTGTCGGCAAAGAGCAGCAGCAGATTGGGGATACGCAGGGTGCGCTCGGCGGTTTCAGGCAGCCGCTCGATGAAGCGCACCAGATCGTAGCCGAAGTAACCCACTGTGCCGCCGGTAAAACGGGGCAGGCCGGGAATCTGCACGGGCTTGCGCTCGGCCATCAGCTCCCGCACAATCTCCAACGGGTCGCCCTGCTTGCGCTCCAACTCCTGGCCGCCGGCCGCGCCGATGATCACCTCAGCGTCGTGGCCGCAGACGCTCATCGGCGGATGGACGCCGATAAAGCTGTAGCGCCCCACCTGCTCCCCCTTCTCCACCGATTCCAGCAGAAAGCTGGGGCCGCCGTCCCGCAGTTTTAGAAAGACCGAAACCGGCGTCTCCAAATCCGCGGGCAACTCCCGATAGACCGGAATCAGATTTCCCTGCTCCACCAAACCCCGCGCCTCATCCAAAGTCGGTTTGTAGGTTGCCATTATCTCTCCTCCTGTGGTGACGGGATGATGAGATTCTGGGATGTTGGGTGATCGCTTTCCAATCCCCAGCATCTCATCATCGCATTATCCCCAATACAAAAAGCCCCCGTCCATCCAAAGCCAACGCTCGCGCATTGTCTTTGGGGACGAGGGCTGTTTTCACAACACCCGCGGTGCCACCCCGCTTAGACTGGCAGACATTCTACGGAAACTGAGTTTTTCTAAAAACTCAGTTTCTGGGAAACAAAAAACCCTTGCGTGAAACACAAGGGCCGTCTGCGCCAGTCTCACTCTACGAAGACGGGGCTTGCGGCCCGATCCTCTGCGCCCAGGTAACGGTGGCGTCTCCGGGAAGAGCTACTGCCAACCGATTGGGGTTGCGTTCGCTTTTCCGACTCCCCGGCCCATTCGCCATCTGCGCTACCATCCCATTTCCACCGTTCAGGGACTCTCTGGGGTTCGCTCTGATGACTACTCTTCCGGTTCGCAGTCGTTTGGTATCAATTGTTGGCAACTATACGACACTTTGGCGGGCTTGTCAAGATCAAATTTGTCCCGTACGTTCCTGAAAACCCCCCGACTTTCTTTGACATTCCGCCGTTGCCTATGCTACGATTGCCCTGGATTGTGTTTCGAGTTGTATCTGTTCAGCCACCCCACCCTGCCCCTCCCCATTCCAGGGAGGGAAGCGGATCGACTCCTCCCCTAAGGTGGGGGAGGTTGGGTGGGGGTGAGCAGTTACTTCGAGTTTGACAGATTCTGCATCGTGGCGGCATATGAAAACCCTGGCAAGACGGGTTTCAGGCCAAAATGGTATTGAATGGCGGCAGCGTTTTGCTCTGTTCGGTCCAACGTCAGCACAATTGGCTACGTCTGGTTACACCAAATACAGGCCACTGAAGATTACCTGAAAGAGGCACGGGGTAGGTTACCGTGTCTCTTTCGTTGTGTGGTACAATAGAATTGTGTACGTTTACCCGGGGGCATCTCCTGCAATGACTAAATACATCTTCGTAACCGGTGGGGTTGTCTCCGGGCTGGGCAAAGGAGTCACGGTTGCCTCGATTGGGCGTATCCTGAAGGCCCGGGGCGTCAGCGTAGCGGCCATGAAACTGGACCCCTATATGAATGTGGACCCCGGCACAATGTCCCCCTATCAGCACGGCGAAGTCTTTGTCACCGAAGATGGGGCTGAAACCGACCTGGACCTGGGCCACTACGAACGCTTCATCGACGAGAATCTGAACAGACTGAGCAATGTGACAAGTGGGCAGATTTATAACGATCTGATTATCAAAGAGCGGCGGGGCGATTATCTGGGCGGTACCATTCAGACCATCCCCCATATGACCAACGAAATCAAGCGCCACATTGGGCAGATGGGACGGGTGAGCAAGGCCGATGTGGTGCTGGTGGAGATCGGCGGCACAGTGGGCGACATCGAATGCCAGCCCTTTCTGGAGGCCATTCGCCAGATGCGCAAGGATGTGGGCTATGAGAATTCGGTCTACGTCCATCTTACCTGGCTGGTCTATCTGGCCGCCAGCAAAGAGCTAAAGACCAAACCCACCCAGCACAGCGTGCGGGAGCTACGCAGTGTGGGCATTCAGCCCGACGCCATTATCGTCCGCTCGGATCATCCCGTCGGCCCGGGCGTGCAGGAGAAGATCGCCCTCTTTTGCGATGTGGACAAGCGGGCTGTGATCCCAATGGAGACAGTGGATACCATCTACCGGGTCCCTCTGAAGATGGAAGAGGCCGGTATGGGGGACTATTTGTTCCAGCGCCTCGACCTGAAACCTTCGATGGCCTACGCACCGGGCATGGGGGAATGGGAAGCCTTTGTTGATGAGATTGGCAAGCCCAAAGAGTCCTTGCGCATCGGTATTGTGGGCAAATATGTGGAATTGGAAGATGCTTATCTGAGCGTAAAGGAAGCGCTCTTTCACGCGGGGCTGGGCGAAGGCTGGGGTTTGGAATTGGTCTGGATCAGCTCCGAGGCATTGGAAAAGGGGCGGGATATAGAGCGCTTGCACGGCCTGGATGGGATTGTGGTGCCTGGTGGTTTTGGATACCGGGGCATCGAGGGCAAAATTGTGGCCGCCCGCTATGCCCGGGAGCAGAAAGTTCCCTATCTGGGCCTCTGTTTGGGTTTGCAGGTGATGACAATCGAATTCGCCCGCCACATTTTGGGCAGCGATGAGCCGAACAGCACAGAGTTTGACATCAACACCGAGCATCCGGTTATCGATCTGATGCCAGACCAGCGCGACCTGGCCGATATGGGCGGGACAATGCGTCTGGGTATCTACCCCTGCGCTCTGCTGCCGGGCAGCCGGGCCGAACAGGCCTATTCCGAATCTGACTTTGGCAGCCCCGTATACGAGCGCCACCGCCACCGCTTTGAATTCAACAATGCCTATCGGGAGCAGTTACAGGCTGCGGGGCTGGTGATCAGCGGCCACTCGCCAGATGGTCGCCTGGTAGAGATCGTAGAGATGGCCGACCACCCATTTATGGTAGGCAGTCAGTTTCACCCGGAGTTCAAAAGCCGCCCCACCAAGCCCCACCCGCTCTTTCGGGGGTTTGTGCTGGCTGCGGCCAATCAGCACAGACTTCACCTTCCCGATGGGATACGCCAGGGCACGTCTAACCAGGACACGTCTAACGGAGTACACGGGAATCGTTCTATCGCTACCGCTTACAGTCAGGAAAAGCAGGAGTAATTCAGTATGTCTGGTCATTCAAAATGGGCTACAATCAAACGCCGTAAGGGAGCCAACGATGTGGCGCGGGGAAAGGTCTTCACCCGCGTGGCCCGGGAGATTCAGGTTGCGGCAAAAGAAGGCGGGCCGGATGTGAACGCCAATCTTCGTCTGCGTCTGGCCGTGGACAAGGCCAGGGCCGAGAATATGCCCAAGGACAATATCGAGCGGGCCATCCGCCGGGGCGCGGGGCTGGAGAAAGATGCCGCCGAAATCGAGGAAATTTCCTACGAGGGCTATGGACCCAACGGGGTGGCGATGCTGGTGGAATGTCTGAGCGACAACCGCAACCGCACGATTTCCGAAGTGCGCCGCTGTTTTTCCAGGGCTGGGGGCGGTCTGGGCGAGCCGGGTTCCGTGGCCTGGCAGTTTACCTCCAAAGGCTATATTGCGGTCAACCGTCAGGACGAAGACGGCAGCGACCGGGGCATCGACCCGGAAGAGGTCTTTATGGCCGCGCTGGAGGCCGGGGCCGAAGATGTGGTGGTGACGCCGGAGACAATCGAAATTTATACCGAGCGCACGGCCTTGGCCCAAGTGACCCAGGGGCTGGAAGAGGCGGGCTTCCCGGCGGATGAGTCCGAGCTGGTAATGGAAGCCAATACCCCATTGGCTCTCGATCTGGAGGCCGGGCTGACAGTGCTCACCCTCATCGAGAATCTGGAAGAGCTGGACGACGTGGATAAGGTCTATCACAATCTGGAACTGAGCGACGAGCTGATGGCCCAGATGGCGTAGGTCGGACTGTCAGTCCGACCTACCTAATCCCCAGCCCCCACAGGAAAGACGAATGCAGGCTGAACTGGAAGCGCGTAAGCAGACCGGGAGATGGGTGGTTCTGGGCATCGATCCGGGCACCGCTTCGACTGGTTATGGGATTGTGGCCCAGGAATTGGATGGCAGCTTTCGCCTGTTGGCTTGCGGGGTGATTCGCACCCAGCCGGATCAATTGATGCACCTGCGTTTGCGAGAGATTTATGAGGATCTGGAAAGTCTGATTCAGCAATTTGCACCGGATGAGGTGGCGGTGGAGGAACTCTTTTTTGGCCGCAATGTGACCACTGCCATTGCTGTGGGCCAGGCCAGAGGCACTGCGCTGCTGGTCGCTGCACGCAACAATTTGCCTCTGGCAGAATATACGCCAGCTACGGTGAAACAGGCTTTGACCGGTTATGGAAATGCAGATAAACTACAGATGCAGCTAATGGTGCAAAATCTATTGGACCTGAAAGAAGCGCCCCGACCGGACGACGCTGCGGATGGCGTAGCAATTGCCCTCTGCCATTTGCAGACGGCCCGATATCGATCTCTTGTAGACGGGTAACTATACTCGGCACGGGCATAAACCGACATTTTGTCACCCGGTCATTTTGCCACCCTGTCAAGTATATCTATCTGCACACCAACCGACGAGTGAGAGCCTATGGCAAATTCAAATGCATTGGCAAAACCACAGATTCTCGTCGTGGAGGATGAGGACTTTCTCCGCAATCTCCTCTACGTTTCCCTGGAGCGCGAGGGATTCGGCGTTGCCGCCGTGCGAGACGGTGTGGAAGCGCTGGACCATTTCGCCGCACAACCTTACGATCTGGTCCTGCTGGATGTGCTTATGCCCCGTCTGGACGGTTTCGAGGTCTGTGCCGAGATCCGCAAACGATCCGATGTGCCGATTGTCCTGCTCACTGCGCTCAACAGCCCGGATGATGTGGTGCAGGGCTTTGAGTTGGGGGCTGATGACTTTATCAGCAAACCCTTTACCTTCCGGGAGGTCAACGCCCGCATTCAGGCCATCCTGCGCCGCATCGGCTGGTCCCGGGATCGCCCCTCTTTTGTGATTATGCGATTTGGGGATGTAATCCTCAACGACGAAGAGCATCTGGTGATTGTGCGGGGCGAAGAAGTCCATCTGACGCCGATTGAGTATCAATTGCTCCACTATCTGATGAGCAATGTAAACCGGCCTGTCTCGAAGGACAAGCTCTTCCACGAGGTCTGGGGCTACGATTTCACCGGAGGCACCAATCTGGTCGAGGTTGCCATGCGTCGCCTGCGCGAGAAGATCGAAGCCAATCCCTCCACACCCGACTACCTCCTGACCGTGCGGGGCGCGGGCTATAAATTCGCTGATCCAGACAAGGAAACCTCCTGACCCCTATGATTCGACTTGTGCGCGGCACGGTTGTCGCTGTGGGCAAAAACCATTTGATTGTGGATGTGGGCAACCCAGCCGGTGGTATCGGCCTGCAAGTCTTTGTGCCGGAACCCACCCTGGCCCGTTTCCGGGTGGAGAGCCGGGTTTCGTTACATACTTATTTGCAGGTGCGTGAAAGTGAACTGAGCCTCTATGGCTTTGAAAACAGCGATGAACTGGCGGTCTTTGAGTTGCTCTTGGGCGTGAGTGGCGTTGGCCCCAAAGTGGCGTTGGCTACCCTGAGCACATTGACGCCGGATGCCCTGCGCCTGGCTGTCTCCAACAAAGAGCCGGGGATTGTGGCCCGCGCGCCCGGCGTGGGCAAGCGCACAGCCGAAAAGATTGTGGTGGAACTACAGGGCAAGCTGACCCCGGCCAGTGATGATCTCTCCGGGCTGGCGATGGCTATGGACGCCGACGGCGAAGTGATCGAAGCGCTTACCGCGCTGGGCTATAGTGTTGTCCAGGCCCAGCGGGCTGTCCAGCAGATTCCTGCGGACGTGGTGGGCGTGGAAGATCGGCTGCGGGTCGCGCTCAGCGGCTTTGCCGAATAGCCATCTCTACCCACTTCTGTTTCTGGCCCGTCAGATAAATTCTTTGACCGTTTGCTTTGACACAGACCGCGCCAACCCTGTATAATTGTTCGGTGTTATTTCCGTTTGGAGACAAAATCAGACTCCACACGCTGGCTGTCGGATGACAGTAGCCTCTGTGGAGTCTTTTGCAGAAAGAAGAAGAGCTAATGGCCGAAGTGCAACAACTCCGCAAAGGCAATATCTTTCAGGATGAAAACCAGCTTTGGCGCGTCCTGGAATATCAACACATCAAAGTCGCCCGGGGCGGTGCCACCATCCGTCTGCGTCTGCGCAACCTGCGCACAGGCTCTACGGTGGAAAAGACCTACAACAACGGCTCCCGGGTGGATGATGTGCGATTGGAGAGCCGCACTGTTCAATATCTCTACAACGACGGCCATCTCTCCCATTTTATGGATACGGAAACCTACGAACAGATCGCGCTTTCGCCCGAAACGCTGGAGGGTGTCTCCGACTTCATCAAAGACAATACAATGGTGGAGATCGAATCCTTTGAGGGCGAGCCTCTTAACGTCAGCCTGCCCACGACTGTTGATCTGGAAGTCGTTTGGGCCGAAATGGCCGTGGCTGGCGATACAGCCAACAGCCCCACCAAACAGATCGAACTGGAGACCGGCTTCAAAATGCAGGTGCCAATGTTCGTCAAAGAGGGCGATACCATCCGGGTGGATACCCGCACCGGCGCCTATGTGACCCGGGTGCAGTAAGGCGGAGCGGGGCCCGTGAAACGTGAGGTGTCGTCACCTATTCCCACGTTTCACGTCTCAATCGTATGCGATTTGTCGTTTCCCTCCTGGGCAAGTATAATCCAATCGGTTCGCCGTTGTAGCTCAGCTGGTAGAGCAGCTCACTCGTAATGAGCAGGTCGTCGGTTCAAGTCCGACCAACGGCTCTCAGCAGCGCCCCTTCCCTTATGGGTGGGGGCGTTTTCATACCCAGGGAGTAGCCTGGCAGTTACCCTAATAGCACCCTGCCCGACAGGTCCTTGTATTTTGTGCAAAAAATTCACCACTGAGTCACTGAGGGCACAGAGTTTCACTGAGAAAGTCGGGAATCATAGAGTCCTCAGTGCTCCCAATGGTTTGCTTTTGCTTCCGGATCGACCGGGTTAGGAGGAACGAAATGATACCAGTGGTGGATTTGCGGGCTGAATACCTGGCGGTGAAAACTGAGATCGACGCCGCGGTGCAACGGGTGTTGGAGAGCGGCTGGTATATTCTGGGCCAGGAGGTGGCCGCCTTTGAAGCTGAATTTGCCGCCTGGTGTGGAGTGTCCGGCGCGGTGGGCGTGGGCAACGGCACCGACGCCCTGCACATCGCCCTGCGCGCCTGTGGCATCGGGCCGGGGGATGAGGTGATTACCGTCGCCCACACGGCCGTCGCCACCGCCGCAGCCATCGCCCTCACCGGCGCGACCCCCGTCTTTGTGGACATCGACCCGGCCACCTATACGCTGGACCCGGCGCGTCTGGCCGCCGCCATCACCCCCCGCACCGCAGCCGTCATCCCCGTCCATCTCTACGGCCACCCCGCTGATTTGGGGCAAATTCTGCCCATTGCCCGGGCCGCCAGTCTGCGGGTGATCGAGGACTGCGCCCAGGCCCACGGCGCAGAGTGGCAGGGGCAAAAGGTGGGCAGCTACGGCGATCTGGCCTGCTACTCCTTCTACCCCACCAAAAATCTGGGCGCGCTGGGGGATGGGGGCGCAATTGCCGGCAACGACCCGGCCCTGCTGGAACGGGCGCGCCTGCTGCGGGAATATGGCTGGCCGCCCCAGAATCGCTACGTTTCCGAAATTGAGGGGATGAACAGCCGCCTGGACGAGATGCAGGCGGCCATCTTGCGGGTGAAGCTGGCCCACCTGGACATCTGGAACAATCACCGGCGACGGCTGGCAGCGGTCTACGCTGCCCACCTGCCTCCCACAGTCGTCAAACCAGTGGAGCAGCCCGGCTGCCGCCACGTCTACCACCTCTACGTCGTCCGTTCCACCGACCGGGACGGCCTGCGGGAGAGACTGCGGACCGCGGGCGTGGCTACGGGCATCCACTATCCAGTCCCCATCCACCAGCAGGCGGCCTACAGCCATCTGCCGCCGGTCTCCCTCCCCGCCACCGAACAGGCCGCGGCAGAAATCCTTTCCCTGCCCATGCACTCGACACTGACGGAAAAGCAGATTGAACAGGTGTGCGCGGCTGTTTGAAGAACAGGCGAATTGTTGTACACTGCGTTCAGGACTGGAAAAGTGGAAAAGGAGTGCTGCTATGACCGTACAAAAAATCGTGACAATTGGTGAGCTGATGCAGGGCATCGGCCCGATTTTTGAGGAAGCGGCTGTTCTGAAAATAGAACACGGATGGACACGGAAAGAACAGATTCGCACGGA
>JAHDWH010000132.1 GCA_023384455.1 Caldilineaceae bacterium | reverse complement strand
TGGACAGTGCGACGCACCGGATGGAACTTATTTCTTGACGCTTACTTAGGGCTTGCCAAAGAATAACTTCCCGTTTTGGTGCGTCGCACTGTCCAGATGAGGTTGCGGACCAGAGTCATTTCGTGGACGGTGCGACGCACCGGATGGAATTTATTTCTTGACGAGTCCTTAGCGCCGTTCCATCGTGACAGTCACTTCGTAGGGGTTGGTAGCATCCACAGGAATCTCGAAGCCATCCGCCTGGACCAGTTTGTAGCCCTCTTTGTAGACAACAACACTGTAGGCTGTGCCGGGGGTCACCTTTGCGTCCAACTGATAAAAGCCGTCCTCGTCGGAGACGCCCTGGGCAAAGACCAGCCCCTGTTTGGGATCATCCACAAAAACTGCTGTAGTAACACCCGGATTGAGGAAGAATACGGTTGCCCCAGCCACCGCCCGCCGCCGGTTGTCCGCTTCGGTAATCGTGCCTACGACGATTACGTCGGCAATCTTCGGCGCGCTGGCTCCCGGCGCTACCACATCCATCTCCCCGCTCTGCACCAGTTTGTCCCCGATCAGCAGTTCCAGTTTGTAGCGGCCCACAGGCAGCCCGCCATCGTTGGAAGAGATACTGATCCATGTGGCGTCCAGCGCGCCTTCCTTCCATACGTCGTCTTTGGAGGTGGCAACCTCCCCGTCGATGGACCAGCGCCGGGTCCATTTGGTGCCATTCTCCACACCATCCACAGCAAAAAAGGCGTAGATCGTCGACACATCGGCGAAGTTTGTGCCGGGATTGATGGGCTGACCGTCATCGCTTACCCCCGCGGCAAAGGTGATAGGGCCGAAAGAGGCGCGTGCCTGCTGCTTCTCTGCGCCCACCACTACGCCATTGCGATAGAGCGAAGTGCCGTTGTATCTGATCTCCAGTTCGTAGAAGCCATCTTCCAGACCATCTTCGTCATAGACATTGACCCACGTGGAGCCATCCTTGCCAAAATCCCAGACAACGCCGTCGGTCAGAATTTGAAAGCCGTCCAGATACCAGATAAATTCAAAGTTGCCCCCGTCGGCAAAATTCACGTAGTTGAAAGTGGCATAGATGGTGTCCAGACCGCTGTCGAAGCGCACTGCGGGCTTGCGGGCCGCGCCTTTGCTGTCGATAGCTTTGGCAAATTGCACATTCGCCACACCCGGCGCAGTAGGATCAGCCTGGGCAGAGGTCGGCTCGTCCAGCAACACCCGACGCACCCAATCGATCGCCATATTGCCATCCCGCACAAAGCCGATCATCCCCAGGTCCTGCCGTCCCTGGGTTGGCACCCCTACAAACTCCCCGGTTGCGTTGGTAGCCAGACCACCCGAGTTGCCGTGGTTGATGTTCAGGTCCACCTTCAGCCATTCGGGGTAGCCGTCATTCTCCCGATCCTCGAAGCCCGAAACGACCCCGGACGTAAAGGTGACGGTATCGCCACCGATAGATGGAAAGCCAAAGGCGTTGATCTCGTCGCCGATCTCCAGGAGGGAACTGTCGCCAATCTCAATCGCGGTCAGGCCAAGATTGGCGGGCAGAGGGGCGTTGGCGTCTTCCAGCAGGCCGGTGATACGCAGCAGGGCCAGGTCCAGGGCCGGGCTGCCAGCCACCAGATGGGCTGCGTATTTTACAATAGGCCGCCCCTTCAGGTTGGTGGGATTGATGGCGATGCCAGCAAAGCCCTTGCCATTGTAAAGCGTCTCGTTTTCAATCTCACCCATCACATGAAAATTGGTCAGGATCAGCCCGCTCTCGGTTAGAATCGTGCCGCTGCCCGTGCTGTAGGAATCCGACTCGGCAGCCACAGGCACAATCACCCGCACGGTTGCCAGCAGGGCAGTGTTGAGCGGGCCTTTCTGGATGGCCTGGGCTTGCCGGGCCACAAAGAGCGAGGCCAGCGCGACGAGCAGCCCGACCCACAGCCAAAGGACGCGGCGGTCAGGCCGCCGAGTGATAAACACAGAAAACCATCTGTTCATAGCCTATTCTCCTCCCCGAATGCCCAAACTGGCAAAGAGTCCGGCAAAGGCGTCAGCGTGGGCGGCCCACTCGGTGGCGTCAGCGGCAACCGTCACCGCCACCAGCCGGTTAGCGATACCGTCGTTGGCGATAAAGAGCAGGTCCTGCCCCTTCACCACCACCGGCAGTCCCAAACTCCCGCTCTCCCGGGTGGGATCGGCGATGTAGGCGTAGGTGAGCAGCAGCGCGGGGCTGCCGTCCGGCCCCCGGGCCACATCTGCCGAAAGGTTGCGGAAGCGCTCCAACTGTTGGGTGCGGGCCAGGGGCCAGCTTGCGCTGAGTGAGTCCAGGGTTTCGCCTTCCCGCACATCCCGCACCACCAGCTCCACCCGGGCGTCAAAGGTGCTGGCGCTGGCCGGATCGATGGCCCGGAAAAGTACGCCCTCCGACTGGGCTTCCAGCCAGGTGGCGGGGTAGGCCAGGGCAGGCAACTGACCACCCAGGCCAAACTCTTTCACTGCGTTGACAGTGTTGTTGCGAATGCCCCAGCCCAGAAAGATGGCAAAGAGAATCACAACCCCCATCAGCAGATCGTTGCGCCATTGTTCGCTGGCGCTGGGCGGTTGATTGGTGATGCTGGGTTTGCGTAGGGTTTCAAGCCAGGCGGACATCAGCTTTCTCCTTTCTCGTCATCAACGCTTTCAGTGCTGCTTTCGGTGTTGCTCTCGGTGCTGCTCTCGGCCACAGGCTCAGGGGGCATTACCGGGGAGGGCTGTTCCACCGCGGCCCCTAGGCTGGCTGGGTTGGATGGCCCGACGGCCACCCGCAGAGTCTCCTCATTGGCCCGCTCCACCAGCCAGAAGACAGCGGCCAGAGAGACCCCGGCCACGACCAGAGCCAGCAGTAACCCATTCCAGGGATTGACTGAAAGCCCGGACGCGGTCACCCGATCTTCCAGCAGAAAGAATAGCCCGTTAAGCACAGCAGCCAGCGCCAAACCCGCGGGCAGGTAGTAGGCCGGTGTCTTCTCGAAACGGGACTGGCCGATGAAATAGCCCAGAATACCCGCAAAGCTGGCGTGGGCCAGGGCAGTGACGACGATACGCACCGAGCCAATACCCAAATCGACGCCGCCGTGGTCCAGCACATAATTGAAGTTGAGCACAGTTGCCAGCCCCAACCCCGCGGCCACCGCATAGATCACCCCGTCCACCCGTTCATCAAATTCCGGGTCGGCGTAGATGCCATAGCGCACCACCAGATAGACCACCGCCTCTTCCACAAAGCCGATGAGCAGAATCCCCCCCACCAGTTGGGAGGCCAGACTGTTATAGAGCCAGGTGTCGATGGCGAAGAAGCCCTCCAGGAAGGGCACAGCCACCGCAGCCGTGACCAATGCCCCCAGGATGAATACGCCGATCAGCTTCTGCTTTGGCTCTGGTTCCAACCGGTCCATCCGATAGAAGAAGCCCAGCCAGAGCACCGCGGGCACCAGACTCATCAACAAACCCAGAGAGATGAGAAAGAAGCCATCCAGCCCATCCCCAATCCGATCAAAGACAAGATTGAAGAGTCCAACGAATAGCAACAAACCTACGACTTCGACCAGGGCAGCAATCCAGAACCCCCGGCGGTTGTGGGCGATATGTTCAATATCCGGGTGATAGAATGCACTGTCCGCAGCGGATGAGGATTGCACGAAGCGCCTCCTTTTACGTAGCCTGCCTTTGCGGGTGGGTGGTCAGGCAATTGAATGGGTCAAGCCCGCCTATTATACCAGAAAGAGGGAAAAAGAAAATTGCTGATCGCCCGTGAATTGACACCCAGCCCAGCCCACGTTATGATGGATGGCGTGTTAACTCATCTCCCACCCGAATAGTCTCCTTTTATGCCCAAATCTGCGTCCAAAGGCCCCATCCCATCCAACATTCCCGCGCCCCGGCTTGTGCGATCCGGCAATGAGTTCGCCGAGATGATAGCCCTGCTGCGCGATCAGCCGCTGATTGCGGTGGACACCGAAAGCGACAGCCTCTATCGCTATCACCCCCGGGTCTGTTTAATACAGATATCGGTCTGCGATTCCAGCACGACCGCGCGGCCCAACCCCGCAGACCCCCTGCCCACTGTGGATTTTCTGCTCGATCCCCTCGCCTTTCACCGGTTACAGCCCCTGGGCGAACTCCTGGCGGACCCGGCTGTAGAGGTTCTCTTCCACGCGGCCGAGAACGACGTTCGTCTGCTGGATCGGGATTTCAACTTCCGCTGTGCGGCTGTCTACGACACCCAACTGGCCGCGCGGATTCTGGGGCGCAACGGCGTGGGGCTGGCCGCCATTCTGCAGGATGAATTTGGGGTGATCAGCGACAAGAGTATGCAGCGTACAGATTGGGGGCGTCGCCCGCTGACAGCCCAGCAGATGACCTATGCCCAGCTGGACACCCACTACCTGCCCGTGCTGCGCCAACGGCAGATTGCCGCCCTGCAAGAGGCGGAGCGCTGGGAAGAGGCCCAGGAAGGCTTTGCGGCCCTGGCCGAACTGCGCTACGAAGAGCCGGCCCAGGAGCGCACCTTCTGGCGGATGAAACAGACCCGGGAGGTGGACGAGCAGGATTTGGGGCTGCTGGAAGAGCTGTGGACCTGGCGGGAAGTGCTGGCCGAACGGCTGGACCGCCCCCCTTTCAAAGTGCTGGGGGATACGGTGCTGGGGGAATTGACCCAGCAGAAACCCCAGTCCCTGGCCGAGTTGCAGAACATCCGGGGTTTCAGCGCGCACGGCATCCAGCGCTTTGGCCAAGAAGTGCTGGATGCCGTGCGCTACGGCCAGGAGCGGCCCGTTCCGCCTTTCCCGGAGCCGACGGTGCGCCCGGAGCAGATGCTCTCGTCAAAGGAGCGGGCCCGCTACGACGCCCTGCGTCAATGGCGCAGCGAGACTGCCCAGAACCGGGGCGTGGACCCGGATATTGTCTTCAATAACGACACCCTTTTACAGATCGCCACCCAGTTGCCAGCCTCCCTCGAAGAACTGACACGCATTCCGGCCATCGGCCCGTGGAAGGCGCGCACCTACGGTCCGGCGGTATTGGCGATTGCCAGCAGGTAGGCACCTCCGATGAAACAGATTCTCCTACTCCTGATTACTGTGGGTCTGAACGTAGCCGGTCAGTTCCTGATGAAGCAGGGCATGAGTCAGGTCGGCGCGATTGGCGGCTCCCTGCCTGTGATGGCGGCCAGCCTGACAAAGGCATTTCTCAACCCCTACGTCATCGGCGGGGTGGGGGCCTATGGCTTCAGCAGCATCTTCTGGCTGATTCTGCTCAGCCGGGTAGAGTTAAGCTACGCCTATCCAGCGCTCAGTCTGGGCTACGTGCTGGTGACGATTATCAGCGCGATGGTGCTCAATGAGGTGGTCTCGCCCATGCGCTGGCTCTCTGTGGCGGTGATCTGTGTTGGCGTGATTCTGCTCAGCCGCAGTTGACGTAAAACGTGAAACATAAGCGCGCGCAGCCATCCTTCCTTTTGCGGCCCTCCTTCCCCGGCACCCGGTGGAAGGATGTGGCAGCGGCTCTCCTTCTGGCCCTGCTGACGGTCGCCTTCTTCTGGCGCACCCTGACCGGTGATGTCTATCAGCCGGCCGACGGGGGCGATCTGGTCAGCTTTCTCTACCCCACCTATCGTTTTGCCGCGGCTGCCCTGGTCCGGGGCGAACTCCCCCTCTGGAATCCCACCCTCTACGGCGGCGCACCCTTCATCGCCGACATTCAGGCCGGCTTTCTCTACCCGCCCAATCTGCTCCTTTTTTGGCTACAACCCGATTTCGGCTATGTCTGGATGCAGTGGCTCTCCATCGGTCACCTGTGGTGGGCCGGGCTGGGGGTCTATGCCCTGTGCCGGGTGCTGGGCATCTCCCGCCCCGGGGCACTCTTTGCCGGGAGTGCCTTTGCTTTCAGCGATCCCCTGCTCATTCACCTGGGCAATCTGAATCTAATCGGGGTACTCAGTTGGCTGGGCTGGGTGTTGGCCGCCTTTCATCTCGCGCTGCAACGGCGCAGTCTGGCCTGGGCCGGGGCGGCGGGCCTGCTCTTTGCCCTGGCAACCTATGCCGGCCACGCCCAGAGCAGCTACTATCTGGGGTTGGGGGTGGTGGTCTATTGGGGCTTGGGCAGCAGGGATTGGGGATTGGGGATTGGGCGGTGGCTGTGGTCGCTGCGTTTCCCGCTGGTGACGGCGCTGGTGGCGGGGCTGCTGGCCGCGCCGATCCTTTTGCCCAGCCTGGAATTGCTGCCCTTCACCGCCAGGGCCGCTCTGGCCTATCAGGAAAATGTGAGCTACTCCCTGGCCCCTGTCCCCGGGCTGGTCGGGCTGATTACGCCCGGCTTCTTTGGCCGGGGGCCCGCCCTGCACTGGAGTCTTTGGGATCGGGTGGAGTTGCCCTATGCAGGGGTTGTGGCCCTGCTCCTGGGGCTGGCGGTCTTCTTTTTGCCCCTGGAAGAGAAGCGGCGCAAGCTGCTGCCCTGGGTGGGTCTGGCCCTCTTTGGGCTGCTGGTGGCGTTGGGCGTCTATGCCCCTGTCCACGGCTGGCTGACCCAACTGCTGCCCGGCTTTGACTCCTTCCGCGCCCCGGCCCGGGCCATTGTGCTGTGGACCTTTTCCCTGGCAATCCTGGCGGGCTACGGCGTAGACCGGGTGAGCGGCGGTGTGCGGGATGGGGGGAAGGCGGCCCCATACGCGGCTTTTCTGAAGTGGGGCGGTCTTGCGTTGCTGCTCCTCTTTACACCGGCTCTGTACGCTTCTCTGCTGGCCTTGCAGACAGATTCGGTCTGGTTTCTGCGGGCATCCCTGGCCGGCCTGGCCGTGGCCCTGGCAACCCTGGCCTGGCTGGGCGTTTGGAGTCTGGTTGCCCTGCGCCAAAGAGAGCAGATCAGCGGGCGGGTGGCTGCCGCGCTGCTCACCGGGCTGCTGCTGGTCGAGGTAGCCGCCACCGGCGCGTATACGGACATCAGCGAAGGCGATCCGGCCCGGGGCTTTCACCACCCGGAGATTGTAGAGTTTCTGCGCTCGGAATGGAACGCAGCTCAAGACGGTTCTGGGTCATCGACCCCCTTCCCCCCTTTCCGCATCGATGCGCGCACGGGGATCGACGATCTGTGGCAGCCGGACAGCGCGGCGCTGGTCGGTCTGCGGGATGTGTGGGGCATTGTCAACCCCCTGCTTCTGCTGCATTGGGAGCGGCTGTGGGAATCGACCGGTGGACGGCAGACCCGGCTCTATGATATGCTTAACGCGGGCTATGTGCTGGTGCGGGATGGCACGCCCCTGCCCGAAAAGTTTCTTCTGGCCTTCGATGCCCCGGGCGAGTTGATGGTTTACCGCAATCCAGACGCCCTGCCCCGGGCCTGGCTGGTGACAGATAGCCTGAGCGTCCCAGACCCGGACGGGGCCCTGGCCGCGCTTTTGCAGCCGAATTTTGATCCGGCCCGCTCGGTGATTCTGCTCACCCCGGAGTTGGAGAACGGGGCAGGCGGCCAGGAGGCAAGAGCGGTTGCGGTCAGCGCAGCCCGGTACACGAACGCGTACCTGTTCAGCCACCCCAGCCTACCCCTCCCCATTCCAGAGAGGGAAGTGGATCGACTCCTCCCCCACAGTGGGGGAGGTTGGGTAGGGGTGAGCAGTTACACCGTCACCAGCCCGGCCCCTGGCTATCTGGTGATCAGCGAGAGCTGGTATCCCGGCTGGGTGGCAGTGGTCAACGGGCAGGAACAGCCCGTATTGCGGGCCAATTATGCCTTGCAGGCCGTGGCTGTGCCCGCGGGCGAAGTCTCCGTCGCCCTGCACTTTCGGCCCGAAAGCTGGCGTCGGGGGCTATGGCTGGCCGGGCTTGGGGGAGTATTTCTGCTAACACTCTGCATCCCGCGTCCCCTCTCCCGGCGCAACCGCTAACTCTCACTGATTCATGCGTGCAATTCGCGTCAAAGAGTCCAAGTAGTTCCCCGATTCACAGGAGGCAATCCAGTGGCTTTTCAAGTCTATGATTACCGCACCACCAACCGCAATGTCCTTGTCACGCCAGAGATTCGCGCCCGGCTCTACCGGATGGAGCCAGGCCAGATCGATGGACGTCACAGCCACGATTTGGGCCACGAAGTCTTTCTGATTCTGGAGGGCAAGGCCGAGTTCACCATCGCCGGTCACACAGAAGTATTGGGGCCGGGGCAGATGTGCATCGCGCACGTGGACGAAATTCATCAGGTGCGCAATCTGCTGCCCGACCAGCCCACAATTATGTATCTCTCCGTTACCCCCCACATCCAGCCCACCCACACTATGCGGCCCCAGGGCGATGCACGGGAAGCCCCCCGTTTTCAGCCCAATCGTGCCTATCACGACCTTTCGGCCAATGGATTGGGTGTGGCTGAATTGCTGGAAAGCCATCTGGAAGCTGCCGAAAAGCTGGCTGTGACAGCCCGCTCTTGCGCGGTCATTCAATCAGAGATGGCCGAAAAGTGGGAGGATGCGCGGGCGAAGGGCGACCGGGCCGCTGTGGTTGAGGCCCGCAACGGGATGTCCGACGCCATCTACAGTCTGCACAAATGTCTCTATGCCCTGGACGCCGCGTGGAATGCCCTCGCGCCCCTGGGGGATGATTGACGGCTGACCGCAGACGGCCGGCACGCATATACAAATGTCCGCCGCCCGCTGTCCGCCGTCTTCGCATTACCAACTATCACCAATAGTGCCACCACAAACTCAACGAGGACCTTCCCATGCCCCCCATAAAAATCGGTGTCATCGGTTGCGGCGCAATTGCCCAGGTTCATCACATGCCCAATCTGACCGACCTGCCCCAGCTTTTTGAAGTGACGGCGGTCTGTGATATTTCGGAAGGCGCGGCCCGCTATATTGCCGAGCGCTTTCACATCCCCCGGCGCTTCACCGACTATCGGGAACTCCTGGCGACGGATGTGGAGGCGGTGCTGCTCTGCCAGAGCGATCCCAAGACGCAGGTGGCTATCGACGCTTTCGACGCGGGCAAGCACGTCTTTATCGAAAAGCCGGTCTGCTTCTCTTTGCAAGAAATGGACGGGATTTTGGCCGCGCAGCAGCGGGCGGGCACAGTCGGTCAGGCGGGCTATATGAAAGTCTATGACCCGGCCTTTGAGACCGCCAAAGCCGAAGTGGAGGGGATGGAGAATATCCGCTTTGTCCAGATCAATCACCTGCACCCGGACAACAGCCTGCACCTGAAACAGTTCCATCTGGAACGCTTTGACGACATCCCCGCCGAAGCCAAATCCGCCGTGGAAACGGCGCGCAAGGCCGCCGTGGGTCAGGCCATCGGCCAGGTGACGCCGGATGTGGCCCAGGCCTTCCACCTGCTCTCCGGCTCGATGATCCACGACCTCTACGGGCTGCGGGCAATGATGGGGATGCCGGAACGGGTGGTCAGCACGGAAATCTGGCAGGAGGGGCGGGCGGTCTCGGTGACGCTGGCCTATGCCAACGGTGCCCGCTGTGTGGCTTCCTGGGTGGATTTGTCGAATCTGTGGGATTTCAAAGAGACCCTGGAAATCTACGGGGACGACAAGCGGGTGATCGTCTCCTACCCGACCGGTTTCTCCCGGGGCATTCTTTCGACGGTGACTGTGCAGGCCACGGACGCCAACGGTATGGCCTATCGCAAAGAACCCGCGGTGGACTGGGAGAGCGCCTTCAGCCGGGAGCTACGCCACTTCTACCGGGCCATCCGGGAGGGCGTTCCCAGCCGCACACCCCTGTCCGACGCCCGACTGGATGTGGGGCTGATTATTCAGATGATCGAGCGCTATCTGGGCAAATAGCCGTTGACAATCTCCCCGCCCCATTCGGCCATCACCCCCGCACCTCGGCCCGCAGATCCTCGGCGGATACCGGGTCGATCAACTCTGTCGCGGGCGGTCCAGTCAGGGCACTTGGACAGCGGGGATCTCCTCTTTCAGCGCCACCAGAAAGTCCACATCGCTGTAAATATCCCATCCACCCGCGCCGTGCGCGCCTTGCAGATAGACGGCCAGAAGGTTGTCGCCCAGAAAGGCGCGCAGGCTGTTGGTAAGTTCGTGAAGGACGGCGTTGAGGGTGGGGTCAGATGTTGGCATTGTTCAGGATTCGTATGGCCCCAGAAAACGTTCACCGTTGAAATGAATCAAATGCGTACTCGCCTCCTGCACCCAGACTTCGGTCTTCCAGGAGATTTCGCTGACGTACTTTGCCATATCGCTACGGCGTAGGAAGGCTGTGACGTAGACCAGCCCCGCGCTGGAATCCCGAAAGAGAATCGCCAATTCTTCACGCCGTTTGGGATCAACTGGGCCGTGACTTGTGACTGCCTCAATCAGAACCAGCCACCCTTTTTTGATGTGATGGATCACCACATCAGGCATTTTTCCGTGGACATCGATTGTAACGCCTAATCTTCCCATCGCCTCCTCATCGAAATATCGCCACTTCCCCCCCGTGTCGCCCACATAGAGTACGTGGCCACCAGGAACAAAGCGCGGGGCAAACTCATCGAGAATGGCCTTGACCAGGCTGCTGTGGTCGCCGGGTGTCAAATACAACTCCTGCCCTTCCGCAAGTGTAACGGGGAGCATCTTCATCTCACGCGCTCTGGCATAGCGCTGTTTCAAGGTGTCTACGGAGAGCAAATAGCTGCGCAGTCCGTCGTTCCAGGCAGGCGAGTCAAACTTCCGACATAAGGCAAGTGCATTTGGCTCGATTTGGTAGCAATACTTCGGGCTGTTGACTGGCCTACCCGGATCATCGGGATTGGGGATAGCCAGCCCAGCCTGTACAAACTGGTGCATCGTCTGTCGGCGGAAGGTTTCACGGGTGTTGGGCGCGTATTGTCTGCCGTAGTGGTCACGGCAGAAATCCATAATTGGTGTGATCCCAATCAGTGGTTCGCTTGCTTCAGACCAATCGGCACCCGGCTTCAAATCGAGAAGTGCAAGGAGGGTGAGTGCAGAGCGTTCGTTCTGCTGGCCTTTGGGAAAGCCAAGACTTTCCAGAAAGCGCATTGTTTCTTCGATCTTGCGCTTTGCACTAACCGGATTAGGAGATTGAATGTCGGCCATTTGTTGAATCTCTCGCTCTACTAATTCATCAATTTTTTGTTGCGATGGAAACTTTGTTTCTGTATGTCGTCCCAGCGCGGCAAGCATCTGCAGAGCTGGATACGACAACTTTTTCAAATCTGTCGCGTTGACCTGTGTGTGACCGTTGAACTGTCGAAAATAGCTGTCGATCAGCGTCGAATTCAAAAATAGGGTAAGACCTCTGGCCACATCTTTCGGCAGTCCCGCGTGGTTGCAATGATATACGTTCAGGTGGTTTTCAAACCCTACGACGGACGCAGCAATTTTCTCTGAATCGTACAGGGCCGCAACTACCCGGCGCGGCTCCTCTTTGGACGAGAAGCGCTTGACCAGCACATAATCGCCGGATGGCAAGAAGAGCGAGTTGGTGTCGTCAGATATAGCGATGGCATTCGGTTTCCGGCTATCCAATTTGGGCCACTGAATCCCACCATTCGCAAAGTGAATTGGATAAATGAGGGGAGCGCTCGCATCGTCGGGTACATCTCTTAAAAATTCTCTGGCGCGAAAATCAACGACCCGGCCTGTCGAAACCCCAATCCCCAGTTCTGCCAGAGAAAAGCGAAATTGACTGAGCCGCTCTCGCACAAAAGAATCCATTTGGCTGGTCGCTAAATGGATGATCTGGTCGGGATCGTCTGGGTCGATCACCTGACGGTATTCCACCTCGCGCCCGGTCATGCCATCGCCCGACGGACCGGGACTTGTAGAGAGCAGAACCCTTTCCCTTGCATCTGTCTTGACCGCGTGAAAGATGATATTTTCTTGCAGCACTTCGTCGTCTTTGAATGCTTCCTCCCTGGACTCAAAGATGTGTATACGCCGGAAGGCCATTGTTCCCAGAAAAAGCTTGCGGAAGGCTTTGAAGTAGGGGCCGTTGCAAAAACTGCGAGGTGTGATCGCAACCAACTCACCGCCCGGTTCTAACAATTCAACGGCGATTGCTAAGAAGGCAGCGTATAGGTTGCTGGTCTCGATTCCAACGCCGCTCAGTAGCTGTCGATGGATGGAACCACTATTGATTTTCTTGTAGGGAGGATTCAGAATAACCCGATTGAACGAATGGCGCGCGACCGGAAATAGCCCCATACGCAGCATTTCCGCGCCAGCGTGGATAAAATCTTCTTCTAATACAGCGCCACGCAATTCTATGCCCCGCTCCTGGCAAATCTGTTGGCAGGCAGTTTGGGTGCAGCGCAGATATTCTGCCAGCAACGCTTCGGGTTCATAGGCGATCACCGAAATCTGGGAAGGTTGGGATGTTCGTCCTACTGTTTCTTCCACAAAGGCGGCTGTCAGTGCTCCGACCCCCGCGCCTGCATCCAGGAGGCGAATCTCCCGCGGCGATTCGCCAAACAACGAAGCCATAAACCGGGCCACAGGTGGCGGGGTAAAGAATTGTCCCATCTTTGACCGCTGTCCGCCGGTCAGCTTGCCATACGCTTCGACGCGGAACTTGTCGGCGCGTTCAGTCAAATTGACTACGCCATTTACTTTTGAAATTTGCTGAACGTCATACTGCGCGACTGATTCCATTTGCAATTTTACGCCGCAATAACAGATAGCGGTTCTTCAGCTATCTTCTCGTATACCCAAAGATTCAATAGCGTTTCGACCGAAATGCCTCGCTGCCAGGCAATCTGACCGACTTCCTCGACCAACTTACGGTCCAGCGCGTAGTAGCGCGTCTCGGACTGAATGTCAACCTCGAATTCGACCGGCTCTGTCGCATCCCAAAAATCAGTGATTTCGTGGGTGTCCCAAAACTCCCCGGTTTCGCGATAGGAGTGAGTTTGGGAAATCGAACTTTTAGCTATTTTCATAATGACGATTTTCCTTGTCACCATTCACGCCAGCGCGGGTTGTTCCGTATGCGAATGCGCCGGTTCATAGGGATGCACGTTGAGCAAATCTGCCCGGTTGCGGGCCTGGGCTAAATCGTAGCTCGGATGGGGTGGATATTTCATAAAAGCTCCCTGCTCATATAGACGGCGCAGCCCCCGATGTTTGATACTTTCGATCATAGCCTATTGTAGCATCCAAATATGTCGGTTACAAGGATACTTCCACCACCAACACCCCCCCACCCCACGAATCCACCTGCCAGCGCCCCCGCACCGTCACCACCTGCCACGGCTTGGGAGATTGTCCCTCCCCCTGCGCCACGACATACCCCGTGCCGTCGTCCAGAAAGAAGCCTTTGCCCCCGGTCCAGCCGGGCAGCCGGACACCGACGACTGTCACCGGTTTGCCCGGCTGAGACGGCAGATCGGCCAGGGCGACACAGCCGGGCGGACGGGGAACCAGTTCCACCGGATGCACGCTGACCGGCTGGCCCAGCAGTTCCGTCTCCCAGGCCAGCCGTTCCCTCGCGCTCTCCGCGGCCACATCCGCGCCGAGAAAGCCAAAGCCCATCTGCCCCGCGTGACCCGAACGCCGCAAATCCTCCGCCTCCTGTAAAAGCCCGGCCCGGCTCGCGCCCAGCCCGTCCAGCCCCCCGCAGCGGATCAGATGATTCAACTCCTTTGGCTGAGGCTCTACTCGCAGAAGGAAATCCCGCAAATCCGCAAAGGGTCCAGCCGCCCGCTCCGCCACAATCCGTTCCCCAGTGCGGCTCGTCAACTCCCGCACCTGCCCCAATCCCATATACAACACCGGGACAGAAGGAGACGGATTTAAGGGATCAGACGGATTTTCACGGATTTTACCCTGCGAAAATCTGCGTTCCTCTGCGTCAATCTGCGTCCCTCTTTCTTCTTTCATCCGTGAAAATCCTTTTATATCCGTGTCAATCCGTGTCCTTTTTTCCTCATACACCAGTGAAAAATGCCCCCCGCTGAAGTTCACATGCGGCGGGCGCACGGCAATCCCCAGCCGCCGGGCCTCGGCGATGTAGACCGCCGGGTGATGGAAACCGCCCCAATCCGCCAGCCGCGCACACAAAAACTCCGCGGGCCAGTGGGCCTTCACATAGGCCGAGCGATAGGATACCGCTGCGTAGGCCGTGGCGTGGCCCTGGTTGAAGCCATAACCGGCGAAAGGCGCCACCTGCTCCCACAGCGTGCGGGCCTGCTGATCCGACAGCCCCGGCCCGCCCTTCGACCCTTCGATAAACTCAGGACACCGCTGGCTCAGGACACCGCCCTCCCGCTGACATCCGGCCACAAAGCGCGCCCGGATGTGCTCCATCTCATCCGCCCGGAATTTGCTCATCCCCCGGCGCAGATGCTCGGCCTCCTCCCAACTCAGCCCGGCGATCTCCGTGGCCAGCCGCAAAATCTGCTCCTGAAAGAGCAGCACCCCCTGGGTGTCGCCCAGAATCGGCTGCAGGGCCGGATGCAGAAAGCGCACCGGCTCCTCTCCCCGATAACGGCGCACAAAGGCCGGGGCCATCCCGCCTGTGGCCGGCCCCGGTTTGAAAAAGGCGTTGGCGACGGCCAAATCCCGCTGGTTGCCCGCCCGCAACTGACGCAGAGTCCGTTGCGCACCGGTGGACTCGCACTGAAAAACGCCAATCGTATCCCCCGTGCGTAGAATCTCCGCGGTCGTCGGGTCCCCGTCCGGGATCGTCTCCAACCGCAACCCCGGCGCATAGCGCGCCCGCACCATCTCCACGGCGTCGGCCAGCACAGTCAGGGCGCGGATGCCCAGCACGTCCACCTTCACCAGCCCGATGGCCTCCGCGTCTTTGTGGTCGTATTGGGTAATCGCAAAACCCTTCGGCGTCCACTGCAAGGGCGCGTAATCAGTTGTGGGGCCGGGTGTCGCCACCAGCCCGCCGGGATGTACCGACAGGTGGCTGGGCTGGCCGATCAGCCGCCAGGCCTGGCGCACAACCGCCTGCTCCCGGGCATCGTCCAGCTCGGCCAGCAGATCGTCCACCGTCTTGCGCTCCCGCCGCCGGGGGTCCGGGTGCCACTCCCGGGGCAGCAGCCGGGAAAGCCGTTTGATCGCCTCTTCGTCCAACCCATACGCCTTACCCGTCTCCCGCACCGCAGATTTAGCCTGAAAGGTGCTGACCGTCGCCACCAGGGCCACCCGATCCGCGCCAAAGCGCCCCCGGGCATATTCCAGCACCTCATCCCGCCGCCTCGAGCAGAAGTCCAGGTCGATGTCGGGCAGTTCCGTGCGCGCCGGATTCAGAAAGCGCTCGAAGAGCAGCTTGTGGGCCACCGGGTCCACATCCGTAATCCCCACACAATAGGCCACCAGACAATTGGCCACGCTGCCCCGGGTACTCACCGGAATCTGCCGGGCCCGGGCGAAATCCACCAAATCGGCTACCAGCAAAAAAAGCGGCGCAAAGCCATGCACGGCAATCGCGGCCAATTCCTTCTCCAAGCGCGCCCCCATCGCCGGGTCGGTGTCACCGCAGTAGATTCGCTTCAGCCCTGTCTGTGCCAGCGCCGCCAGCGCCTTGTCGTGACTTTCATCGTCCTTACCCTCATCTTCCCATCCGCGTTCATCTGTGTTCATCAGTGGCTTCTGGATTACCGGCCAAATCGGTCGTCCGTCGGGCAGGCAGGGCTGACAGCGGGCGGCGATCTCCGCGGTGGCGGCCAGCGCTTTGGGAAAATCGGCGAACCTCGCCTCCATCGCAGCACCAGACAACCAATGGGTTGTCACCTGCCCGTCGCCGCCGTGGGGTAGCTGACCGGGCGACACCTCTGCCAACCGACAATTTCTCGCCATCGCCGCCAGCAGCGTCAGCAACGCCCGATCCTCCGCCTCCAGCGTATAGACCGGCTGCACGGCCAGCGACGCCAGCCCAAAGCGCTCCCCCAATCCGGCCACCTGCCGGGCGATCTCCGCGTCTGCCGCCCGGTGGATTTCCAAGGCCAGAAAGGCCCGCTCGTCGTACAGCCCGGCCAGCTTGCCCACAAAACGGCCCGCGGCCCGCTCGTCGCCCGCCCGCAGACAGCTTTCCAGCCAACTGCGCCGCCCGCCTCCAATCGCCAGCAGCCCCTCCCGGTTCTCCCGCAGATCGTCCCAGACCAGCCCCCGCGCCGCCCGCTCCTCCCTGTCCGGGTGGTTTTGGATGGCCGAGGAGAGGCGGCAGAGGGAGCGGTAGCCCGCCGGATTTTCGGCCAACAGCAGCAGCGCTTCCGGCGGGGGAAGCGCCTCCCCGTCCGCGGGCAACTGCACCGTCAGCGCCATCCCAATCAGCGGCTGAATCCCTGCCGCCCCACAGCTTTTGGCAAAGCTCACCGCGCCATACAGCGCGTTCGTATCCGTCAGCGCCAGGGATGCCAGCCCATCCGCCTGCGCCCGGGCCACCAGATCGTCAACCGATGCAGTCGCGGCCATCAGCGAATATTGGGAATGGACGTGCAGGTGGGTGTAGTTCATATGTTCGATTGTAGCCCAGATCGCACCGAATCAGAAAGTGCGCAGGACAATTGCCTACCCGGATTGTGGATTCCCGAGGTTGCCGGTGCTCATCCAATACCGGCGGAGGGAGGGCAGAGAGTGGCGGTAGTGGTAACCGATCTGCTCATCGCTGTAGCGGTGCTGGGGCGCCACAGGGCAGGCCAGACGCGCCAGGCATCTGTCGGCGCAAGGAGATTCGTGGGCCAAGCGATACCCCAGGCAAGGCTGCAACTGGAAATCCACGGGCCAACGCACGGCCCCGGCTGGACAACCGCCCAGACAGGGCCGTCCCTCACAGGTGTCGCAAGGACGCAAGGGAGAGAGCTTTTCTGTCTCGAGCAGAGGCGCATCCGTCAGAAAGGCAACCCGATAGGCAAACCAGAGACCGTACTCCGGGTGAATCCCCGGCCCGATTGGCGAAGGACGACTCCAGCCGGCCGCCTCGCCCAGCCGGATCAGCGGGACACCCGGGCCTCTGCCTGGGTAGATGATCTGTGATCGGGCATCGTCCAGATAGTCCCCGATCATCTGCTGTACCAGATGAGTCGAGAAGAAATCCACCGGATCGTCCGTTCTGAAACCAAAACGGCCCAGAGCCTCCCACATTCCCCTGCCTCCGTGACCGACTACCACCAGCCGGGAATAGTCACCCACGGCAATCCCGGCATCCCTCATTGGCTCGGCGATAGTCGGTGGCAGGGATGAACAGGCGAAAACAGCCCACAGATTCAGCCCGTTCTCTGCCAAGTGGCGAATCCCATCCGTGACCCTTAAGCTCATTTTTGCTCCTTTACCTTCCATTTTCTGTTGATCGGATTGGGCAGCCGCCCACTTGCCCATTATCCCATCATCCCGGCCCAATGACCAGCCCCGTCCAGGTTGAACTTCTTGACCGCAAGCGGTAGAATAGTTGGAAAATCAGCCGGCTGGTTGGCTGACCCCACCCTACCCCTCCCCATTCCAGAGAGGGAAGTGGAGCGACTCCTCCCCCACAGTGGGGGAGGTTGGGTGGGGGTGAGCAGTTACAAGCTGTCTATCAATACCACTACGCGGAAAGGCGGGGAGAATGTCCAAGAATTTCGATGTACTCATCATCGGGGCTGGCATTATGGGGTGCAGCACAGCCTTTCAGTTGGCAAAACGGGGGCTGCGGGTGGCCGTGCTGGAGAAGGGGCAGATCGGCGACGGCTCTACCGGCAAGTCGTCGGCCATCATCCGCCAGCACTATTCGAATGAATTGACCGCCCGTATGGCCCTCTATAGCTTGCGGGTTTTTCAACACTTCGAGAAGGAGGTGGGTGGCGAATGTGGATTCCACCGGACGGGTTTTTTGGCGCTGGTCTCGGCCAAAGACCAGGCCGGTCTGGAAGCCAATGTGGCCTTGCAACAGCGGGTGGGCATTCAGACTGAGTTACTGTCGGCAGATGGAATGGCGGCGTTGATGCCCGGTCTGGAAACGAACGATCTGGTGGCGGCGGCCTACGAGCCGGAGAGCGGCTATGCGGACCCCTATCTGACCGTCCACGCCTACGCCAACGGGGCCAAACGCCACGGCGCGCGCTTCTTTTTACGCACAGAAGTCACGGGCATTCGCTTTGTGGACGGTAAAGTGGTGGGGGTGGAGACATCTCAGGGCGCTTTCCATGCGCCGCAGGTAGTCAACTGCGGCGGTCCCTGGGGGGCGCGGGTGGCGAAACTGGCGGGCGTGGATGCACCCATCAACTCCTGTCGGGTGCAGGTGGCCTTCTTCCGCCGCCCGCCCGGCCACGAAGCCGAACACCCGGTGGTGGTGGATTTTGCGCGCGCCTCCTACTTCCGCCCGGAGACTGGCGGGCTGACCCTGGCCGGTCTGGTCGATCCGGCAGAGGGGGATGCGGTGGTGGACCCGGATGATTTCAAAGAATCGGTGGATATACCCTTTGTGTTGGATGTGGGGGAACTGCTGGTGCAGCGCTATCCGGCGCTGGAAGAGAGCCAGAGTACGGGCGGCTATGCCGCGCTCTACGCGATCACACCGGACTGGCATCCGATTGTGGACGAAGTGCGCAGAGGCAGCGGCTTCTTCCTCTGCGCTGGCTTCAGCGGCCACGGCTTCAAACTGGGGCCGGCCGTGGGGCTGATGATGGCGGATCTGATCACAGGCGAGTCTGACCCGCTCTTCGACCCGCACATCTTCCGCCTCTCCCGCTATGCCGAGAACGCGCCCGTGCGCGGGCAGTACGAGTACAGCATTGCGGGGTGAGCTGATAATAAGGGCCTGTCAAAGAATAACTTCCCGTTTTGGTGCGGCGCACTGTCCAGATGAGGTTGCGG
>JAHDWH010000131.1 GCA_023384455.1 Caldilineaceae bacterium | reverse complement strand
GATTTTCATTGATTATGGGTGTGTTTCCTCGTGTACAACTGATGTGAAAATAGCCATTCGTACGTCGGACTGTCAGTCCGACCAGCGACATTGCAGACCAGTCGGACTGACAGTCCGACGTACAATATTTTCGTCGTTACCGGTGTCAGCCGGTCGTGTGGCCTGGTGTGTCTAACGACTGTTGTTCCACCCCATTGTAACACACGCCAGGGCAGAGAGGGATGCGCAATTTGCGATGGATGCGCGCCTTCTGGAGACGGTTGACATCGGGCAGCTATCGGCTATACTTTGGGCTGTGTTCGATTCCTACCACTACCCAGGGCGACCCAATGACTACTCTTACCCCAGCCGAACAGACCAACCGCAGCACCACCTTTTTTCAGGATGACTTTACCGCCGGGCTGATCCACCGCACCTTTACAAAGTCCATGGGCTTTGACGAAGAAGATATGCGCAAGCCCGTCATCGGTATCTGCAATACCTACAGCGAACTGAACAATTGCCACGCCCACTTTCCCCAATTGGTCGAGGCGGTCAAACGGGGGGTCTGGCAGGCTGGCGGCTTCCCACTGGAATTTCCCACCATCAGCCTGGGCGAGATTTACCTGACCCCCTCCTCAATGCTCTGGCGCAATCTGGCCGCAATGGACACGGAAGAGATGATCCGGGGCAACCCCATCGACGGGGTGGTGCTGCTGACCGGCTGCGATAAGACGACCCCCGCGGCCCTGATGGGCGCGGCCAGCGCCGACATCCCCAGCCTGCTCGTCTCGGGCGGGCCAATGCTCAACGGCAACTGGCGGGGGCAGATGCTGGGCGCGTGTACCGACTGTCGGCGGCTGAGCGATGAATTCCGGGCGGGCAAGCTGACCCCGGGCCAATACGCCGAAGTGGAGGACAATCTGGTGCGCAGCCACGGCCACTGTATGGTAATGGGCACGGCCTCCACAATGAACTCTGTGACCGAAGCCCTGGGCATGGCCCTGCCCGGTAACGGCGCCATCCCCGCGGTCGATTCCCGCCGTCTGCGTCTGGCCGAGCAGAGCGGGCGGCGCATTGTGGGGATGGTGGCCGAAGGGCTGCGGCCCTCCCTGATTCTGACACGGGAGGCCCTGGAAAATGCCATCACCCTCCTCTGTGCCATCGGCGGCAGCACAAATGCCGTCGTCCATCTGCCTGCCCTGGCCGGGCGTCTGGGCATTCCCCTGCCTCTGGACCTCTTCGACGAGATCAGCCGCCGCACGCCGCTGATTGCCAATCTGCGTCCCAGCGGCAAATACCAGATGGAGGACCTGTTCTACGCCGGGGGGATTCCGGCTGTGCTGAAGCAATTACTGCCCCTCCTCCACGGGGACGTGCTGACAGTCACCGGGCGTAGCCTGGCCGAGAATGTGGCGGACGCGGAAATCCACAACCCGGATGTCATCCGTACCCTGGAGACAGCCCTGGACAGCCAGGGCGGGCTGTCGATTGTGCGGGGAAATCTGGCCCCGGACGGTGCGGTCATCAAACACGCGGCGGCCACCCCCCGTCTGCTCCAACACCGGGGGCGGGCGGTCGTCTTCACCAGCATCCCCGATCTCCAGGCCCGCTACGGCGACCCGGAGCTGGACGTGACCCCGGACGATATTCTCGTTCTGCAAAACGCCGGGCCTATCGGCGGGCCGGGAATGCCCGAAGTGGGCAACCTGCCCATCCCCACCAAACTGCTCAAGCAGGGCGTGCGGGATATGGTGCGTATTTCCGACGCCCGTATGAGCGGCACGGCCTACGGCACAATCGTCCTCCACGTCGCGCCGGAGTCGGCTATCGGCGGTCCCCTGGCCCTGGTGCGGGATGGGGACGAGATTGAACTGGACCTGGAAAACCGCCGTCTTCACCTCCACGTGAGCGACGACGAACTGGCCCGGCGTCGGGCCGAGTGGCAGCCGCCCGTGCCCCACTACAGCCGGGGCTATGGCAAGCTCTTTCTCGATTCGATTATGCAGGCTCCGGAGGGGATGGATTTTGGCTTCCTCCTGGGCGCAGACCCCGCGCTGGCGGAACATCAGCCGAAGTTCTAATTGTGATCAGCGATTTAAGTTAGGAGGCACAAGCGTGTCAATTGTCACATTACAATCCGATCTGGCGGAGCGACTAGAGGAGACAGCTTCTCAAAGAGAGATCGAACCAAATGATCTGTTGGACCTGGCGGTACGTTCTTATCTACGTCAAATGGATCGGGAGACGATTAATGCAGAGTCTGAAGCATTTCGGGAAATGCACGGCGAACTCGTCGCCCACTATCTGGAGAAATATGTAGCGATCCATCGCAAGGAAATTGTGGATGCAGACGAGGATTTTCAAGCGCTTCACGCTAGAATTTGCAACCGGTTTGGTCAATTACCTGTGCTGTTGCGTCGGGTGGAGAAGACCCCCGATCGAACGCTCGTTTTTCGCAGCCCGCGCTTTGAAGGGAGGTAGAGGTGCAATTCCCTTACCTTAGAGCCTGAATTATTAAACAGACTCTTGATCTGACCACAGAAAAGACGGAATACACAGAAGAAAAGCCGAAAGAGAATTTTCCGTGTATTTTGTGTTTTCCGTGGTCACAAAGCTGCGCGCTCAGAGCCTGAATTATTAAACAGGCCAGGGGCCGATTCTCAACTGGCTGCATCTCCTATTGAATGGGCCGGGTCTTCGCCTCGATTTTAGAGAAAGGTAGATAACCGCGTAGTTGAGTGGGGTAAGAAATTGCGCTTATTCAATTGCGCGTGCTATAGTCTACCTATGAACAGGCATCCGGTTGTGCGCAGGGAATATGGCTACTCGTATCTGTGGGGCGCAAGACGCCCCGCTCTACCTGCGCGCGCCGATTAACCGGTCTGCTTCTAAGCCAGACCGTCTTCCCGTCTTGAACGCGTGGCGCACAGCCACGCGTTTTTGTTTTGCGGGAAGCCTGTCCAGTCAACCAGTAAACGATTCAACCAATACAGGAACGCACAATGACAACCTTCCCACCTGTCGATGAACAGATGAACATTCTCATGCGGGGCGTCGATTTTGGCGACGACCTGACCCGAACGAATATGGAAAAGGAGCTGCGGGCGCGCCTGGAAAAGGCCAGCGCCACCGGACGACCTCTGCGGGTCTACTGCGGCTTTGATCCCACCTCTTCCGACCTGCATCTGGGCCACACTGTGCCCCTGCGCAAACTGCGCCAGTTTCAGGAATTGGGCCACGAAGTCGTCTTTCTTATCGGCACCTTCACCGGCACTATCGGTGACCCCAGCGATAAGGAGAGCGCACGCCAGCAACAGACCTTAGGCGCTGCTATGGAAAACGCCCGCACCTTTACGGAACAGGCTTTCCGGGTATTGGACAGACAGAAGACGCTTGTGGAGTATAACCACAAATGGCTGGGCGAACTCAGTTTTGGGGATGTGATCGATCTGGCCAGCAACTTTACTGTCCAGCAATTCCTGACCCGGGACAACTTCAGCAAACGCCACGCCAAAGGTGACCCCATCTGGCTGCACGAATTCTTCTACGCGCTGATGCAGGGCTACGACGCGGTGGCGCTGAATACGGACGTGCAGATCGGCGGCACGGACCAACTCTTCAACCTGATGGCCGGGCGCAAATTGATGGAGGCCAGGGGTGCAGTTCCCCAGGTTGTGTTAACCTTCCCCATTCTGGTGGGGACAGACGGAACGCTGCGTATGAGCAAGTCCACGGGCAACTCCATCGGCATCCACGAAGCGCCGGGCGTCATCTTTACAAAAGTGCTGAATCTGGCCGATCACACCTTCCGCAACTTTGCCGAACTGGTCACCCGTTGGAGTCAGGCAAAGATCGACGGTTTGTTGGCAGAGATCGAAGCGGGTACACTGAACCCCCAAGAGGCCAAGTCCCTGTTGGCCTGGGAGATTGTCAGTATTTTCCACGGGGACGCAGCCGCCGATCAGGCCGCGCAGGATGCCCGGCGTATGTTCGAGGGCGATATTCCCAGCGATGCGCCGGCGTACACCATTGACGGGGCCATCGGTCTGCTTGATCTGATGAACGCGGCGGAACTGACCCGCAGCAACAGCGAGGCGCGGAGGCTTGTGTTGCAAGGGGGCGTCCGTCTCAACGGAGAAGCAGTCGAAAATGTGGGGGTTGAGATCGCCTATACACCAGGCAAGGATCAGGTGTTGCAGGTGGGCAAGCGGCGTTACTTGCGCATCCGTTCGGCCTGATAGCCAATGAACACAACTACTCAGGCTCAGGGTGCGACGCACTCGCCACACCCGTTTTGCAGTGGGAATCTACTCCTGGCGAGTGCGTCGCACCCTAAGTAGCTACCAATGAACACAAAACGGGGGCAGCCAAAGCTGCCCCCGTTTTGTCTCTTAAATGGGAAGAACTGACTCGTCACGCTTCCCCCGATAGTGGCTTCCAACCACAACGTGACAACTCAGTTCTTCTTGCCCAGAAGTGTAACACAGAAGTTTTGGTTTGTAAAGCACGAATTTGGCGAATTTCGGACGAATTTTGGCCGATTTCAATGAGATTTGGTACTTTAGTTTGCGTGAACTTTACGAAAATTACCAAGAAAGCACTTTCACTTAACTCTTTGCGTCAGGCAAAGAGACTCGATCATTCAGGACTGCAATCCGCGCAACTGACAGGGGCGTGTGGTGTTGATCTTTACAGACTTGCCTTTCTTGCCAATTGGGATACACTGACAGGCGCAACCACGCGCACAAACCGAATCGAATTTGATCTACCGACAGAGGAGAATGAAGATGGGCCTTTTCGATGGAAAACGCGGGATGATTTTTGGCGTAGCCAATAAGAACTCAATCGCCTGGGGCATTGCCCAGGCTCTGGCCGCAGAAGGCGCTGAGTTGGGCTTCAGTTATGCCGGGGAAGTTTTACAGAAGCGGGTGGAACCCCTGGCCGAAAGTATTGGCAGCACTTTTGTGGAGGAGTGCGACGTAACCAACGAGGAGGCCATCGACGCTCTCTTTGCCAAAGTTGCCGAGCGTTTCGGTACGATTGACTTTCTGGTTCATTCCATTGCCTATGCCCCCCGGGAGGAACTGGGCGGTCGCTTTGTCAACACCAGTCGCGAAGGCTTTCGGGTGGCTTTGGATGTGAGCTGCTACAGCCTGGTTGCTCTGGCAAAACGGGCTTACCCTCTGATGCCCAACGGCGGCGCGATGCTGGCGATGACCTATTACGGCGCGGAAAAGGTGACGCCCAACTACAATGTGATGGGTGTTGCCAAAGCGGCTCTGGAGGCCACGATTCGCTATCTGGCCTGGGATTTGGGGCAAAATCAGATTCGGGTCAACGCTATCAGCGCCGGCCCCATCAAAACCCTGGCGGCTTCTGGTGTCAGTGGCTTCCGTAAGAGCTTGAACTATGTGGGGTCGGTGGCGCCGATGGGCAATGTGGATCAGGAAGATATTGGCGACGCTGCCCGCTATCTGCTCAGCGACTGGTCGCGCAAGGTAACGGGAGAAGTGCTCTACGTGGACGGCGGCTTCAATATTATGGGTGCGCCGGACCCGTCGGGTGAAGGCAAAGAATAGATTGGAACGATAGGTTTGCCAATCTGCGAGAAGCAGGCCAGCCAGGAGAGAGTACTCCGGCTGGCCTGCTTCTCATTTACTTTCCCAACGCGTACGACAGGCCAGATAGCGCTGGAGTATCTCGTCCACCTGCCCCGCGTCAGAAGTACATAGGAGTTCACCCCGCAGCCCCCGGGCCCCCGGCACACCCCGCACATACCAGCCCAAATGTTTGTGCATAAATCGGAATGAATAGCCGGACCAGCCAGCCAGACTCTCTTCAAAAAGGCGGGCGTGTTGCCGGGCGATGGGAAGAAAAGTGTATCTCTCCGTTACCTCCCCATCCACCTGCGGGCAAAAGACAAAGGGATTGCCGTAGCTGGCCCGCCCGATCAGCACCCCGTCCACCCCAAATTCTGTTACCCGCCTCAGACCGTCGGCCCGGTTCGCCACATCCCCGTTGCCCAGAATCAGCGTCCCCGACCCCTGGGCCAATTCCACAGCCTGCCCAATCGCATCCCAATCCGCCTGCCCCGTATAGCCCTGGGTCAGCGTGCGCCCGTGGATGGCGATGGCGGCGGGCGCGCACGCCAACAGATGGGGAATCCACTGGTCGATTTGGGAGCGGTCATAACCGATGCGGGTCTTGACGCTGACCGGGATGGGCCGGGGCTGCTGGACTTCCAGGGGCAATTGGGCGTGGCGTTCCTCCACCAGCCGGGCAATGACGGGGGAACTATCGGGGAGATCCCAGGCAGTCGCGCCGTTCTGCCAATCGCGGAGACCGGCCCGGGTGGCCGCGATAATCGCCGTGGCCCGCTCCGGCGCGCAGATCAGCCCCGCGCCCGCGCCGTTGTCCGCCACACTTTTGGTCGGGCAGCCCATATTGATGTCGATGCCGTCGAAGCCCAGACGGCAGAGCAGCAGCGCCGCCTGCCGGAAAGCCTCCGGTTGCGTGCCATAGACCTGGGCCACAAGCGGGCGCTGGCTCTCGTCGTAGAGCAGCTCCCGCAGGGGTCTGATTTCGCCCCCCATCAGCCGCTCCACCCGCACAAATTCGGTGCAGAGCAGGTCGGGCTTGCCATAGCGCTTTTGGATATGGCGGTAGGGGTGATCGGTCACGCCGTCCATCGGCGCGAGGCCGATAAGGGGGTGGGGGAGGGTTGTCCAGAAGTCTGTCACCGGCGAATCCCCGGCAAATAGACGCGCCACTCTGTCTGCACTGACCCGGTAGGTGTCGCGGTTGGGGTTGGGGTGGCAGTGTGTGTTGGCGTTCCCGTGGCAGTTTTGGTCGGCGTCGGTGTTCCCGTTGGCGTCGTCGTGGCCGTCGCGGTCGGAGTCTGCGTAGCGGTTGGCGAAGGCATGGCTGTTGAGGTATTTGTCGCTGTTGCCGTGGGTGTCAATGTGCTGGTGGGCATTTCCGTTGGCGTCTCTGTCGGTGTGACCGTTGGGGCTTCACCGATTGTAATCGTATGTGTAGATGTGACAACCCCCCCGAAATGAGGACAGCCGATTCCGGGAATCGACCAGGCGATCTCCGGCATAGACAATTGGTCTGGTCGATTCCCGGAATCAGCCACCGTACCCCAATTTGGGACGCGCCCAGAAAGAATGTGTCGCTGTTCCCCTGAAACGATCCACACCAGAGCGGTCTTTGCCGCTACCTTCGAGACGCGTTATACTTCTGGCAGTGCCAGAAATCCGCTCAAGAAGTGAGGCAATCCGATGACGTTGCGAGAGATTCTTGGGGACGTCCACGCTATTGACAATGCGTTAGCCGAATTTGAACAGCAGTATGGCCTGCTCTCCTCCACATTTTTCGAATGGTATCAGCAGGGCAATGAACCGGAGGAGCAGACCTGGATGCTCGATTTTGCTGAATGGGGTGGGTTGTGTAGAAGCAAACAGCGGTTGTTGGAGATCTACCAATTGTGACTCACAGCCCCACCCCAACGATCCCGACCTGGCCAGTACCCATCCCCATCACAAGCACGTCCCCCCTGACATCAAACACCACCGCATCCCAGCGCCCGGCCTCAGTCTGGCTCACCCCAATCTTGGGTTTTTGATCGCAGAGATCGAGCGCGGCCTGTTGGGACACACATAGCCAACTGGCGCATTCATTTCACTCTTTCCCCCGTCATCCCATCATCTCCGCCACCCATCTGTCCGCACAGTTTCCGGGAATCGACCAGACCCATGCGGGAAATCCCGGATAGTTTCTGCGGTCGGACGCGTACCGTAGCTGTATGGGATGCACCGATGCTGTACCCGGCGCACAGATGCCGTACTGTGGGTACAGCGTCTGTACATCATGCACAGGTGCTGTGGATCACCCACGAACGCTGTACCTGACCCACAGTCTCTGTACGCGATGCACAGCTCCTGTATCCGGTACACAGACGCTGTACCCGATGCACAGGTGTTGTGGATCACCCACGGACGCCGTACCTGACCTACAGCCTCTGTACGCGATGCATAGACGGTGTATTCCCATACCGGATTTACGCAGGCAGCAAAGTCAATTGCCCAAAGGGAACAATCGAGACCTCAAATCCTGACAGATGCACTTGTTTGAGTAGGCGATCCACGACCGCGGCTACCTCACTGCTCATCACCGCTTCGCTACATTGGTTACAAACCTCGGCGGGGATATCTTTAACAACCACAACTTTTGTGCCAACCACAAAGGGAAGTGTAGTCAGGCCGGGCGTCAATTTACCGCCGCAAAAATAGCAGCGATCATTTTCTGGTTCGCCAATCATCTTCCCACTCCTGTTCTGTCGGCCTATAGACCGTCCAGCATCACCCCAGATTCCGCAACGCCTGCTCCAGGACCAGCACGGCTTGCCAGTATTCGTCCAGGGAGATGTGTTCGGCGGGGGTGTGATCCAGGCTGCTGTCGCCGGGGCCGTAGGCCAGGATGGGGCAGCCCCAGGCCGGGCCGACGACGTTCATATCGCTGGTGCCGGTTTTGACGACGAAGCCGGGGCGTTCGCCGCTGATCTCGCGGATGGCGGCGAGAAAGGCCCGGACGAGGGGATTGTTGCGGTCGCTGCGCCAGGCTGGTTCGTGGGCGTATATCGTAAGGGAGAGATGGGTGAGCGGGCCGACAACTTCCACCTTTTTGGCTGAGCCGTCGCCAATCGCCCCGGCGGGGAGGGGGGGCACGGGCGCATCGTTGGCTGTGCGTTCGTTGGCCCAGGCCAGCAGCCCGGTCAGAAAGTCGTCGATGGGGAAATCTACGGGCAGGCGGATGCCGACTTTGGCGGACACCCGGTCGTGGAGACGCTCGTCGGTCCAGGTAAAGAGGTCGCGCAGGCTGGGGAGTAGCTGGTCGAAGGCTTTGTCGTGGGGGGCGTTGAAGGCTGCTGCATAGGCCGAGACCCAATTCCAGAGGTCCACGGCCACTGTGGCCACGCCTGCATCTGGCCCCGCGCTGTGGGCCATAGGCTGGGACGCCTCCATCTCCACCAGCAGCCGCCCTTTGTAGCCCAGGGTGACCCGCTGCCAACTGCTCGGCTCGCCGATGATGCAGAAGTCGGGGATAGGTTCGCCGTTGCCGTTGAAACGGTCCCGGATAAAGCGTGCGCCTTTGCTGGTGGCCGCCTCCTCTTCCACCGCGCCCACCACCACCAGCCGCAGGTCGTTGGCCCTGGCCCAGTTGTCGCCGACCCGGGCCGCCGCGGCCACGAATGTCGCCAACGGCCCTTTGGCGTCCACGCTGCCCCGGCCGTAGAGAAGACCGTTTTCGATGCGTACGGGAATGTCGCCGGGTACGGTGTCGATGTGGCCGAGAAGGATGACAGTACGGGCGGCGTCGGCTGCGCCCATTTCGCCCACGGCATTGCCGGCGGCGTCCACATAGGCCCGGCTGTAGCCCTGGGCTGCCATCTCTTCTGCCAGCCAGTGGGCGGCTCGGCTCTCCTGGCGGCTAAGACTGGGAATGGCTACCAGCCCCCGCAGAAGTGCGGTTGCATCTGCCGGAGAGTCCATTACTCCTCCAAATCGCCGAAAATGTCGCCCAATCCCTCTTCCCACACATCGTCCAGGGGCATAAAGGCCCGCTCGGTAAATTCTTTGCCCACTTCGGCCAGGTAGGCGCGGATATTCAGTTGGGGCATCTCCCGGGACAATTCGTCGATCTGTGCCTCCATAGAAGTGGTCAGTTCGTCGGCCTGCTCGCGCAGATGGGAGACATCTATACCGATGCCCAGCATATGATTGATCCGCCGCACCAGATCGTACCAGGCTTTGAAGTCGTTTTCAATACGCAGCCCCTGGGCCGTATAACCCGACTGTCCAAAGTCGTAGGCGGGGACAAAGCCGTGAAAGGAGAGGGCTTCCATACCCCGCTGACCGGCCTTGTGTACCAGAAAGGTGCTGATGGTTGTGCCCCCTTCGTAGTTGGAAAAGCGTACCGCGTAGTTTTCCATCTCGGGCTGCATGTGGGGCAGGCTATAGGAGCAGGAGACGCTGCGCTCTTTGTCGTAGGGCATTGCCCCATAGACACCGCCCAGAGAGATGATGCGGCGCACGTTCAACTGCTCGGCCGCATTCAGAATGGCGTCGGCGTACGCATCCTCGTTCATATGGGGTTCGTCCCCGGCAAAGATGAGCAGCCCCACATTGCCCCGTTCTGCGTAGTAGAATTCGTTGTGGGGCGCGGACATCGAACGCACCAGCCCTTCATCCAGCTTGACCACTGGGCGCAGCAGGTGGTGGGTGCCGGGAATCTGGAAAAGGTAGTAGCCATCCCGCCCGATCTCGCCGATCTTGCGGGCTTCGGTCTGTTCGATGATGTAGTAGGGCAGGGCAGAGGAGATGGAACCGGCGTCGGCCCACTGTTCCCAGCCCGCGATCATCACCGTCTCCTGGGCTTGGGGTCGTTCCCACAATTCTAAGGGTGCAGCCATAGGATTCTCTCCTGTCGTGAGCAATAGATTCAGTGATCTGATTGTATCACGTCTGACCAAACTGGGCGAACACCGCCGGTTTGCCACAGTCTGTAGGCAGCCCGTGCGTACCCTTCGTGGCTGCCGTGCCAGACGGGTACCTCGCCCAGATGCCAGTATTTCAAGTCCAGCCCTTCGTGGCTGAGGGTCAGTTCGCCGCCGGTCACTTGGCAGAGGAAGCAGACGGCCACCATCGTATACAGTCCCCAGGCCGGGTCGGAGTGCCGGGTAAAGACGCCCACCAGTTCCACCGGCTGCACGTACAGCCCGGTCTCTTCCCAGGTTTCGCGCACGACCGCTTCCTGGGGCGATTCGTTGGGTTCCAGCCAGCCACAGGGCAGACACCAGCGCTGGTCATCGGCGCGCAGATGGAGGAGGATGCGCCCGTCGTCGTCAAAGATGGCGGCGTCCGCGCCCACTTTGGGGGTGATGTAGCCCGATTCCGCCTGCAAGCGCTCTTTGACCAGACCCGCGGGCAGGTCCAGATAGTCGGCGTACTGTTGGCTGGTCAATTCCAGCAGTCGTTCGTAGCGCTGGCGGTCATACTCGTTCTGGGCGTAGGTCAGGCCATTGCGGGCGATGGTGCGCAGTTCGTCGAGAAGGGGGAGAAGGTTCATCGCAGCCGCATCCTCACCACCATCACCGGGGGAATTTCGGCGTAGTTGGCTCCCCAGCCCAGGGGATTGCGGCCAGCCGGGTGATCGGCTGGGAAGGCGCGCTCCTCCAGCCCATCCATTGCAAAGCCCGCGGCAAAGCCCGCGCCCAGGAGCATTTGCAGGGGGCGGTGAAAGTAGGGGTGGGGGCGCTGCTGGCCGGGGATTGCCAACCCCAGCTTCACCGACGGCGAGATGTAGCCGGTCACTTTCATACTGTAGGTGGTGACCAACTCCCCGTCCCGGTCTTCCCGCTCGGCCATATGAATCGTGTGCATATTGTTGAAGCAGGGGTGCATCAGCGAAAAGACGAAGGCGCTGCCGGGTTTGAGCAGCCGGGTCAGGCTGGCAAAGAGGGGGTCGATTGCGGCCATATCAAAGAGCGCCATATTGGAGAGGGCGGCGTCGAAGCCTTTTTCACCCAGCGCCAGCAGGGAACTGTCGTCGCCCCCGTCGATCACCCGGTAGTCGATCTCCCCATCTTCGGCTGTAGTGCGCGCCCTGGCCCGCTCGATCATCTGGGCGGAGACGTCAAAAGCTGTCACCCGTGCGCCCAGCCGCCCCAGCCGTCGGCTGGTCAAACCGTTGCCGCAGGCCACATCCAACACCCGCATCCCCGCGGCGGGCGCGAGCAGCCGCTCGATGGCAGGCCAGCAGAGCAGATTTACAAAATCGTTGCCCTCGCCCATATAGTCGTCCCAATAGGCCGCGTTTTCGTCCCAGGCGTCGGCGGCTTCCTGGGAATAGGTGGAAAAAGAGGCTGGTTGCATCGAATTCTCCTGGTGGGGGGATTAGGGACTGGGGACTGGGGACTGGAGACTGGGGACTGGGGACTGGAAACTGGGGATCGGGGAGGACGGTATACCCGATCCCCAATCCCCAGTCTCCGATCCCCGATCCCCAATCCCCGATCCCCAATCCCCGATCCCCAGCCCCCTATTTCGCTGCTCCGATTTGGATGGTCGTCTTGCCTGCGACTACGGAGAAGACGTTGGCGGTGACTGTGCGCTCGTCCCGCTGGAAGGTGTAGAAGAACTCGTCTTTGGCCCGTTCCACCGGGTCACCCACCTGGCTGAACCCGGCGGTGGTCATCGCCTCTTCCAGATGGGTGCGGGCCTCGGCCACGCTCATCGGCGTCAGGATATTGGCCGTGCGGGCCACCACTGACAGTTGTGAACCGTCGGGGATGGGGAAATCGAAGCCCAGCAGGGCCATAATTTCGCTGGGCGTGGGTGTGGGCGGGGCGGCGACTGTCTCTATATTCGTGGGCACTTCCACCACAATCGGCGTATTGAAATCGTAGTAGAGAAATTCGGTGGTAAAGGTTTTGCCCTCAATCGTCAGGGAAAAGAGCAATTTGACGATAAAGCGCTCCTCTGCATCCAGCCAAAGGTCCAACTGGGCGGCCTCTGCCCCTTTGACGCTCAACGAATCGCTGCCCGCCTGGATGTCGGGGATGACGCTCTTGTCGCCCCGCAAATGCAGGGTCCTGCGCCCGCTCATCTCCTCCTCGCCCACCAGCGTCAAATCGGGCGCGGCGGCCGCCATCGCCCCGGGGGTGATGACCGTCAGTTCGGCCAGATTGAAGTTGCTGATGACCGACCAGGTTTCACCGTTGCTCAGGTAGAGTACGTCGTTGATAAAGCGCACATTCATCTGAATCGGCTCGCCGTTCTGATAGAGCGTCACCTGGTTGTCTTCGGCCAGGGGGGTCTTGACGTGGGCCATCTCCACCAGTACGGATGGTTTGCCCTCGCTCGCCACCTCTACGTGCATGCGATAGGTCTCGATGCTCGCCACCTGTTCCACAGTCAGGGCCGGGTCGCCGCCGACGGGTTGAGCTGCTGCCGGGGCTGCGGGTGGGGCCGGTTTCTCTGCGGGGGCTGTGGTGGGCGCGGCTGTAGGCTGCGCTGGTTTTTCAGATGGGGCAGCAGGCGTCGGTCCGGCCAATTCGGACCGGGCCCCGGGCGGGGTATCGTTGCCGCAGGCAGCCAATAGCAGAAGAGCACCGGCCAGGAGGAGGAAAAGTTGTTTGTGTCGTCTACCCATTGTCATTCTATCCTTTCGTGGATGATTGTGGTTAAGCCGAGTCTCTGTTCAATGCGTGCGACGGTTGCATCGATCAGCGGCCTGTCCTGGGCTTGCAGAATGTCGGTCAACAGACGGGCTGTCTCGCAATAGAGATTCAATCCCGCGATTACTTCTTCGTGTAGCGAAGGTGGGCGTTCACCAGAAAGAGTGACGCCAAAGGCTGCGGCGAGCAGACGGCTCCACCGGCTTTCCCGGCCCAGGCTGGCGCGCAGGTCGTCGTAGAAGCCGTTGTCGCTGTGGCCCAAAATGCCCCGCTGCACCCGCAACACACGAGCCAGTAACCACGAGAGGCCAAAACGGGCGTTGAGCAGGCGGCCCACATCATTGCGACGCAGCCCTTCCAACCCTTTGTGAGCTTCTTCACTCAGACCCACCATCTCCCGGCTGGCATAGCGATCCGCTTGGGACTGTATCTCTCCTGTCCACGTAAACCCATAGGCCCGGCGCTGAAGATCAGCGAATAGTCCATCCGGGTCTTTCAGAGCCACTGCATCCCGCAGTGCAGCCACTACATTCACTGCCTGCTCTGGTTGGGTGAACCAGTCGTCGATCTGCTCAGGCCCGACTGCATTGACATTCACCAGCCACTCCTTCACCAGAAAGCTGGTGCGCTCTGGCGGGGGTGCGTTCGCGGGCAACAGAAAGAGCAGGTCCACATCGCTGAAAGGCCCTGCGTCGCCCCGGGCATAGCTGCCCAGCAGGGCGATGGCCTGGGGACGGGGCGAACCCCACTGCTTCCACAGGTCATCGAGGAGAAAGGGTAGCATCAGAAAGGCAACGTAACACTGAGCAGTTTCAGCCCGGCGTAGATGAGCAGCAGCCCCAACCCGGCCGCCCAGGGAATCATCTGCACCAGCAGCAGTTGATTGGTCAAATTGCTATTTTTCTGGATAACCTTTGTAATCATAGAACTATTCTATCCCTGGAACGGCAAAGCGTCAACGTGTCCTGGTTTTATGCCGAAAGCGCCGCAGCAATCGCTGCCACGCCAATCTCTATCTCCTCGTCGCTGATGATCAGCGGCGGCAGCAGGCGTAGAACAGTCGTCCCCGCGGGCAGGGTCAACACCCGATACTCCTCCATCAGCGTCTTCAAATAGGGTCCGACTTTTGTGCGCAGGTCGATGCCGATCATCAGCCCCGGCCCGCGGATTTCCCGCACCACCCGGCAATCGGCCAGGGCTTCTTCCAGACGAGAGCGTAGCCGCAGCCCCGCCGCCTCCGCCCGCTCGATCAGATTCTCGTCCTGATAGGCGCGGAGGGCAGCCAGTCCAGCCGCGCTGGCCAACGGGTTGCCGCCAAAGGTGCTGCCGTGCGCGCCCACAAAGAGCGCCTCCTGCACCCGGTCTGTATAGACAATTGCTCCCATCGGGAAACCAGCGCCCACCCCCTTCGCCAGGGCGATGAGGTCCGGCTCCAGCCCGAAATGCTGAAAACCGAACCACTTGCCTGTGCGCCCAAAGCCGGTCTGGATTTCGTCGATGACCAGCAGCGCGCCCCGCTCGTGGCAGAGCCGTTGCGCGCCCTGCAAGAATTCCGCCTCGCCCAGGTTCACCCCGCCTTCGCCCTGGACAATTTCCAGCACCACCGCCGCGGTCTCGTCGCTGATGGCCCCGTCCAGTTCGGCCAGGTCGTTGTACTTTATGTGGCTGACGCCGGGCAGCAGCGGCTCGAAGGGCGTGCGGTATTTGGGGTTCCAGGTCAAACTGACCGCGCCGATTGTGCGCCCGTGAAAGCTGCCTTTGGCGGCTACAATACCCGTGCGCCCCGTCGCCAACCGGGCAAATTTGATGCAGCCGTCGATGGCCTCCGCGCCGCTGTTCGCCACAAAGGCGTGGCGCAGATGGCTCGGCATCACCCCAATCAGCGCTTCCAGAAAGAGAGCGCGCGTATCGTTATTGAAAAAGCCGGGGCAGGCGTGCATCCGCTGGGCCTGCTCGGCAATCGCAGCACTGAGCGCCGGATGCCCATAGCCCAACATCGCCACCCCCTGGCTGGACGTCAGGTCCAGATAGCGGTTGCCCTCGCTGTCGATCATCCAGCAGCCCTCGCCGGAAACCATTACCGTTTCGCCCCGGCGGGAGACGACGCCGGATTCGAAAGTTGATTCTATCTGGGCCAGATCGGAGCGTTCGGGAAACGTGAAACGGGAAACGTGAGTGTTGGGTGAATTGGTTTCTTCACTCTCTGATGTCGGTAGGGGGGCGTCGAGAATATTTGATGTCGTATACATTACGGTTTCCTCTCGTAGGGTTGTCTGGCGTTGATCAGGCACCATTCGTAGCAGCAGGCGGATAATCTGTGTGAGTATGCCCAGTCTGTGCTGGAAAATCTCGTCACCCAGCGCGTGTCGGCTTTGGTGATACCAGTGACGGCACTCGCGGGCCGAGCCGAGTGCGTATTCGTAGAAGCGTGCCCGGTCGCGGCCCGTGCCGCGTGAATACCCCTCGGAGATATTTGCTCCCACTGATCCAGCCGAGTCGTACAGTTGTCCGGCCACCCGTTGGGAGAAGGGTACTTTCATCAGTTTGGTAGCGTCGTGCCAGGCGAGATCGGCCAAAAAAAGCGCAAGGCGGTAGGCTTCCACCCGCCAGACCGAATCCTGCCTTATCGCTCCGGGCACATTCGCTTCCCACTCCAGATATTTCACGAAAGCACCTCCATCACCGGCCTTTCTCACGTTTCACGCTTCAGAGAATCTGCGTCCCTTCCCCCGCCAACGCCCTCGATACCGGCCTCTCCACCCTTCCATCGGCGAAGATGACCTTCTGCACGCCCTCGGCAATCGCCTCCACCGCGCCCATCACTTTTTTCTTCATCCGCCCCTCGGCGTATTGCATAAAGCTGTCGGCTTTGTTGCGGGGAATCTCCCGGATCAGGCTGGACTCGTCGGGGAAGTCGGCCAGCAGACCGGGCACATTCGACAGAATTACCAGCGCGTCGGCCTGGAAGGCGGCGGCTACCATCGCTGCGGCCCGGTCGCCGTCCACATTAATCGCTTCGCCCTTGTCCGATGCACCGGGCGGGGTGAGAACGGGCAGGTAGCCGTTGTCCAGGAGCAGACGCAGCAGGTCGGTGTTGACCCGCTCGACAGTTCCGGTCCAGTCGTCGCGCAGAACCAGCCGCCGCCCATTCATCCGCACCCGAATCGTATCCTTGCGCGTCCCTTCAAAAATGCGTCCGTCCAACCCACTCAGCCCGACGGCATTGACGCCCGCAGTCTGCAACTTCTCCACCCACATTTTGTTGAGCTGGCCGCAATAGACCATCTCGAAAATTTCCAGGGTGCGCCGGTCCGTGCGGCGGCTGACGTAGCCGCTCTCGCTGGTGACAAATTCCGGCGGATGGCCCAGGGCTTCGGCCACCTCATTCGTCGTCTCCGCGCCGCCGTGGACCAGAATCAACGCCTGGCCCGCGGCGCGCAGCGCCACAATATCGGCCACAACCGCGTCGATATTCAGGTCCTTCCCACCGCCGACTTTGATAACGAGCATAAAAATGTATCTCCTTGCACTGTTTTTTGCACAGGAAACGTGAGGCGTGAAACGTGAGATTACCGGGCCTTTCTCACGTTTCACGTTTCACGTTTCTGGTCGTCAATTTAGCCGGGATTCCCTCAGAATCTTCTCAATCCACCCTCGCACTGCCTCCTCATCTTTTCGCCCCTTCGCCTGTTGCACCCGCACCAGCAACAGACCGGCCAGGGGTAATAGCGCGACGAATAGCACCGGCAGGGCGTCCGCCGCGCTGGATTCGGATGTGGCGCGCAGGGCCGCCGCGACCAGAAAGACCAGCGCCAGCAGACTGCTCAACCCGATCCACGCGCCGGTGTAGAGGCGCATAACCGGGTGCATCTGAAAGTGACCGGAGAGACGGCTACCCGTTTCTGTGGCTGTGACAACGCCGTAGTAAAGGGGGGCAAAGCTGCCCCGACTGGCCGCGTAGCCTCGACTGCGCCAGACCTTCACCCCGTTGCCCTCTACCCGCCCCCGGAATTCGTCGGAGAAGCCCGCCTGCAAACGGGCGAGGAGAGCCTCCGGAGCCAGGCCAGAGTCGAACGTCGCCCGGTTTTGGCTGGGCGTCCACAACAGCCCGGGCAGAAAACTCTCCACAGGTTATATCCCTATCCCGGCAATTTGGGCCAGCGCCTGCTCCGGTGGCAATCCTGGCTGCCAACGGGCAACCAGCGTCAGCGCTTCTGCCGCCACCGCATAACACCGGGCCTGCAACTCGGCGGAATAGCCGTACTTCTCCACCGCCTCGACAAATTCGTCCTCGTCCACCAGCCGGGGACCGTCGATATTCGTCACGTCCAGTTCGTAGTCGATGTAGCTGACTTCGCCATCGGACAAAACCACCGGGCTGGCAATGTGGGCGTAGAGTTCGAGCAGATTGCCCACCGGATCGACGAATTCCAGCAGATTGTACCAGCGGTCGTACCAGCAGTAATGGTAAGCGTCGTTGCTGGCCGTCCACGACGTTTCGCCCTTCCAACCCACCGTGCCCCGGGGCGAAAAAAGAACCAGACCGTCGGGCAAATGGGCTACCAGTTGGGTCGGGTGGTGGCGATAGCAGACGCCGTCGTGTTTGAGTTGGCGCAGGTTAAGCTCTTTCATCCCACTTTTCTTCTCTCAAAAAGTGACCGGATGTGTCGCCGGAAAGCCCAAAGCATCACAAGTACCACGACCAGCAGACCGGCCTGATGGCCCAGCGGCCAGCCCAGATAGACGGTCAACGGCAGGGCCAGCAGCAGCGCAACCACACCAGCCAACGAACGCTTGCGGCTGACCAGATAGACCACCAGTGCCACGCCTCCGACAACGGCCAGCAGAACAATATCCAGGGCAGCCAACGCACCGATGGCCGTGGCAAAACCCTCGCCGCCCCGGAATTTCATCTGCGCCGGCCAGATGTGGCCGACAATCACCGCGGGCATTGCCAGCCCCACAGCCCACACATCCCCACCTGTCAGCCAACCGGCCAGGCCGACAGCCAGCGCCCCTTTGCCCGCGTCACCGAGCAGCGCCACCACAAAGGCCCACTTGCCCAACACCCGCCCCGCGTTCGTCGCGCCGGCGTTGCCGCTGCCGTGCAGCCGCACATCCTCCCCCGTTCGCCAGCGCACCAGATAGTAGGCGCTGGAGAAGCAGCCGAGGAGGTAGGAGAGGAGGGATGTGAGAGTTGACGCCATTGAACGATCCATTCCCGGCAAAGCGAGAAACGTGAAACGTGAGATCGCCCGGACCTTCTCACGTTTCACGCATCTCGCATCAGATCGGATGCAGCCCCGCAAAGTCCAGCCCCGTCGTCTCGTCCCAGCCCAACATCAGATTCAGGCATTGGACGGCTGTGCCGGCCGCGCCCTTCATCAGATTGTCGATGGCGCTGATGGCGACGACGCGGCGGGTGGATTCGTCGAACTCAAAACCCACGTCGGCGTAGTTGCTGCCGCTGAGAATTTTGGGTTCCGGGTAGCGGTAGATGCCCGTCTTTTCTTTGACAATACGCACAAACGGCTCGTCCCGATAGGCCTGGCGATAGGCTTTCCAGAGGTCGCGTTCGGCCACGCCTTCCTTTACAAAGACGTGGGCGGTCGCCAGCA
>JAHDWH010000428.1 GCA_023384455.1 Caldilineaceae bacterium | reverse complement strand
CTTCTCCCGATACGCTATTCTACCACTTGTCGGTTTGAGGCGAAGCTTCGCTGGACAGTTACGCGGGGAGGAAAGAGATGAAATTTTCTTTTCACAAAAATAGTGGGGCGTGCTGTCCGTGCTCTGGGGCTGTATTATCAGTCGAGATTAAGAGAGAGTAGCACTGTGGGCTGGATGTGGTAGACTATTCCTACTAAACCAATTCAGTAACGGAGAGATTTTCACAAATGGCCCCCCTACCCACCCCGCCTGCTATCACAACCGCACCCGTGCGCCCACTGGGGAACTTTTCTGTCCTGCGCCAGCGTAATTTTGCCTGGTTTCTCACGGGCACAACCCTCTCCAACAGCGGCCAGTGGATCCAGCAGGTGACCCTGAGTTGGCTGGTCTATGAACTGACCGGCTCCGGCGCAATGTTGGGGACGCTGAATCTGGTGCGTTCTCTGGCTACGCTGGGGTTGGCCCCACTGGCTGGCGTGGCAATCGACCGGCTCTCCCGCCGTCGCCTGATGCTTTCCACCAATAGTTGGCTCTTTACCATCAGCCTGATCTTTGGCTTTGTCCTCTACTACAACCCCACGCTTATCTGGCCTCTCTTTATCTTCTCGTTTCTGGGCGGGATGGCCGGCGCGGTGGATATGCCCTTGCGCCAGACAATTGTCTTTGCGCTTGTGCCTCGCAGCCAGGCCCCGTCTGCCGTGGCACTGGTGCAGACGGGCTGGGCAGTCATGCGCTCCATCGGCCCTGCTATCGGCGGCTTTCTGATTTTGTGGGTGGGACCCCAGGGTAATTTCTTTGTCCAGGCCGGGGCATATGCTCTGGTGGCGTTGACGATTCTGAAACTGAATTTCCCTCCCGATCGTTCGAATTTGAAGCCGGGTGGGGCACGGGGCAATCTGATTGAAGGATTGCGCTATGTGATTGGAGAACCTACGACTCGGGCTTTTGTGCTGATGGGCTGGGTGTTGCCCCTATTTATCATTCCTACCTTTTCCGCGCTGCCGCCTATCTACGCCAAAGACATTTTTGGTGGCGGCCCAGACATTCTGGGCGCGCTGCTCTCGGCGGTGGGGCTGGGCGGGATCGGCGGGGGCTTTGTCACGGCTTCCCTGGGGCGGCTGGAACGGCGGGGGCTGATTCAGCTTGCCAGTCTGCTCCTGCTCAGCTTTTCCCTCATCGGCTTTGCCCTGAGCAGCCAACTCTGGATGGCCCTTCTCTATCTGGCCGGCGCGGGCTTCTTTGAAATGATCTACCTGACCACCAACCAGACCCTGCTGCAACTCTCCATCCCCGATGAACTGCGCGGGCGGGTGACGGGGATTGTCAGCCTGAATATGGGGCTGATGCCGATTGGCGCGCTGGTGGCCGGTGTGGGTGCGGATCTGATCGGCCCCCAAGCGATTACGCTCGTTCTCAGTGCGATGGCAGGTATCATTGCGGTGGCCGTCTATTTCTTTTCGTCCACTGTGCGGGACTATCGACTGAGCGCAGCTATGGGCCAGGGGGAAGAGGTCGCTGGTTGAGCCGCGCCCTCAGCTTTGTATCACCCCGGCCACCATTCCCCGGGCAAAGTCTAGCTCATCCTCTACAATCGTATGCTCCATCCCCGGATAGAGGCGCATTGTCACGTCGCCGCCCAAACGTCCCAGAACATCCGCGGTCTCCTCCACCCGAAAGGCGGGGATGTGAAAGTCTACATCGCTGCACCCCAGAAAGACGGGCGTGCCGTCCAGGGAACCGCTGAACTCCCAGACTGTGCCGGGCGGACCGATCAGCCCGCCGCTGAAGCCGAGGACGCCGCCGTAGCGTCGGGCCTTGCGCCCTGCATATTCCAGAGCCAGACACGCGCCCTGGGAAAAGCCCGCCAGCACAACCTTCTCCGGGGGAATCCTCGCCTGGCCCAACTGCTCGACCAGCCCATCCACCACCGCCAGGGCCCCGGAGAGATGGGGTTCGTTGCCCGCCAGGGGCGTCATAAAGCGGTTGGGATACCACTGGTTGCCCGGGGCCTGGGGGGCCAGATAGACAAAATCCGGGTGGTGCAAGTGATCCGCCAGGGAGAGGATCGACTGGGCCGTTGCGCCGCGCCCGTGGAGCAGAATCATCGCGGCGCGGGCTTCGTCGAGGGGTTTGCCAGCTATCAGCACCGGCGAAGGTGTATTGCGTATTGCGTATTCCGTAGCCATTTCACATTCCTTCCCTGAATTCATAGACGCATCAGTTGTACACGAGGAAACACACCCATAATCAATGAAAATCAGAACGCAGA
>JAHDWH010000130.1 GCA_023384455.1 Caldilineaceae bacterium | reverse complement strand
ACGGCGTGTGGATTGACGTCGCTGTCGTTGTCGCAGTGAGTGTCGGCGTGGGTGTCGCCGTAGGGTTGGGTGGGGTGAAGGCGTTGCCCGGTGTGCCCAAGTCGTCAGCAGAGCCGGGCCAGAGGGCAAAGGCCGTCAGCCAGACAGGAATAGGGCCAAAGGTGACCCGCTCCAGACTCTTGCCAGCAGTGACCCGCAGACCGGAGTCCCCGCCCCAGACCACCCGGTCCACTTCGTTTCCGTCCGGGTGCAGGAGAAGAATCTCGTCCGCGCCGTTGGCGAGGGAGAATTCTGTGTAGACGTATGCAATCGTCACGCCGCCGTTGAGAGATGGGTTGGCATTGCGCCCCAAAACTGCATACTCGTCCGGGTCGATGAAGAGGTCAGCGCCGATTGTATGGCTGTCGTCGTCCAAATCGGCCAGCGTCCACCCTTTCAGATTTACCCGCTCCGACCCCGCATTGTGGAGTTCGATCCACTCGCCGTTGGCATCGGAGACCGCGCCGGGATCGGCCAGGAACTCGGAGAGGAAAATGGCTGCGTTGTCACTTCCGCCCGGCTCAGAGGTGGGCGTTGATGATGGGGTGTGGGATGCTGTGGTGATGGGCGTAGCGCTGGTCGTTGCCGTCGGGCTGGCCGCGGTCGGTGACGGCGTGTGGATTGACGTCGCTGTCGTTGTCGCAGTGAGCGTCGGTGTGGGTGTCGCCGTAGGGTTGGGTGGGGTGAAGACGTGGCCCGGTGTGCCCAAGTCACCGGCGGAGCCGGGCCAGGCGGTGAAGGCCGTGGCCCAATCCGAAGATGGAAAAGTGATTCGTTCCAGACTCTTGCCCGCTGTGATCTTCAGTTCACCGGCGTCTCCCCAAATCACCCGATCGACTATCTGCCCGTCGGGCCACTTGAGAACGATTTCCTCGTCTGAATTGGCAAGTTGCAATCCTGTATAGGTGTAATCGCTACGTACACCGCCATTAATATTGAAATCACCTTTGCGGCTCAGGACAACATAGCCACCGGCCTGAATAGTCAGATCGGCTCCAATGGTATGAGTATGGGCGGCGCTGCCCAAATCAGCCAGAACCCAACCGCTGATGTTCACCGCTTGTAATCCCGCATTGTACAACTCTATCCACTCGCCGTCGCTGTCAGAGACGGCGTTGGGATCTGCCAGGAATTCGCTGATATAAATGTGGGCCGAATAGGTCGCTGTCGGTATAACCGTCGGCGTAGCTGTGGGCGTGGGCGGCGGCCCATCTGGCGGAGCCGTGGGCGGCGGTGTTGGCGTAGCCGAAGGTGTATCTGTTGTCGTCGGCGTCGGTGTCCAGGTTGGCGTCGGTGTAGCTGTGGGTGTTTCAGTGGAGGTCGGTGTCTGGGTTGCTGTCGATGTATCTGTATGGGTCGGTGTGATCGACGGCGTGTCGGTCGGCGTTATGGTCGGCGTTTCTGTGGGAGTAAGTGTTTCTGTGGGAGTAGGTGTTTCTGTGGGGGTAGGTGTAACCGTCAGGGTATCCGTTGCAGTGGCAGTGGGAGAATCGGTGGCTGTCGGTGTGGCCGATGGTATTCCCGTCGGCGTTTCCGTGGCCGTTGGTGTGCTGGTGTCAGTTGGTGTCAGGACAGGTGTTGCCGTCTCGGTCGGCGTGGCAGAGGGTGTGTCTGTGTGGGTGAGCGTAAAGGTCGGTGTCTCTGTGGGTGTGGGCGAGGGTGTATCCGTATGCGTCTCTGTTGGGGTCGGCGTGGAATTGTCGGGGCAGAGTTTTGTGGCCGAACTGCTGTTACGAGGATTGGGCGACCCAGGCACAAAGTCAGCAGAATTGTTGTCTGTATCTGTACAGCCATCATTCAGACGGATGGCAGCAGTCGTGTTGCTCAATCCAGATGCATAAAATGTTTCATATTCGCTGGCAGAAGCGCCATATCCGATCTTATCCACTTCCACGCCATCGCTGGATATGAGTCGCACTTTGCCGGCAGTGGCACTCATTGCTCTATTACCGGTGACGTCCGCGCTGGGCAGCGAAATTCCACTACCCCCACTACCTGCTGCCTGTTGAATCAAAAGATAACTGTTGGCCTGAATTGTCCGATTACCCAAAGCATTTTCCTGCCAGTTAGCGTCGGCTCCCGCAGCGGCATATTGAATCGACCAGCCGGTCAGATCGACCGGGTTCGAGCTGGCATTAAACAATTCGATGAAGTCATTCAAATAGGGCGCGCCACTATTCCCCCCACCGCCATAGACCTGACTGATACGCACAGAAGAAGACCCAACCGCGTGGACCGGGGCAACAACGCGCAACTTCAGGCCAGGTGACCACAGAAGGAGGCTAACAAGCAAGAACGAAATCGTTCGTCGGAAACGAGCGAAACGGCCACGCCAGTACATAGGGGTCGCTCTAATGGAGAGGATAAAACGGATTGCGACGAGCCAGGGGATGCTCGCGACAGTAGATGGCAAGAGTACTTCAGTACTATACAACTAAATTAAGAGAATGTCAAGTGTCGGTCAAAAAAAAGCCAAACAAATATGCACTTCCAATCCAAATAAAATGCACCCCAATTGGGTGCATTTTATCTGTTTGAATTCTGTGGTTATCCCATAAGGTGGCGCAGCCACGATTTGCGTGTCGAAACGTGAAGACGTGAAACGTGAGATCAGGTGACGACACCTTACGTTTCGCCTTTCAGTTGGTTGGCCGACCGACTAACGCTTGTGCCTTATACTCGACACGGGCATAAACTGACATTTTGTCACCTTGTCACCCGGTCATTTTGTCACCTTGTCAGGTATAGTTCCTCGCTGGTACGGAATAGCGCCCCAGCCGGTCATAGCGCCTATCTGCGGTTGCGGTTCTTCCGGGGCTTCTCCTCCCGGGCAAAACGCTGTTCCAGCCAGGCCCGCAAAAGAACAGGCCGCAACTGCCGCCAGTTGCCCTCCAGCGCATCTGTCTGGTCGCCGCTGGCAAGGGTGCGCTGCTGGGGGGCAAAACGGAAACTTACATAGATATCTGTGATGCGCTGGATAAAGGGCGCGCCCGCGGGCAATTCCCGAACCAGAATGGCCGAACGCTCATAGGGTGTCAGCCCGGTCTGGGTTGCCAGACGCAAGCGCTCTGCCCATTCGAGCAGCCGTTCATAGACCAGTGCGGGCGGATCGATCACAAAATTGTCTGGCCCTTGCCAAACCCGGCGGCGCAACAGCCACCAGCCGCCCGCCAGAGCAGCCAGGGTGAGCAGCACCGTCGTCACAATCCACTGGGTGGAAGGACGAAAGCCGGTCTCCCCGCCAAACCCTTCCTGAAACTCTGGCGGCAGGTCTTCAAGAGGATTCATTCCCGGCTCAAAAAAGCTATCTTGCTCCGTCGAATCGAACTCATCCGGCGCGCCGGGGATGCTGCTTGGCTCTGGCAGGTCGGCGCCGGAAGGGCGCTCCAGCGCGCTTTCGCCAGCGGTCGGCTCGAATTCAACCCAACCGTAGCCAGGAAAATAGACCTCTACCCACGTGTGCGCGTCCCGCTCGGTGATGACGTAAATGCCTGTCTCTTCGTCGAGCAGCCCCTCGGCATAGCCACTGACCGTGCGGGCTGGTATGCCCTGGCTGCGCAGCATCGCGGCCATTGCCGAGGCGTAGTAGTCACAATAGCCCCGCCGAATCTCGAAAAGGAAGTACTCCAGGGGGTCCTGATCCGTCTGGGGCGCTTCGATAGCCTCGTCGTAGGCATAGCCGCGCAGAAAACGCTCCACCCGCTTCGCCCTGTCGTAGACAGAATCCTCCGGGTTGCCGATAATCTCTGCGGCCAGGGCTGCCACCCGGGGCGAAAAATCGTCGGGCAGTTGCAGATAGCGGGATGTAATCGCCGCGGGATAGTCCAGCGATGCCTCGCGCAGTGCCCGCTCGGTAATGTCCGTCAGGTTGCTCACGGCAGTATAGCTGTCGCCCACATCCAGCACACCCCGGGATCGGATATACGTCAACTCATTTTCTGCCTCTGTGCTCGCTGCGGTCGCTTCCGGATCGCCCAACACGGGCATAAAGGATCCCACAAAGGGAGCCGAGAGCCGCTGGACATCCGGCGCGGCCAGCAGCACCCCGCCTGTGGAGGAGAGCAGTGTAACCGTCTGGGTCAGGGGTTTGCGCAGACTCCATTGGATATGGGGAACTTCCTCATTTTCTGCGAATTCTGTCTCGATCTCGGAATTGTTGAACCATTGACGACCAGAGAACTCGTCAAATGTGACCGCGCGCCAGTAGCGCCCTTTGGCTGTGGCTACCTGAAAGACGGCCCGATCCGTTACACTGCGTGCGCCGCCCAAAGAAAGGGTACGGGTAAAACCAGTAGCCACCAGACGTTCCTGACGGTTCAGCCCCTCGTAGAGCCGGTTGAACTCCTGGGTGGTCTCCTCCCAGCGCTGGTTGACCGGGGCCAACATCCGGTGAAACCAGGCATTGCGCCCCAGGCTGGGTACCACAAAGGCAATGCCGATGATCACAAGGGTATAGACCACACCGGTCCGCATAAAGTCAAAGGCGATGTCCTGGCTGAAGGTGATGCGGAAGGTGCGCCAGCGCTGGCGGTTGATAATCAGATTTGTCCAGGCCAGCAACAGCAGGGCGATGATACAGAAGGCCACCAGAAAGCCGGTGACGGGATTGGGGGCATAATAGGTGTTGACCAGCAGGGCAACCGCCGCCATCACAACCCCGCGCCAGACGTAGCCGTGGCGGAAGACCGTCCACGCGCCCAGATAGGCCAGCCACCAGACCAGAAAGCTGATCTCCAACACAAAAATATAATTGTCATTGCTGGCGTTGTTGTTCAGGGCTGCCTGCACCCACTCCAACCAGCGCTCCAACAAAAAGTAAGCCCTGGCCTGAAGTTCGGGAACCCCGTGATCGATAAAGAGCGCCACCCGACGTTCCTGGCCCACAATCCCCGTCATCAGATAAAAGACCCAGGCCAGCCCCGTAGCCAGACTGTGGGAAAGCATAAAAAAGCCATCGAAACGGCTATAGGCCATCAGCGTTCCCAGCACCAACGCACCCAGGACAACGGGCACCAGCAACCCCATATCCGCCACCCAGCCCGCAGAGTCCAGAGAAATCGCCAGGAGAAAATAGAGCAGACCCAGCAATAGAAACGTGACGCTGCGCCCTTCCCGGAAGAAGACGGGATCACCAACCGCCCCTTCTGCCTCTGGCTGGATAGAGACCCGGCTGCTGTTGGTGGAAAGGGTGCGCGGGGAGACCGCGCCGACATTGCCGGCTGCGCTTGCAGGCAAAGGACGTCGTGGATTGATCAGTTCTCTGGATCGGCTCATAGCAGCAGTATAGAAGGGACTGGGCCTGAAGGTTGGCAAGCCCACTTACCAATGGAAGGCTATTATAATAGCAACCAGAGGATTCCAGCCAACGCGAAAAGCAGAAGCATTGCCAGGACGCCGGCGATCAGCAGCCGAAGGAGGGAGACCGATTGGCTGACAAGGGCCAATGGCTGGGGTGAATCGGTTAGCTGCACTGACCAGAGCCGACGCGCATCTATCCCTGCCTGGGCCGAAGCAGCCAGAGCCACATCGACCCGACTCCCCGCGGCCAGGGCCTGCCAGCGTTCGGCCTCCTGCCGGTGGGTAATGGCGGAAAGCTCGCCCCGGATGCGCTCCTCTGTCGAATCGGTGCGCTCCATCGCCAGGCTATCCCTGGCCAGGCTGGCCCCAATCCCATTCCACTGATCGGCCACCGGGCGGAGATCGAGGGAATAGTGGATCGTCGTCGTCTGCCAGATCAGATGGCCTGTACTCCCCTTTTCCGCTTCTGCATTGACCAGCAGGGTGCGCAGCAGCGCCCAATGGGTGTTCTGGGGCGTGGCCTGCACAAGCGCCACCCGTTCATTTGTCGTGAGGGTATTTACGGTAACCGTGCAGCGTTCCCCGTCGAAGCTGATCTGCGCCCGGCCTGGGGGCAGAGAGAGCGCACCCCAGGCCAGCCCAATCTGCTCCACCTGGCGGCGTGCCTCGTCCTGGCGTCCGGGGATGGCCGCTGCCACGCCTTTCAGCTCTACGCCCTCCGGGTGAATGGTCAGGCTGAAATCCCAGCGGACAAAGAGCGCCTGCCGCTCCGCACCGGGCAGCAGGGCGTCCATTGCCAGGGAGGGGCCGGCCAGGGCCAGCGCGGCGTCGGCATCCCTCTGGCTCAGAAATTGCAGCGCCTGCTCCAGGAGCAACAAGCGGCGTTCCTCGGCCAGTTGGTCGGGATCGACAACACCATCGGGCAGAGCGGCCAGCCGCTCCAGCAGGCCAAGCGCGGCGGGCCAATCCTTGCGCTGTTGGGCCTGGCGGCTTTGCAGACGCAGACCGTCGGCCAGCCAGCCCACCACTTCCCGTCTTGCGGCGACAGCTTCGCCCGGAAAATAGGCCAGCGCGGCCTCGGCTTCGGCGACCATCAACTCCACATAGGCGGGATCGACACGGCCATCCGCTCCGATACTGCGGCTGCGATAGAGGGCGGCCAGGGCCTGATGCAGCGCTGCCACACTTTGGGCTGCTGCGCCGCTCTCCCCCACCCCGGGCAGACCATCCGCATAGGCGCTCAAGGCCTGGTCATAAAAGCGCTCCCGATTGCCGGCATTCCCGGCTGCGCCCGCGTACAGGTTGCGATAGATATTGCCCAGGGCAAGCGAATCCGTGGCGGCTGGCTGTTGCCCAATTCGTTGACGGATGGCCTGAATCTCTTGCCAGCGCGCAGGGTGGATGAGTTGCCAGCGCACGGGCTGGTCGGGAAAGGCAGCTTCGCTGAGCCATTGCAGCCGGTTGCCTGTGTAGCTCCAACCCGCTGGTTCTACGGTCAGCCAACTGTCTGGGCCCAGGGGGCCAGAGCCGGAATCGTCAAGTGTCAGTGTGATTCGCCAACTGGTCACTTGCCCCGGCCACACATCCAGCTCACTGGCCGGATAGACGAAAGCGGGGAGATCGACAGCCCCAAAACGCAGGGTATAGCGCAGAAGCAGGCTGCGCCGCGCGTCTGGCCCAAAGCCGATCTGGGCTGTCTGTTGCAGCCCGTTGCCAGTGGGTTGCAGGGCCAGGGGCTGTCCGTCGCTTTCCAGCGCCAGGGCATCGGGGAGAAGCAGAGAGACCGGTTGCGTCACAGAAGGGCCATTCACCTGCACCAGAAGAGTACTGTCAGCCGTTTGGGGATTGTGCAGCCGGTAACTGGCGGCAATATCCATTCGCAGGGAGTGATCCCCCTCTATCGAAACCCGGACATCTACCGTGTGGGTGAGCAGTTCGACAGGGGTATCGCCGAGTGGTAAAAGAAGCAGATGGCTTTGGGTAGCCTGGATATTCTGGACGGCCAGGGTCGTGGCTATCTTTGCTCCTGGCAAGCCTGTCAGTAGACAGGTCCAGACAACCGCCAGCGCCAGGCAAAAACGCCGGATAGTTGCATTTATAGGGTGCATCTGGTATTGTGACATTGGATTGATGCCCATCAATGATTGAGTATCTGCGGTTGGGTATCTGCCGGCAAGAGTGGTCAACGAGCATCGTAGCTGCCAGCGGGATTGTGAGACCCCGGCCCCTAGGAGGGCTTGACAGATTTATGGTCAGGTTGCTAATGAAGTGGGATATAAAATCGGGCCGGGAACAGCCCTATTTTGAGTTTGTGATGCGAGAGTTCGCGCCGGGTCTGATGCAATTGGGCATCGAACCGGCCGAAGTCTGGTATACCATCTATGGTAACGGGCCGCAAATGCTGACCATTGGCGAAGTGAGCAATCTGGAAAGGCTGCACGCCATTCTGCAAAGTGGCAATTGGAAAAAACTCCAGGCCAAACTGCTGCTCTATGTCACAAACTATAGCCATAGAATTGTCGAACATAACAGCCGAACCTTCCAAATGTAGCCGTCTGGTTGGGAGAAATCCTGAAGTCGGGTAGGATAGAGAGAGATGCTGGCAAAAGCATCTCTTTTTTTTTGGTAACTGGGCAAGCTTTGGGTGCGTCGCACCGGAGTAGTAACCTTTTTTGGGTTGAATCGGTCGTTCTCTATAGCCACCCGACGAAGAAGTGTAAGGTCGTCAGTCAACATTTGTCAGCGAATGGCAAGCGGTTTTCATATCGTTGTGTGGTATTTTTACAATCGTAAGGATCTTCTTTCTAAGGTGTTTTTGTTATCGACAGAAATGAAAAATGTTTGACAAACTTGCCTATCCCATAGGGGGGTATGAAATGCGGAAAACATCCGGGCAGCTATCTACGGCTCAGAAATTGCAGCAGGCCACCTACTCGTCTGTGCCGATGGCGCAGATTGTTTGGTTGCGTCAACGAAATGAGCTGGATAGTAAATCCGAAAATCTGTATGCGCAATTGCAGAACCAGGGCTTTTCTCTGGTGACTGTGGATGCTTTTGAGATTACAAGTCAGCAATTGTTGGACGCGGATCTAATCCTTGTGAATGCCTTTGGCCAGGTAGATGGGATGGTGGAAACAATTGTTTCCCGTGTCCGTTTCGAGAGTCGGGTGCCGTTGATTATGCTGACCGATGGCTATTCCACCGAACAATTGGTAACCGCTTTGACCGCAGGCGCAGACGCCATCTGGTCACTGAATACCCCAATCGAGCTGCTGCTTGCCCGTTGCAAGGCGCTGTTGCGTCGCTGGCCCCCAGCTGACCGTTGAGCCGCCGTCTGGGAGGGACACGGCAATTTCCCGCTCGTCTCTCTCAAAGGTATCACGACATTGTACTCTCTTTCAAACCTGCGCGGTTCGTTGCGTGGGGTATTTTTATTGCCAGCCGACGAGCTTCCCCCCCCACTTACTTCTTCTTTCTTCTGAGCCTATTCCCCTGCATTTTGGTCCTGCCCGTCGGATATAGCCATCCCCATCTCACTCCGCCGTTCAATATCTGACAGAGGCTATTCGCTCTGTTCAGTACAACTTTCCTACCCTACGGACGGCCAAAGTACTATAGGTCTCCCGTTACGCGGCTGTTACACTTTGGGCGTGAATAGTCACGTATATTTGTCACAGAGATAGTGATTATCGGACATTGCGTAGAATCGTGCGACCAGAGAACGGAGAAATAGAATGGCTTTATATGTGCGTGAACTTGAAGACGCTGAATGGATGGATCTGGAAGCGATGTTGGAAGATAAGGACGGTGACGTTCCCATCCAGCGGGTGATGATCGTCGTGCTCTCGGCCCAGGGACACCGGGTGCAGGAGATAAGCCGGGAGGTTGATCTGCATCCGATCAATGTGCGTAAGTGGATCCACCGTTTCAACGCAGAAGGGATGGATGGCCTGCGCAGCGGCAAATCCCCAGGGCGTCCGCCGGTCTTTACCGACGAACAGCGGGATGAAATCGTCGCCCTTGCGAATGGTGATCCGCGCAAGCTGGGGCTGCCTTTTGCCCAGTGGTCGTTGCAGCGCATGCGCAAATATCTGATGGACAAAGAGATCGTTGAGCAGATCAGTGTCGAAACCATCCGCCAGGTGCTGCGATCCAACGGGGTGTGCCACCGAATGTTGGGCGGCTGGAGCAAAGAAACCAAATCCAACCCCGCTCTGCGCACAACCCGACAGCGTACTCAATCTGCAGGCATCCGTAGTTTTAGTGGGCGCTATTCGTCCTACTATGCAAATCCGTAAAACCCCCCGGAAATACATTTTTAGCTCTGTGACAAAACAGACAAGGGCCGATCCATTCACTGGATCGGCCCTTGCGCATTCTGGCGTAATTAGAATCGCAAGAAGTGTGGGTTACAATAGATCGAACAGGATTTATTGGATAGACGAAGGGAATACATTTTAGATGGAGATTCTACGCCTGAATCGAATTGTGGGCCGTCTGGCGGTGCAGATGCTGCTGATCCTGGCGCTGCTGCCTATGCCGGTGGCGCGCCTGGCCGCCGAGGAGAATGTAGCGGGGGCAGCCGAGCCTCTCGGTATCGCTGCGCCGGTTGTATCCGTGGGCGCATCTGCCTCGCCTTCCTTTCTCGCGGCGGGTGGGCTTGTCACCTATCGGATCACCGGTGTCAACAGCGGGGACAGCAGCGCGTCCAACTTTCGGGTTGCCTTTACATTGCCTTCGGGGTTTGTCTACCGTTCCGGCAGCAGCCAGCTATCCATCAACGATGCGCTGATCAGTTCGGCCAACCCCAGCATCAGCGGGCGCACCCTCACTTTTTCGGCTGTGCCTCTGCCTGCGCGCCGCAACGATTCCTATTTTGGCGTGAATACATTTGTGCAGGAGCGCTGTGGCAACCAAAAATATCTGGACTGGCAACTGGACAGAGCCGCGTCTCTGGTGGGTTGGCATGGCTACGTCAAGCAGATGTTTTATGGCATTCAGCCCCAAACCCAGGACCCCCAGCAGTGCTGGATCGATTTTGTGAACGGGGCCTATGACCGGGGGCTGCAACCGATTATCCGTTTGCAGGGTACATTCAATGGCAATCATTGGGAGAAACCAGCCGATATTGGGGGGATGGCCGCGGCCTTTAAGCGAATGGTGCAAGGGCTGCCCAAACGGGATGGTTTTAAGCTCTACATACAAATCTGGAATGAGCCAAATCTGAATGTGGAGTGGAGCGGCCAGGCCAACCCCCGGGAGTATGGCCTGTTGCTTGTGGAAGCGGCCAACGCCATCCGCAGCATCGGTGATAGCCGGGTGGTGCTTATGAATGGCCCTCTCAGCCCTGGCGGCAATATCAGCCCCCTTACCTTTAATTATCAAATGTTCCGGGATGTGCCGGCCAGCCTGTGGGCCTGGGATGTGTGGGGCACCCACCCCTACCCGGCCAACCACCCGCCAGAGTACAACATCCATCGGGATACGGCCACCTATCCCCAATTGACAATTGATTCCTACCAGCGGGAGGTGGAGCAGATCGCGGCCTGGGGGCGCAAGGGCATTAAAGTAATGCTCAGCGAGACGGGCTATGAGCTGTGGAACAATACCTTTGGCTGGGAAGGCTATCCCGCGGTGGATGAAGGGCTGCGGGCTGACTATATGCTGCGCGCCTTTCGGGATTACTGGAAAGGCTGGGCTGAAATCATCGGTGTGGCCCCCTATCAGTTGAGCGACCCCACCTCTGTCTGGGCCAATTGGAACTGGATTGACGGCAACGGCGATACCTATGGAAATCCCCGTCCCCAATATGTAAAAGTGCGGGATAACGTAGACAAAGGCGATCCCTTTGCTGGCAGCCGGGTGGATGTTGTGTTTCAGGCCTGGAGCAGCAGTGTCAGCGGCGAACATTACGCCACCCTGAGCGCGTCTGCATCCAATACAGCCATCAGCGGCAACGGCCCCGCCGCGCCGGTTACCATTCGCTCTTCCTCATCGACCGCGACGCCCACCTTCACACCGGGGCCCACCCGCACATCCACACCCACCCGCACGCCTGGCCCGCCGCCCACGGCTACACCGACCAGAACGGCCACGCCCACCCATACGCAAACGGCGCTGCCGACCCAAACACTGACAGCGACGGCGACAGCTACACCGACGGATACCAGTACGCCCACCAGCACGGGTACAGCGACAGATACCAGCACACCCACGGGTACACCCACTGCCACCCATACCCCCAGCGAAACGCCAACGGTGACGCCGACTGCTACCCACACGGCAACCGAAACCCCGACACCGACGGCTACTTTGACCAGCAGCCCGACGGCTTCGCCCACCGCCAGCGATACGGCCACGGCCACGGCCACCCAGACAGCCACCTCAACCGCCACGCCGACAGCGACAGCCACAACAGACCCGACGATTGTCGCCCAGACAACGGCCACGGAAACGCCCACCGCAAGGGCTACTTCAACCGAGACACCGACGGCCACGCCCACGGCTACGGAGACGCCAACCGAGACAGCCACACCCACTGAGACTGCTACATCTACGCCCACAGAGACCGACACACCGACGGCTACGTGGACGGCCATCCCAAGCCATACGCCGACCTCTACGGAAACCCCCATAGGGGGCGGAACACCCACACCGTCGCCGACGGCCACGGCCAGCCCAACACCAGCCGTCGCCGCGACGCCAACAGAGACGCCAACCGCCACTTCGACCGATACACCCGGGCTGACTGCGACGGCCACGCCCACCGCGACGTCTACGGGTACACCTACCTTCACGCCAACGCCGGTTGCCACCATCGAATTGGGTGTATTGGCTGTGGTCTCTGTGGGCCAGCAGCCCCACGGCGTGACGGTGGACAGCACAAACCGGCGGGTATACATTGCCAACCACCGCAGCAACAGTGTCACTGTGCTGGATGCGGACAGCCTGGAAGTGCTGGACAGCATCAGCCTGGGCGATGTCGTGGGGTTGAACGGTCTGGCTGTGATGACCAAAACCCAACAGATTTTTGTAGCGGCCAAATTCTCGAATAATCTGACCGCAGTGGAGAGCGCAAGCCCCGGGCCCCGCACAATCCTCTGGCGTGCGCCCACGGGCAACCAGCCCGACGGCGTAGCCCTGCACAGCCAACTGCCCCTGGCCTATGTAGCCAACTTTGGCAGCAACACACTGACAGCCGTCAATCTGGAAGATGGCGAGAAACTGGACGTGCCAGCGGGTGGGCAGCCCAGCTTTCTGGTCTTCGATCCGCTGAGCGAACGGCTCTTTGTGTCGAATCATCTGGACGGCTCGTTGAGCGTCTTTGATTGGCAGGGAATTGAGCAGCGCCCCCGGATGAATCTGGGCCAGGGGTCCTACGGATTGGCCTTTGACCCCAGACTGCGCCGTATTTATATGGCGAACATTGACAGCAAGACTATCAGTGTCCTGGAATTGGACGAGGCTGGGGAGCCGACATTTCTGCGCAATATCCAAATGAACTGTAATCCGTGGAATGTGGGGGTGAATGAGGCCAACGGCCACGTCTTTGCCATCTGCACCCAGGAACAGCGGGTACACATCTACGAACCGAACGATTTTGTCTACGTGGGCTGGTTGCCCACAGGTCGGGGCCCGGGGGAGGGTATCGCCTTCGATCCTGTAACGCGCCGCATCTTCATCACCAACGCCGAAGATGATAGCGTGACCGTCATTGCCCAGGGCGGCCCGGCGCTGGGGCCGACGCCCACCCCCGGCGCGACCCCAACCCCCGCCCCCACAGGGCCGCCCGTCTGCCCCGCGGTGGCCGACGTTCACGAGCCGGACAACGGGCCGGATCAGGCCCGACCCCTGGCGCTGGACGATCTTTCGGCTGGGGGCACGCTTCATCAGCCGGGCGAGGCGGACTGGTTCCGGCTGGAGATGCCTGTCTTGCAGCCCCAGCCAGCCTATCTCTTTTCTGCTGATGTGACCGATGCCAATCTGCTGGTGCGGATGGAACTCTTCGAGGCCGACGGCGCGACGCTCCTGACCACCGGCTTTGGACAGGTGCTGCTTTCCACACCCCAGGGGGGCGGTATCTTCTACCTGCGGGTGAGCAACAGCAGCGCCTATGCGGACTGTAACAGCAGCTACAACCTGACAGCAGAAGAGTTCATCTTCAGTGAAAATCTCTGGCTGCCCCAGGTGGTTGGAGGAGGCGCAGAGGAGAGGCTGGTGGCCGGGTCCCACTCCGCGCCCCGGGTGGCGCAACAATTGCCCTATACAGCCAATGCGTTGGCCGTCCGGGCAGATACGCTTTATCTGGCGGACGGGGAGACAGTGCGCAGCCAGGGGATGGACGGCGCCCTGGGCTGGCAGACCCCCGGTGTGGCACGTCCTCAACAGCTATTGGCCGGTACAGCCAATCTCTACATCAGCGGCTGGGGGAAGGCAGAGCGAGCGGGCTGGATTCCCCTGAACCCGGACCCCGGCGCGGCAGACATATCAGCGCTGCCGGGATCGGTTATCTTTTTAGATCCGGCCAGCGGTGGGGTGCGTGGCCGAATTGATGGGTTGGATCGTCCCAGCGGTCTGGCCGAGAATGGGGCTGGCCTGTGGATTGCCGAGACTGGGGGCAAACGTCTGCTTCTCGCCGATAGCCGCAACGGGCAGATTGCCCGTCACATAGAACTGGACGAAGCGCCGTATGTGTTGGAAGCCGTCACCGACGGTCTCTTCGTGACCCTGCCCGGCGGCAATCGGGTAATTTTTGTGGAAAACGGCGGGACGATCCGTTGGCAGACGGAGCTGGATGGATTGGGTCTGCCCCAGGACATAGCCTATGACGCCCGGCGCAACCGGCTGTACGTTCTCTACCTGTTGGCCCCCCGCTTTGGGCAGGTGGCTGTATTGGATGGGACGAGTGGTGAACGGCTGACGACGATTGAGCCGACGCTGAGTCGTCCTTTGCGCGCCGCTCAGGCCCTGGCGGTAGACCCCACCAGCGACCGGCTGTTGATCAGCACATTCCAGGGCGTCGAGCAGTTTGGTCTGACTGATTTGCAGCCCGCCGGGCGCTTGAGCGGCGGCTGGTTTGCGGGGCCATTCAGCTTTGCGATGCAAGACAGAGCAAACACAGTCTGGTCCATTGATGGCCGACAGGGAACAGTGCAACTGATCCGCTGATAGTGTACGCGTAGATAGACTGGCAAAAAGAGCGAGGGATGCCCATCGGGTGTCCCTCGCTCTTTTTGTGCAGACAGACCGGGAAGGTGAGCGCTCTTAAGCGCTATTCCACGAAAATAGGTATCTAAAACTCTGTAGTACACAAAGCATATTCAAACGTATGCGGTTTCCGAGAATAATAGTGAATGATAACAACTAAACGATAGTTATATTTACTTACAATACTGTAAATAATTTTCAAAAATGATGTAGCTGCTCACCCCCTCTCAACCTCCCCCAAAGTGGGGGGTGGGATGGCTGAACAGGTAGCACCGAAGAGTAACTAACCAGCGAAGTTCTTATTTCTGTGCAAGAGCTTTGATCTGTCTGACGCTGGCTTGTCCAGGCTAGGGTTTCGCAGGATGAATTTTATGTATTCCCGCTTTGATCAAAAAATTCCGCTACGGCGAATTCTCTCATCGATTCTCGGTCTGCTCCTGGTTGTTCATTTTGTCCGGGGCATTGGCGCCGCCAACCTGCCTGCGGTACAGACATTTTTTGTCCCGTTGCCCGAGCAACAGACCCAAACCTCCCTGACTGGAATTGACACCCAAAACCGGGTGGGTTCGGTGATGGAGAGTGTAATTTCGATTGTTGCCACAGGCAGCGGCACAGTCGTCTATTACGACCACTGGGAAGATGGCTACGAATTGGACATAGCCAACCCCACCCAATCGACAACGCTGATTTGGGGTGACGGCAACACGGCCAACGGCAACGCCGCGACCGTCTGCGGCACAACCTGCACCGGTGATGTAATCAACGCGGGCGATGTCATCGCCCTGCGCAACAACGTGAGCCTGCCCCGCAATAGCGGAACGATTCTCTACGACGGGCGAGACAAAGTGGGCACGACCCAGGCTGTCTCTGTGACCAGAGCCGAGTGGGCTGTGGAGCCGGGGACTGTCCTGGCCGGTGCGGTCGAGGTGCTGCCGGCTGCCAAATTTGGCGCTGTCTACGAAATGCCTGTGGGCGAAAATCTCGCCTCCAACCAGATGTTTGAATACACCGCCCTCTTTGTGATGGCCGCCAGCAACGGCACAGCCTGTACTTTCAAAGGTGTGGGCTTTACGCTGGATGCAGGCCAGAACTATCATAGAGCCGGCGGCGTCAACGCCGGGGACCGGCTCATCTGTGACAAACCCGTGCAGGCCCACCTCATTACCGGCGATGTGGGGTCGAGCTACGAATCCCGCTGGTTTACACTTGTGCCCGACGCCCAGTGGAGCAGCAGCTACTTTGCCCCGGTGGGTACAACCGATGCAGCGAACCCAGCGGATGTCTGGATTTACAACCCCAACGATTCCGCGGCCATCGCTGTAACTGTGGAGACCCTGGGTGGGTCCAGCACCGTCAATGTGAACGCCAACAGTGCGGTGCGGGTGGAAATGGCGGCTAATTCCGGGGCGCATCTCTTCACAAGCAGCGGCGCCCCGTTTTTCGCGATTGGCACTATCGACAGCGACCAGAGCGGCGCAGCCAACCAAGCCTACGATTGGGGTTACAGCCTTGTCCCCGAAAGCAATCTGACCCAAATGGCGGTGGTGGGCTGGGGGCCAGGTAGCAGCGACGGGACCCAGAATGGCAGCCCCATTTGGGTGATGGCGTCCAAAGCCACAACCGTTTATGTAGACTACGACGGTCGCGATACCACTTGCCCCAATACAATCGCTGGGAACTGCTACGATGTTGCCCTGAGTCTGTCCGCCTTGCAGTCCCGCACCATTTACGACCCCAGCGGCGACAAAGACCAGACGGGTATGCGCCTTTTCACGGTGGATGGCACACTGATCACAGGCGCATGGGGTCAGGATCCGGCCGTTGCAAAACCCGGAAATCCGTTTCTGGATATGGGTACTACGGTTCTGCCCTTTCCCCGCGCTGTGTTGGAAAAAACCGCGGGGTTGCTGTCCGATAACGACGGGGATGGCAAAGTCGATCCATTTGTGGATACAATGGTATTTACGATTACATTGCGCAATTCTGGTGTTGTGCCGGTGAGCAATGTGGTTGTCAGCGACACACTCTCCGCCAATCTCACTTATGTCAACGGCACGGCGAAGATGAACGGAGCAGCCCTGAGCGACGATTTTGTCGGGGCCACCCGTTTCCCACTGGACGAAGGGGGCATTGTTATCAACAGCCTGGATGTGGACGAATCGGCTGTGTTCGTCTACAGCACGACTGTGGGAAATACGGGTCAGGTATCGAACTCAGCCCAGTCCACCTATGGCTTCCAGACTCTGTCAGTGCAATTGGATGTGCCGGTGGATCAGGGCAATCTGACTGCGTGCGCCGTGGACTTTATTACGGGGCTTGGCGGCGCTTCGGCCACGGTCTATCTGGCAAACGGGACCGTCTTCGTGCGACTGACCGACGGCGACAAGAACAGCAGCGGCGGTCAGGATACGGTGCAGGTGAGCGTGCGCAACCCGACCAATAACGACCGGGAAACCGTCACCCTGACCGAGACGACCGGCAGCAGTGGCGTCTTTGAGGGCAGCTTGCCCTCGTCCACCACCGGCGGCCAGAGTGTAGAGGACGGGACACTCTATGCGCAGGCAGGTCAGAGCCTGGGTGTCAGCTTCACCGACACCCAGTGTGGCGATAGCTGCACAGATGCCACGCCGCCTGTCTTCACCGTGCCGAGCCAGATGAAAGTTCTCTATCTGAGCGAGAATGGCTCCGGCAGTCTGGCTCAGAACCTGGACCGCATCGACCCGATGGCAACTGGCGACAACACAACTTCCCAATCACCCGTCCTGACCGCGCTCAGTACATCCACAGTTGTTGCCGCCACGACGACTTCGGGTTCCAGCGCCTCGGTAGCCAGTGGAGGAACGTTGTCATTTTCCCATACTCCCGGCACAGGTTCCAACCGGCTGCTTCTGGTTGCAGTATCAATCGGGAATACGGGCGTAAGCGATGAAACAGCTCCGGGCACCGTGACAGGGGTCACGTTTGGCGGGACCCCAATGACGCTGGTCAACACCGTTCACAGTGGATTCGCTGTGCGCTCATATATTTACCGGTTGATCAACCCCACCGCCAGTCCTTCGGCGAATATTGTAATCACCGTCGGGTCCAAGACCTCTGGCGTGATCGCTTCGGCGACGACCTTCACTGGGGTGCATCAAACTACCCCGCTGGGTACACCAGCAAGTTTTACGAGCAATGCCTATACTATTTCTGGCACTGTAGCCTCCGCCGCAGGTGAGTTGGTCTATTCGACAGCGGCAGTTGATGAATACCCTAGTACACCCCGGCGTAAATAGACCAATAGTTCCTGCTCCCCGCTGGCCCATGACCAGCGACAGTTCCCCTCTTGGCAGCACCGGGTTCGTGACCCGGCGGGAGCAGTCATAGGTATTGGTCTATTTACGCCGCCGTGTACTAGTATCCAACAGGGGATTTCTGCTGCAGCGGGACAAACGGAGCTATGGAACAACAGCGGATTCGACTATGTGAGTGGTGTCTCCAGCACAAAGCCCGGAGCGGCCTCCGTTTTCCTGCAATATAACATCACGGACTGGGAAGACGCTTCCATGGCGGTAGTCTCTATCAAGCCGGTTTCCAGTATTGGCAACACAGCGACAGCCTTCACCCAGACATTGCCAATGGCGAGTAATTTTGCTATGCCCTCCGGTGGGCTGATTACAGTGACAACCTACGTAAGTGCCACATCCAGTACGAATACTGTGATCAGCTCCATCAGCCAGAGCAGCGACGACGCAGAGGAGGAAGGACCGGAAGGCGTTGCTCCTGGCGCGGTGCATCCGGATAGCAGCGATATTGAACTGATTGAAGATTTCGACTTACCGGTTTATGGCACGATGACGACCGGTCTACGATTTAACAACATTAACATTCCTCAGGGCGCAACCATCACCTCGGCTATAATCACTTTCCGGGCCATTGCACCTGATTCCCCCAATACCAATAACAATACAGCCAATCTTCTCATCAAAGGCCAGGCAGCGGATAACCCGACCACCTTCACAACGGCGCTCAACAATATTAGCGCGCGACCGCGCACGACGGCTTCGACGAGTTGGGTTCCATCCGCGTGGACAACAGGTGCAAATTACGACACGCCAAACCTGAATACGATTGTTCAAGAGATAGTTGACCGGAGTGGCTGGGCGGCCAACAACAGCATAGCTTTTATCATCACAGGTAGTGGGTCTCGTTCGGCTGAATCTTGGGACACTGGTGGCAGCAATAAGCCCCGGTTGACCATCCAATATACCCAAAACCAGATGGTAACCGACCCGGCAATCACCGCTACCCTGCGCCACAACGGCACAACTTTTGCGAGTCTGAGCAACCCGACCTACAACAGCAACACAGGCACACTCATCTGGACTGGCGCGTTGGCAGAGGTTACAACCGTAGCCGCTGGTCAAGCCGTCAGTCTGGGCGTGACCACCGGAATCACCTACCCCTTCCAAATCCTGT
>JAHDWH010000129.1 GCA_023384455.1 Caldilineaceae bacterium | reverse complement strand
AGAAGTGCGGTTGCAAACCGCACCTACAGATTTCACGATGTTTTTGACCAGTACAGATTTTCACAGATTCTCAGCGGAGAGGTTGAAGATGAACTATACAGCAGAAACCGTATTAGTACGTGCCCAGAACGATCCGACCGACCCGAATTTGATTCTTTCCATCACCCCGCAGAGCGCGGGCTGGGATTATATCTCTTTCCAGGCCAGACGGTTGGCAGTAGGGCAAAGCTGGTCTTTTGATACGGGCGAGAACGAATTCGCCTTTGTTAATTTGACCGGACGCTACCGCGTCTCCTCCAATCGGGGCGACTGGAGCGGAATCGGCGGGCGGGCTTCGGTCTTCACCGGTGCGGCCCACGCCCTCTATCTGCCCCGCCACACCCAACTAACCGTCACCGGGGAGGTGGCGGGCGAGTTTGCTGTGACGTGGGTTCCCACCGACGAGGATCACGACCCCTGGCTGATTCGGCCAGAGGATGTGTCCAGCGGCATACGCGGGGGCGACAATGTGAGCAGACAGATCAACGACCTGCTACCCCCCGGCTCGCCCGTTCACCGGCTGGTGCTGGTGGAGGTCTACACCCCCAGCGGCAATTGGAGCAGCTATCCGCCCCACAAGCACGACGTGCATATCGAAGACGCCGACGGCAATCTGATCGAAGCCGATTTGGAGGAGGTCTACTTCTACCGCATGGACCGGCCGGAGGGCTTCGCCTATCAGCGGGTCTACACCGACGAGCGCTCCCCCCTGCATCAGGCGGGCCAGCCCATCGACGCGCTGGTGCGGGTGGGCCACAATCAGGCGGTTCTCGTGCCGGAAGGCTATCACCCGGTGGTCAGTATGCCTGGCTACACCACCTATTACCTGAATGTGCTGGCCGGCAGCGCGCAGAGTCTCGCCAACCAGGACGACCCCAATTATTCGTGGGTGAAGCATAGCTACACGAAAGTTGATGAGCGGTTGCCGCTTTACTAAACCCGTGGTGCAATGCCCGACTACCAGTTCACGCACTACGCACAACGCACCACTGACGAGGAAAACACCAATGACTGATCGCACCCGTACCTACGACTCCCTCCATATGGGCCGCTCGTCCATCGATCTCTACAGCAACGACGTGGGCGCGCCCTTTCCCGAAATCACCAGCTTTGCCGCCTATGTGGGGGGTTCGCCCACGAATATCAGTGTGGGCGGGCGGCGGCTGGGGCTGAAGACCGCGCTGATCACTGGCCTGGGTGTGGACCCGGTGGGTGATTTCATCCAGGCTTTTCTGGACAAAGAGGGGGTGGATACCACCTGGACCGTGCGCAAACCGGGCCACCGTACCAGCGCAGTCGTCCTGGGTATCGAACCCCCGGACAAATTCCCGCTGGTCTACTACCGGGACAATTGCGCCGACATCGAATTGACGATTGACGATGTGCTGGCCGCGCCGATTGCTGACGCGGCACTCTTTCAGTTTGCCGGGACGAACCTATGCAAAGAACCCAGCCGCAGCGCCACAATGCACGGCGCAGAGATCGCCCGGCGCGCGGGCACAGATGTGATCCTCGACCTGGACTTTCGCCCCACCCAATGGCACGACCCCCGGGCCTTCGGCGTCGTCGTGCGCTCTGTTCTCCATTCGGTGGATGTGGTCATCGGCACCGACGACGAGATCAAAGCGACTGTATTACGCGACAGCAGCCAGATGAGCCTGACCCACTCCCAGATTTCCGACACAAAAGTGGAAGGTGACGCCCTCTCTGCCATCCGCACACTCCTCTCTCTCGGCCCGAAGGCGGTGGTGCAGAAGGTGGGCGCGCTGGGTGCGCGGGTACACTTGGCCGATGGCAGCGTCATCGAAGCGCCGGGTTTCCCTGTGGACATCTACAACATTCTGGGCGCGGGGGATGCCTTCGGCGCGGGCTTCATCTACGGTTATGTCCACGGCTGGGATTGGCGCAAGGCGGCCCGCCTGGGCAATGCCTGCGGCGCGATTGTGGTGACAAAGCACGGCTGCGCCAATTTTATGCCCACGTATGCAGAAGTGATGGCCTTTGCGGAGGAGCGGGGGGGGTTGTAGGGGATTGGGGGACTGGGGGACTGGGGACTGGGGACTGGAAATCGGGTCTACCAGACGCAATCGACGAGGCCCGATTGGGTGATGTTGGCGTCCCGGGTGAGGATGGCGACGTCAACCCCGGCTTCCTGAGCGAGTAGGGCCGTGGCGACGATCTGGCGGTCGTGCATTTCGGGGATGACCGTGCAATCTAACGTTTTGACAAGCACTGCTTCGTCCAGGCCGACCACCTCTATCCGTGCGTCCTGGCGAATGCTTTCCAGTAATTGTTGCTCAGTCAGCGCATACAAACCGGTCTTGCGTTCGAGAATGAAGAGAGCTTCCCCCAGCGCAATGGCTGGCAAAAAAGCCGGGATTCCGCGCCACGCAAGACCGCCGCGGCTAATTTGCCCAGACGGGAGTCATTGGTCAGATGCCAAAGCAGTGTGTGAGCATCCACGAAGTAATGGCTACTCACCGGTCAATTCCTTATCGGTGGGATGCCATTCGGCCGCTTTGAAGTCTTCTTCATCAATGATAAGGCCCTGGAAAAGTCCGCGCGGCAACATTTTCTCTGGCGGAGGATCGGGGCGAGCCGATAATTCCGCCGCCAAGACAGCCATCTTTCGTCGTCCCTGGACCAGATAATACTCTCTGACATCGATATCCGGTGCGGATGCTTCTTTTTTCCTAGCGTCCTGCGTCGATGTCTCCTTCCACTCAATCCGCGCTGGAGAAGCAAGGATTGGGTTAACCCGTTGTGCTGGTCGTTCTTCTGTTTTCTCCGTCACTTCATCCACGCGGTAGCGGAGAGCAGCCTCAGCAATCGCATCGGATTGGAACGAATTGTTGACCGCCCGTTGTAACATTCGGGCTGTTGCCTCAATCACCGCCAGCTTTTCTCCGTCCGAAAGCTGTTCGACCGATTCGATGACCTGCTCAACTGTCATTCTGTGTCCCTCCTGTCACTACTGAATACCGGTTCAACCGAATATGTGGGTTGACTGGCGATAGTATATCATACGGAAATACCGTCCGCCCACTCCTGTAGCTGGCGAACCTCTCCGGGATGGGCCAGGCGTTGCAACAGTACCCGGAATTCCGCTGCTACCAGACCCTTCAGGAGAAAGGATCACCAGACGCAGGGGACAAGACCGGATTCTGTGATGTTGGTATCCCGGGTGAGGATGGCAACAGCGAAACCGGCTTCTTCGGCCAGCAGAGCCGTGGCGACGATCTGGCGGTCGTGCATTTCGGGGATGGCGGTGCAGTCGAGGGTTTTGGCGACGACAATTTCGTCGAGGGCAACGATAGCAATTCGCTCATCAGCGCGCACGTGGCGGAGGAGACTTTCTTCGGTCAGACTGTAAAATTCGGGCTTGCGTTCCAAAATGAACAGAGCTTCGGCCAAAGCAATGGCAGGAAGTAAGAAACGGTTGTCGGGGTGATCCAATATTCCTTTGGCGTTGCGACTGAGCCGACGATCAGCGTCTACATACCAGATAAGGATATGGGTATCGATAACGTATCGATCATTCACCATCCATCTCCTCGTCGGTTGGATGCCACTCCGCTGCCCGAAAATCTTCATCTGTCACCTTAAGTTTTCCTTTGAACAGCCCATAGGTGAGCATCTGCTCAGGTCTTGGATTTGGCCGATTGCCCAGCTCAATAAGCAATTCTCTCATTTTCGCCACCCCATCACTCACCCTGTAGGGCGCGGCCACTTCAGCCACGATTTCAACGGGTTGAACGTCGTCTTTATCTTCCGCCTGCCGCAACATCTGCGCGGTGGCTTCGATCAACGCCAGTTTGTCGTTGTTGGAAAGTTCGCGTACTTCATTCAAAATATCTGCGAGAGTCATCACGTTCTCCGTTCTCCCCATCAATCACTGTCGGTATCATATGTCCATCCGTTGTAGGCATCAAGCAAGGAGTTTGCCCCTAATGTCCACCAGCACAGTTCACCGGACAATGGCCCAGGCCGTTGTCCGTTTTCTACAAAATCAGTATAGCGAGCGGGACGGGAACGAGCGCGGCATCTTCGGCCACGGCAACATCTCCGGGAGATGGCGCGTAATTCACGGTTCCGGTGGCGTGTCGCCACGCACAACGTAAAGAAAGTGCAGACCGTCGAGGATTGGAATACTGTGGTATGCTCCGCCCAGCACATCGAAATGGGGATCGTAGGTGACGATATGGGTCGCGTTCCCAGCAAGGGCGCAGGCAAGAATCAGGTCATCGTCTGGATCAGCGGCAAGAATCGGTCGTGTCTGTTCGGGCGCAAGTTCGACATATTCGCCGAAACGGAGCAGGTTGGCCGTATATTGCTCGGCAGATGCAGAGTCAATCTGTCGTTCCAGAAACTTCTCCTGCAACTCGATCAAAGTGTCATCAGAGTAGAGTTGGACAAATTCCCCGACCAGCCAGCGCTCAATCAGTTCGACAGTGGGGCTGCGCGGATTGCGTGACAGATGGGCGGCAATCACCACATTGGTATCCAATACGGCCCGCAGGGGCGTTGTAGTGGGGACGTTCGATGAAGGCGACGATTGGCCGACGTCAGTCATTCACCGCTGCCTCCACCTCAGTTTCAATAGCTGTGCCGTTCTCGATGGCTTTCTGTCGGGCGCGGTCCAGGGATCGACGTCCTGCATCTGCGCTCTGCTGTGAGGTCCAGTTCCGTTGTTGCCAGGCCAGCCTGGCCGCACGTTGAATAGCAGCGTACACCTGGGGAGACACAGCCCGGTCAGGATGAAATGAACGCTCCCCCCCATCAGCGGTGGGTAGCACAATCGATTCGCGGGGGGAATCAGATTTGGCGGCAGTCTCCTCGACTTCAACGGCAGACCAAATCTGACGCACTTCATCTTCGAGCTTTGCCATACGATCCAGAAGGTTTTCGTAATGCTCGACCCCGAGCATCACAGCCTGCGCCTGGCTGTAGCGGGTGATATAATAGATCTGTTCGTGTTCCGCTGCTTGTTCCACCAGTTCTTTGATTTGACGCTTTGCTTCGCTGACTGACACAATTTTCATATTGTATTTGCCTTTTGTAGGCTGATTCATCGCTGTCTTGACCAACATCTTGGTCAAGACAATCATATATCCAGGCAATCATTCCTGTCAAATGAGGAGCCAATATCTATGTCTACTCCAGCTACCATCCGTCTCACCACCACCCAGGCCGTCGTCCGCTTTCTGCAGAACCAGTACAGTGAGCGGGACAGCCACGAACAGCGCTTCTTCGCCGGCTGCTTTGGCATTATCGGCCACGGCAACGTCTCCGGGATTGACCAGACCATTGCACTCCACCTACCACGTCCGCTCCTTCAACAACTCCTGAATAGCGGCCTTCTCCACGGAGAGTTCGTCGATGTGGGCCTCCAGCCAGCGTGAGAAATCGGCTTCGATGTGATCCTCCCAACGGCGGTCGATTTCGCCGGAGGTGTAGACTTCCTCCCGCAGCCGCTGCTTGCCAAACTGATCACGCAGACGGATAAGTTCGGAGGTTTTCACCACCTTTTCGGCCAGATGGGGCGGCACAAAGACCACCCCATCCTTGCGTCCCAGCACCACATCGCCGGGCATCACAGTCACAGGGCCAATGCGGGTGGGACAGTTGACTCCGGCCAGCATAATTGTGGGCGAGGCGTAGCTGGGATGCACACCCCGAAAGAAGCTGACAAAGCCGGGCAATTCCTCCACCCCGTCGATGTCCCGGATGGCCGCGTCGTGGACAACGCCGTTGCCCGATTTGCGCAGAATGCTCGTTGCCAGGTTATCACCGATCACAGCGCCCTGCTCAATTTTGCCAAAAACATCGGCCACGTAGACATCACCGGGAACGAGCCTGTCAATCGGCCAGGAAATCTGATCCCCCACACAGCCCAGCCGGGTCCCCTTCTCCTCCATCAGCGCCCGCATATCCGGGCGGCGGGGCATATACATTGCGGTCACGGCCCGGCCTACCAGCACTTGGCCCGGATGGGTGCACAGGAAGTCGCCTGCATATTGGAAATGAAAACCATCGCCGCGCAAAATACCCCAAGCTTCGGTAATTGTCACCAGACGCATCCGTTCCAGGATATTGTCGGCGACCTTCGGCCGGCCATCCCCAAAGCGCTCGCCGCTCCAGGCTGGCGTATAATCAACAATCTCTTCCGGGCTGAGATTCAAGGGTGCAAACTTTTCCACAGGACAATGCCTCCTGACCAGAAAATAGAACGCGGATAACGTGGAAAGGACGGAGGAGCGCGGACTAAAAATCTGCGCTCCGGATTTTTACGCTTCAAGCCAGACCGGGGGCGCGGCGTCTACCCCGTGCCGCTGAAAGATAGCGTCGATGGCCCCTCGCTCCTCGTCGCTGAGCGCCCAGGAGAGACCGCCCACGCTGGCCTCTACCTCTGCCGGGGTGCGGAAGCCGATCAGCCCCACACTGATCACCGGATTGGATAGCACCCACTGCAAGGCCAGGTGGGCGACGGTTTTGCCACGACCCGCGGCCAGAGTCTTCAACTCCTCCACCACCGCCAGATTGGTGGCGAAATTCTCCGGGGCAAAGAGCTTCAGCCCAAAGAGACCGCCCTTCGAGCGCCAGTCGCTCTCCGCAAATCTAGTCTGGGGTGTGAAGGCACCGGCCAGCAGCCCGTGGGCCAGGGAGCCGTAGGCCATCATTCCAATGCCATTTGCCTGGCAATAGGGGAAGACCTCGGCCTCCATCCGTCGGTCGAAGAGATGGTAGCCGTATTGCCCCACATCCACCCGCCGCGTCGCCATGGATTCTTCCAGTTGGGCAGGGCTGAAGTTGGAGACACCCACAAAGCGCGCCTTGCCCGCCTGCACAATCTCTTCCAGGGCGCGCATCGTCTCTTCAAAAGGCGTGTGAAAATCGGGCCAATGGACCAGATAAACATCCACGTAGTCGGTGTTGAGGAACTTCAGGCTGCGCTCGATGGCGGCCAGGGCTTGCCCGCGGCGGCTGTCCCGCCCCCGCTCCCGCCCTTCGTGGCCGATACCAAATTTCGTCACCACCAGCACATCCTTGCGCCGGCTTCCCAGGGCTTTCGCCAGAATCTCTTCCGAGCGACCCCGGCCATAGCCTTCGGCTGTGTCAAAACAGTTGATGCCCAGATCGATGGCCCGATTCACCGCGGCCACAATCTCATTCTCGTCAAAATGGCCGTAGCTGCCGCCGGTCTCCCAGCAGCCAAAGCCAATCGCAGATACCTGCAACCCAGTGCGGCCAAAGGGTCGATATTCCATTGAATGTTCCTCCTCGGAGTAGATAGAAAGCTGAGACTGGGAGAGTGAACGAAAGCGGGGATGTTGTGATAAGATAGAAACACAGTATACGGAGAATCTGTCCAACAGGCAAGCCGTCCAAAACTGCCCCAGCCTGGAGCTTTTACGTGCCCCAATACACCCTGCCCATCAGCCCGTCCCCGGATATTTCGGCTGCCTGCCAGCGCTTTGTGGCTGATGTGGGCGAGTGGACCCGGGCCTGCATCCAGCGCTACGCCGACGCGCCCCCCACGAATGTCCACGACCAGGCCACCTACACCAGCGGCTGGGAGCCCTATCTGCGGGCAACGGGCGATGAAGATGTGTTGGCATTTCTGACAGATGTGCGCGACGGCCTTCGGGATCACTTCACAGCCGGCGGTCAATGGCGTCACGGCTACTGGGCTATGCAGGAAGCCCATCACGGCACAGAACATTTCGAGATCTTCCTGGGCTTTTTGCAGCGAATTCTGCCCGGGGACCCGGCCACGGGTCGGCAGCTAAACGACGTGGCTGAGCATATGGGCAATTGGTCCGCCGATGTGCCCGGCTGGTTTGACTGGGAGCGGCGGCGCTTTCATTCCCTCTTTTTTGGCGCGGACGGCGTGGGCACAGAGCCGGGAATGGGGATCAACTCGCCGGATCACCTGCGCTGTGTAAATATCTGCCTGCTGGCGGAAGGAGGAAGCACAAGGAGAGCAAGGCACAAAGAAGAAGCACCCGTTCAGCCATCCCAGCCTACCCCTCCCCATTCCAGGGAGGGAACCGGATCGACTCCTCCCCCGCTGTGGGGGAGGTTGGGTGGGGGTGCGCAGTTACAAGAAGAAGAAAGAGAAGAGGAGAGGCAGCGTTACCTGAACTTCGCCACTCTTTATGCAGGCGAATGGGCGAATGCCATTCTGGCCGAGGAGCGCTTGCCCCTGGCCTTGACGCCTGAGAGTATTCTCTACGAGTTCGACGGCGAAAACGAAGCAGTCTATCGCTCATTTATGGGCGAAGTTTCCGGCCTGCAAAGTGGGGTGGACCGGGCCGAAAACTTCCTGGGGTCCGACGCCATCAACACATTCCTGCGCCTGTGGAAAGAGACCGGGCAGACCCGCTTTCGGGCCGCCACCGAGCGCCTGCTCGACCTGCTGGTAACCCAATTGACCGATCCCGACGCGGGCGCGGCGGCCGCTGGGGTGCGGGCCTATCGACGCTGGACCGGCGGCAGCCGCTACGATGAAAGTGTGCGGGCCGCGCTGGCTGGCCTGGAGCCGTTCGCGGCAGAGATGCTGACGCTGGACACCGATTTCCGTCTGGACCACCGACCTTCGGGTGTGGGTAAGCGTTCGGATATGCCCCGCTGGTTGGAAGACGGCAGGCCCCGCCGCCACAACCCCATCACACTGCTGGTGGCCGCGGAAATTAACGGCGACGAAGCATTGGCGGTCCGCGCCGTGGACCTGGCCCGCACCCATTTTCTGCTGGCGCGCCAGGCTTTCCCTGCTGGCCGGGAGCACGGCTGCGCGGCCCGCACAGTCAGCGCCATCGCCCGGGGCCACGGGCGGGAAAATCACGCGGGCATGACGACGGCGGTGCTGCAACCAGCGCTGGGGTGGTGAGGCAACAGTCATCCAATCCCTATTCCCCAATCCCCAATCCCCAATCCCTATGCAAATCCTTTCCACCGACCTCCACATCCTCACCCTCTACAACCGGCTGCCCTTTCGCTACGGCATCGCCACAATGACCGCGCTGCCCCATCTATTTCTGCGCGTCCTGCTGGAAGTGGACGGCCAGGCCCAATGGGGCATTGCCGCCGAGAGCCTGGCGCCCAAATGGTTCACGAAGAATCCCCAGAGTTCCTTCCGCCAGGAGATCGACGATATGCTGGCCGTCGTTGGCGCTGCGTGTGAACACGCACAAAATGCAGGCGAGGCGGCAACGGTCTTCGACCTGTGGGAGCGTATCTACCAGCAGCAGCAGAGTTGGGCAGTGGCCACGCCCCACCCGCCCCTGCTCTGGGGTTTCGGCGTCTCCCTGGTGGAGCGGGCGCTGATCGACGCCTTCTGCCGGGCCGGGGAACTGCCCTTCGTCCAGGCTCTGCGCAGCAACCGTCTGGGCATCCGTCTCGCAGCGATTCACCCGGAGTTGGCAGAATTTGCCCCGGCAGATCTGCTCCCGCAAAATCCATTGGCCCAGGTGATTGTCCGCCACACAGTCGGGCTGATCGACCCCCTGACCGATGCAGAGATTGACCCGGCAGACCGGCAGACGGATGGGCTGCCCCACTCCCTGGCCGCCAATATCGACGCCTACGGGCTGACCCATTTCAAACTCAAAATCGGCGGGGATGTGGCCGCGGATCGGGCACGGCTGGCCCGCATCGCCCATTTGCTGGACGAACGGGCCATCGACTACGCCTTTACCCTGGACGGCAACGAGCAGTACCGTTCGGTGGACGACTTCCGCGCCCTGTGGGAAGGGCTGATCAGCGACCCCAGGCTGGCCGCCTTTTTGCAGCGGCTGATCTTTGTGGAGCAGCCCTTGCACCGGGACGTGGCGCTAACCGCCGAAACCGGGGCCACACTGCTGGCCTGGACGGCTCGCCCACGCCTGATAATCGACGAATCCGACGCCACGCTGGAGGGCGCCCGGATTGCGCTCGCCAGCGGCTATGTGGGCACCAGCCACAAGAATTGTAAAGGCGTCTTCAAAGGCATCGCCAACGCCTGTCTGATTCGCCATCGGCAACTGACCGACCCAGCGCGTCCGTATATTCTGAGCTGCGAAGATTTGTCAAACGTCGGCCCAGTGGCCCTGCTGCAAGACCTGGCGGTGGTAGCCAGTCTGGGCATCGGCCACGCTGAGCGCAACGGCCACCACTACTTCGCCGGGCTATCGGCCCTGCCCGACGATTTACAGGCAGAGATGCTCGCCAGCCACGGCGATCTCTACCGGCCACATCGCGCGCCCAGGGGAGAGGATTTTCCCTCTCTGGCCATCCGAGCGGGCCGGGTGAATGTGGCAAGTGTGACGTCGGCCCCCTTTGGCCTGGCGCTGGCGCTGAACCCCACACGCTTCCCCCCTGCCGCCGAATGGCGCTTTGAGTCGTTGGGGCTTTCGGGGTAGTATAGGGGCATACATTTCATTCGTTCGGAAAGGGGGGGCACGGGATGACAGTCACGGTCAGGACACCAGAATTGGTCCGTCAGGTTGAAGATTGGGCAGGCGCATTGGGGCAGTCGCCACAAGACGTTGTGGAGAATGCCCTGCAAAGCTATCTGGACGAAATGGAGGCCGAATCCATTCGTCAGGAAACCGAAGCTTTCTGGAGCATTCATAAAGAGTTACTGACTACTTATGCGGGATTGCACATAGCCATCTACCACAAACAGGTGATCGACTCTGACCGGGATGCAAACAAACTGACACGGCGGATTGAAAAACGCTTTGGCCGCCTTCCAGTGCTTATCGCGCCTGTCGTGCGAGGACAACGGAGGGATATTCTGTGGCGAGGAGGACGGATTGAGTGAACTCACCCCGCCCGCTCTATTTGTATTTGACCCGACACTCTACCCACCCGCGCCCATCTGTGAATTCCGTCTGCGTACTTCTTCAGGCCAAGAAAGTGACCTGCTTACGGTATCCTTGACACCGGTGCCGATGCCACAATCGTTCCCATACAATTGCTTCAGCAAATCAATGCCCGTCGCAGCTTCGAGGCAGGTCTACGCAGCCAATGGGGCGAACGGCGGAGCGTCTTCCTCTACCTGGTAGACGTTCAGATTGCGCACATTGTACTGCCCGGCATCTACGTTGTCGGTGATGATCGTGGCGATGAAATCGTCATTGGGCGAGATGTCTTGAACCGATTGCGTATCCTGCTGGACGGACCGAACAATGTCAGCCGCATTACTCCCTGAACTTCTCCGCTTATTTCATTCCCACGGGGACACCAATGCAATCCATCACCCGCGCCGGCGTCATCGGCCGCGGCAGCCGACCTGAACCCGGAGGCGGTCCGCGCGCATTTTGCCCCGGCCCAGTCAATCACCGATGACAACGCCTGGTTGCCGATTCACCTGGGCAGCAGACAAAAACGCAGGATGGGTGTGTCTGCTGGGGCGGTTTTGTGGGCGCTGCGTATGCAACAAGACAAGAAACAGGTCTCGCTTTTCCTGGCCCTTTGACCGAGGCGCTCTTTTACGAAATCTGCTACAATCAACCCATTTGCTGCGCGCCTGATCCCAGCCAGGCAGCCCACACGGATTGTATCTGTTCAGCCACCTCACCCTACCCCGCCCCATTCCAGGGAGGGAAGTGGAGCGACCCCTCCCCCACAGTAGGGGGTTGGGTGGGGATGAGCAGTTACCACTGATTGGCGAGACCCTATTCCTATGATTCCAGGCGCACAACCCACTGTCTACTACGTCAACAGCCCGGAAGGCTGGCAGGCGATTGACGGCGCGATTATTGAAGAGCGGACAGTCTGTCTCTTTGTCAACGGTCAGGAGGTAGCGGCCTTCCTCTGCTCCCCGGTGGATTTGGAGGCCCTGGCTCTGGGCTTTCTGCGCGCCGAGGGAATGATTGACGGGATGGCGGATGTGGCCGTCATCGAGCGGGCCCACAGCGGCGATTGCGTCGATGTCTGGCTGCATCGGGAATTCCACAAGCCCGAACGCGCCATTCGCACGTCGGGCTGCGGCAATGGCGTCACCTACGACGATCTTTCCGGGCGGATGTTTCACATTCTTCTTGAGGAGACGGTCACAGCCCAGCAGGTGATCGACCGCTACCTGGAGTTGCGCGCCAGGGAACTCCTCTACCCCCTGACCCGGGGTGTCCACGCCTCCGCGCTCTGCGCCGCGGACGCTCTGCGCTTTATCGCCGAAGATGTGGGCAGGCACAATACCGTCGATAAACTGTGGGGCAAGGCGATGCTGGCTGGAGAGGAGACCGCGGGATCGATGCTTGTGACAACCGGGCGTATCAGCTCGGAAATGCTGGGCAAGGCCGCCAAAATGCAGATCCCCCTGGTCATCTCCCGCACCTCGCCCACCAGCCGCTCGGTAGAGATGGCCCAAGCCTGGAACATTACACTCATTGGCTACGTGCGGCCCACCAGTATGCGGGTCTACACCGTGCCGGAACGGATTCGGAGTTGAGATTCTGAGATGATGGGATGATGCGGTTGTGAGATTGCGAGGACCACTCCGACCACTTTCCCATCATCTCACTATCCCATCATCTCACACCTGAAAGAGCAAACGACAATGGCATCAAACAGAAACGATCCACTGCGCAAATTCGTCTACCGGGGCGATCCCCTGGCCGAGCCACCACCGCCGGAACTGGCCGCCATTCTGGACCAGCACCGGGGCGCGCCGGACGCGCTCATCACCGCCCTGGAAGAGATTCAACGCCATTACGGCTATCTGGGCCAGAACCACCTCCAATACCTCTCCCGGGAGTTGGGCTTTCCCCTGGCCCGGGTCTACGGCGTCGTCACCTTCTACAATCTCTTCCGCCTCGACCCGCCGGGCAAACACCAGATTCGGGTCTGTCGGGGCACAGCCTGCCACGTCAACCACTCCGCCGCCATCCTGGCCCACCTGGAAAACGCCCTGGGCATCGGCGTGGACGAGACCACACCCGACGGCGAATTTACCCTGCAAACAGTGGCCTGCGTGGGCGCGTGCAGCCTGGCCCCGGTGGTGGTGGTGGATGAGCAGAGTTTCGGACGTATGACCCCAGAGGCTGCCTGGCAGAGCCTCGTTGCCCTGGACGAAAAGGAGCTGGCGGTATGAAAACGACGATTCGTGTGGGGCTGTCCACCTGCGGTCTGGCTGCCGGCGCCCAGGCCACCTTCGACGCCCTGGACGCGCAGATTCGCCAACGTCAACTGCCCGTCATTTTACAGCGCACCGGCTGTCTGGGCGCTTGCCACCGGGAGCCGCTGGTGGAGGTCATCGACGGGAACAGCTCGACCCTTTACGGCCCAGTCACGCCCGCCCAGACCGACGCGCTGCTGGCCCGCCATCTGACAGCCAGCCCCGGCCCAGCCACCCCGGAATGGACGGTCAGTCAGCGGGCCGACCGCAGCGACTACCCCTTTCTGGGCCGCCAGGTGAAGGTCACCACCCAACTGTGCGGGGTCATCGACCCCCATTCCCTGGACGACTACCTGGCCCATAACGGCTACCAGGCCCTGCGCCAGGCTCTGAAGATGCCGCCGGAGGCCATCCTGCAGGCCATCACCGATTCCCATCTGCGGGGGCGGGGCGGCGCGGGCTTCCCCACCGGGCTGAAGTGGTCCATCGGGCGCAAGCAACCCGGCCAGCGCAAATATCTCATCTGCAACGCGGACGAGGGCGACCCCGGCGCATTTATGGACCGCACAATGATTGAGGGCGACCCCCACCGGATGTTGGAGGGGATGCTCATCGCGGCCTGGGCCATCGGCGCACAGAAAGGCTACATTTACATCCGGGCCGAATATCCCCTGGCCGTGAAAGCGCTGCACGAAGCCATCGCCCAGGCCCGGGCCTACGGCGTAGTGGGCCAGAACATCCTGGGCAGCGGGCTGGACTTCGACTTTGTGGTCAAAGAAGGCGCCGGGGCCTTTGTCTGCGGCGAAGAGACCGCGCTTATGCGCTCCATCGAAGGCTACCGGGGGATGCCCACAATGCGCCCGCCCTACCCTTCCCAGCACGGGCTGTGGGGCGACCCGACGAATATCAACAATGTGGAGACCTACGCCAGCGTGCCCAGCATTCTGCTCAACGGGCCGGACTGGTTTGCCGGGATGGGAACGGTGACATCCGGGGGCAAGAGCGGCGGCACAAAAGCCTTTGCCCTGGCCGGGGCCATCCGCAACTCCGGGCTGGTGGAGATTCCCATCGGTCTGCCCCTGCGCGAAATGATCTACGACATCGGCGGCGGCTGTCGGGACGGACGGGCCTTCAAAGCGGTCCAGTTAGGCGGACCCTCCGGCGGCTGCATCCCGGAAAGTCTGCTGGATACGCGCATTGACTACGAAGACCTGCGCGCCACCGGCGCGATTATGGGGTCTGGGGGGATGATTGTGGCCGACGAGACGACCTGTATGGTGGACATCGCCCGCTACTTTCTCACCTTCACCCAGGAAGAATCCTGCGGCAAGTGCATCCCCTGCCGGGTGGGCACGCGTAAGATGCTCAACACCCTGACCAAAATTACTCGCGGCCAGGCCACCCAGGCCGATGTGGAGCGGCTGCTCAGCCTGTGCGAGACAGTACACGTGGCCTCGCTCTGCGGTCTGGGCCAGACCGCACCCAACCCTGTGCTGACGACGATGCGCTATTTTGGCGACGAATACCGGGCGCATGTGGAGGAGGGGCGTTGCCCCGCGGGCAGTTGTGGCATTTGAGCCGGAAGCCCGCCGAATCTGTACAAACTGCACGCGAAGGAATATCCAACGATGTGCGGTTAGAAACCGCACCTACGCAGAGGGACGTAAGCGATGAATAGCATCACAATCAATGGACAATCGATCCACTTTGCTGCGGGCGCGACAGTGCTGGAAACTGCCCTGGCCCACGGCATCGACATCCCCCGGCTCTGTTATCATCCGGCGTTGAAGCCCTCCGGCGGCTGCCGCCTCTGCCTGGTCGAGATCGCCGGACGGCCCGCACCCGCACCCAGCTGCGGTCTGCTCTGCGCCGACGGGATGGCTGTGGAAACGGAAAGCCAGCAGCTTACGGCCATGCGCCGGGACATCATCGATCTCTTCGTCTCGGACCACCCTATGACCTGCGCCACCTGCGAAAAGGAGGGCGCGTGCGATCTGCAGAGCTATGCCCAGCGCTACGGTATCGAGGAGACCAGCTTCGATTTTGAGCTTTCCCGCACCCTCTATCAGGACGACAACCCCTTCTTCGTGCGGGATCACCAGTACTGTATCCTCTGTGGCAAGTGCGTGCGCGCCTGCAACGAAATCGTCGGGCGCAACGCCATCGATTACACCGGGCGGGGCTTCCACAGCCACATCGCCACCCCCTTCGACGGTCTGATGATCGACTCCTCCTGCGTCTTTTGCAGCAGTTGTGTCCAGGTCTGCCCCACGACGGCCCTGCTGCCCAAAAGCCGGGTGGGGCTGGGCCGTGAGGTGGAATTGACCCACAAGCGTACGATCTGCGGCTATTGCGGGGTGGGCTGCTCGGTGGAATTTGTGCTGAAGGATGGGGTCTTTGTCAACGCCCAGGGCTATGCCGGCGCACCGGTCAACGACGAATTTCTCTGCGTCAAAGGGCGCTCCGGCTGGGATTTCATCAGCAGCCCGGATCGGTTGACCCAGCCCCTTTTGCGCCGGGATGTGGCTTACGCGCTGGGTTTCACAGACGAGCCGTGGACCCTGCCCGACATCAGCCCGCTCAAAAACCGCAAACCCGCCGACTTCTTTGTGCCCATCTCCTGGGAGGCAGCCCTGGATATCGCCGCGACGAAACTGGCCGCAACCATCACCAGCCACGGGCCAGACGCGGTGGCCGGTCTCTCCTCGGCCCGCTGTAGCAACGAAGAGAATTACATCTTCCAGAAGTTTATGCGCGCCGGGATCGGCACGAATAATGTGGACCACTGCGCCCGGCTCTGCCACGCCAGCACAGTCACAGGGCTGGGCGCGGCCTTTGGCAGCGGCGCGATGACCAACACCATCCGCGGTCTGCGTGACGGGGATTGCCTTCTCATCACTGGCTCCAACACCGCCGAGTCCCACCCGGTCATCAGCTATGAAGTGGTGCGGGCGGTGGAGAGCGGCGCATCGCTGATCGTCATCGATCCTCGGCGCACGCCGATGGTGGATCACGCCCGTCTCTGGCTGCAACCTACGCCGGGCACAGACATTTATGTCTATTTGGCGATGATGCACGTCATTCTGCGCGAAGGCTGGGAGGATCGGGATTTCATCGACCGGCGCACGGAAGGCTTCGCCGACTTTGCGGCGGTGCTGGAAGAATATACCCCCGAAGTGGCCGCGCTCCACTCCGGCGTGCCCACCGAAAAAATTGAAGCCGCGGCCCGCATCTACGCCCTGGGCGAACGAAAAAGCGAGAATACGCAATACGAAATACGCAATACGCATTTCCCCCGCGGCGCTTCCTCCATTCTCTACGCAATGGGCATCACCCAGCGCACAAACGGCACGGACCTGGTGAAAACCCTCGCCAACCTGTCCATGCTCTGCGGGCAGATCGGCAAGCCCTCCACCGGTGTCAACCCCCTACGCGGCCAGGTAAATGTGCAAGGGGCCTGCGATCTGGGCGCGCTGCCCGATGTGCTGCCCGGCTACCAGCCTGTCGCCGACGCTGAGAAGCGCCGGGCCGTAGCCCAGGTGTGGGGGCTGGATGATCTGCCTGGCGAGAATGGGCTGACCGTCGTGGAGATGACCCACGCGGCCATTGCCGGGAAAGTGCGGGCGATGTTTGTGATGGGGGAAAACCCGATGCTCTCGGACCCCAATCTGACCCATGTGGAGGAGGGGCTGCGTGCCCTGGACTTTCTGGTGGTGCAGGATATCTTCCTGAGCGAGACAGCCCAGCTGGCCCACGTCGTCCTGCCCGCGGCCGCGTCGTTGGAGAAGGATGGCACTTTCACCAACACCGAGCGGCGGGTCCAACTCTTTCAGCCCGTGCTGGCTGCCCCCGGCAACGCCCAACCGGACTGGCAGATTGTGGCTGCGCTGGCGGAGAAGTTGGACGAAAAGTTGGGGCGCACGGACAGCCCTGTGCGCTGGAGTTTCCACTCTACGGCGGAAATTCTGGAAGAGGCGGCCCACTGCACGCCCATTTATGGGGGGATGCGCCACGCGCGGCTGGCGGGCGAGGGGCTGATCTGGCCCTGCCCGACGGTGGAGCATCCGGGCACGCCCATTCTGCACACGGAGCGTTTCAGCCGGGGGCTGGGCAAATTCCACGCCATCGGCGCTCAACTGCCCGCAGAGATGCCCGATGCGGACTACCCGCTGATTTTGAGTACCGGGCGCATTCTCTACCACTACCACACTGGCACCCAGACCCGGCGGACCGAAGGGCTGGAGTGGCGGGAGCCGCGGGCTTTTGTGGAGGTTCACCCGGAGGATGCGGCCGCGGTATCCCTGGTGGATGGGGGGCCGGTGGTGGTACACAGCCGCCGGGGACAGGTGCGCACCCAGGCCCGCATCACCAATCGCGTGCCTGCTGGGTCGATATTCCTGGCCTTTCATTGGCGGGAGGCCCCAGCCAATCTACTCACCCACGACTTCGCCCTGGACCCTTTGGCGAAGATTCCAGAATACAAAGTCTCCGCAGTGCGGTTGGAGAATCCCAGCCGACGGCAGCGGTAGGCGGCTGGAATATCTCCATCTTTGTAACTGCTCACCCCCACCCAACCTCCCCCACTGTGGGGGAGGAGTCGATCCAGTTCCCTCCCCGGAATAGGGAGGGGTAGGCTGGGGTGGCTGAACAGTTACCCATCTTTTCAGGTAGACTCTCCCATACCGTCCCAATACCATTCCCAAGAGAAACCTATGCCCAATCTATCCCCCGTCCAACCCGACCGCGCCTATTGGCTCACCGTCCTGGAACGCATCGCCCGGCCTGTGCTGGAAGCGGGCGCGGTCGGTGAACTGCGGGCGCGTATGCCCCTGGAACACCGGCCCGAAAGCAGCAGCCGCCACCACTTCGCCCATCTGGAGGTGGTGGGCCGTCTGCTCTGTGGCATTGCCCCCTGGCTGGAATTGGAAGGGCTGACAGGGGAGGAGGAGACTTTGCGCCGCGAGTTGACCGAACTGGCTCAACACACCCTCGCCTTTGGTGTGGACCCCGCTTCGCCGGACTTTTTCAACTTCAGCTACGAGCACCAGCCGATTGTGGACGCGGCCTTTCTGGCCGAAGCCTTTGTGCGCGCTCCGCAGGCGCTATGGCAGGCGCTTTCCGAAACGACAAAAGCCCAGGCCGTGGATGGTTTCCGGGCCACCCGCAGCCGCAAACCGGGCTTCAACAACTGGCTGCTCTTTGCCGCCCAGATTGAAGCATTTCTATACAGCGCGGGTGTGGCGGATTGGGACCCTATGCGGGTGGACTACGCCCTGCGCCAGCACGAGCAGTGGTATCTGGGCGACGGCATCTACGGCGACGGGCCGGAGTTCCATTGGGACTACTACAACAGCTTCGTCATCCAGCCGATGCTTATCGACACCCTGGCCCTCGTGCAGGAGGTCTACCCGGAATGGGGGCGGATGCTGCCCGCGGTGCGCCAGCGGGCCACCCGCTACGCGGCCATTCAGGAGCGGCTGATTTCGCCCGAAGCAACCTACCCGCCGATTGGTCGCTCCCTGGTCTATCGCTTCGGCGCTTTCCAGTCCCTGGCCCAGGCCAGCCTGCTCCACGCTCTGCCCGCAGAGGTGACACCCAGCCAGGTGCGGGCCGCGCTCACCGGGGTTATCCGCCGCCAGATGGAAGCGCCGGGAACTTTTAACGACAAAGGCTGGCTGACTCTGGGCTTCTGCGGTCACCAGCCGGGGATTGGCGAAACGTACATCTCTACCGGCAGCATCTATCTGTGTGCGGTGGGTCTGCTGCCCCTGGGCCTGCCCCCGTCCGATCCCTTCTGGGCGGACCCGCCCCAGCCCTGGACGAGCCAGAAGGCGTGGGGCGGGGTGGATATGCCGTGCGATCACGCGCTGCGGGGGCGTTGAGGCCAACCCAATCCACCAGTAAGGACTCGTCAAGAAATAAGTTCCATCCGGTGCGTCGCACTGTCCACGAAATGACTCTAATC
>JAHDWH010000128.1 GCA_023384455.1 Caldilineaceae bacterium | reverse complement strand
TCCTCCTCATTCAATTGTAAAGGCGCGTGTGTTCAGTTTTGAACCATGCCCGAAACCCGATAGTAGGGGTTTGGATGTAATCAGCATACAAAGGGGGGCGGATCAATAATATCTGCCCCCCTTTGTATTTGTTGGCGTGTTGTATTTGTTGGCGTGTTGTATTTGTTGGCGTGGTCTCCCAATCCATCTCCTGCATTCGATCATTTTTCGTTCTCCGCGCGCATCCGTCACGCACCCGTCACGCAAAAGAGCTATACAGAAAAAGGGTTGTCCCATATACTGGTTTTCTCGCATACTGGTTTTCTCGCAGGGTAATTGCTCACCCCCACCCAACCTCCCCCGCAGTGGGGGAGGAGTCGATCCACTTCCCTCCCTGGAATGGGGAGGGTAGGGTGGGGTGACTGAGCAGATACCTCGCGGATGTGGCAGAGTCATACTGTAATGTTCCATGTAACAGTTGTCGGACATACTCAGCAGGATATCAGCCCAACACCTATAATCAATAGAGAAAGAATTGCGCCTGTGGCTTCTGTTGCATCCAAACCACACCTTATCGCATCGCTCAATCTGCTGATCGCGCGCGCTGCCGATGGGGAACAGCTCACCTCTGAACAGATCGCTGACATCCTGTGCCAGATGGCACAGACCCACGAAAATGATATAAAAAATCATCAGGAATGGATAAAGCCTATTGGGCTTCGCAACCGCCGAACCGTTGCTCAATAGCCTGCCACATCTACAAAGCAATCTGCTTGGAGTCTGTATGAACCATCGAACCAGAGCCACACTGCGCAGAAAAAGAGACAATCTGCGTCAAATATTCTTTTTGCTGATTGTTTTGGGCCTGCTGTCTGCCTTCGTCTACCCGGCAGCGCCTCTGTGTGCGGAAGAAGGCGTAAAGACCCACATTGTAACCCAGGGCGAAAGCCTTTCGTCCATTGCGCTCCGCCACGGTGTCTCTCTTTCTGCGTTGATCCGGGCCAATGGGATCGCCAATCCCAATCTGCTGACCGTTGGGCAAGTATTGATCATTCCTGCTGGCGCGTCCCCCGCCAACATAACTCAGCCTGTGTCTACGCCTACGGTGGTGGTGGCGTCTACGAATTTTGTGCCGGCGGCGAAAGCAGCACCCAGCGCCACAGACCAGGTTCTTACGGTCTACGCAGGCGAAACCCTATCGTCTCTGGCAGCTCGCTATGGCACAACTTCCTCAGCGATTATGGCCCGCAATGGGCTGTTGACCACTACTATTTATGTAGGCCAGCGCTTGATCATTCCGGCCTTGGTTCGCTCACTGGCCCCGGTTGGGACATACCAGCCGACCCCTATGCCAACCACCTGGAATCTGTATCGAGAGGCCACACCATCCCCATCTCCAGCCGGAGAATCATCATTGATTCTACTGCCCACCGCGCCGCCGACAGACACCCCACTTTCCCGCTAGAAACCGTTAACGGTCGCTACCACGCGACGTACCCGTTCAGCCACCCCACCCGACCTCTCCCCATTCCAGGGAGGGAAGAGGATCGACTCCTCCCCCAAGCTGGGGGAGGTTGGGTGGGGGTGAGCAGCTACTACGCGACAAATCATCTGCTGATTTTTTGCAAGCACACCTCTAACTCCTATACTGATAATTGTCTACACCAGCAGAGAACTTCTCCGCGCACCGTTTCAATTCCATCAGTTGAGTGAATGCAAGGAAGTGCAAAATGAGCAGGATTGTACGGTGGGACCCCCAACGCAATCCGCAATCCGCAATATGCGATCCCCTCCCCACCCTCGCCATCCTCATCTCCGGCAGCGGCTCGAATTTGCAGGCGATTATCGACGCGGTGGCGGACGGGCGGTTAAAGGCGCGTATCGCCGTCGTCGTCTCCAACCGCAAGGCCGCCTACGGGCTGGAACGGGCCGCGGCTGCGGGGATTCCTACCTGTTATCACCCACTCAAACCCTACCGGGACCCGGGCAAAGGGCGGGCCGAGTACGACGCCGACCTGGCCGAACTGCTGGCAGAATACGCGCCGGATTGGGTCGTTCTGGCCGGGTGGATGCACATCTTCAGCGACGCCTTTTTGCAGCACTATCCCCAGCGCATCGTCAATCTGCACCCGGCCCTGCCCGGCCAGTTCCCCGGCAGCCACGCCATCGACGACGCCCTGGCCGCCTTCCAGCGGGGCGAAGTCGAACATACGGGGGTGATGGTTCATCTGGTCCCGGACGAACGGGTGGACGAGGGACCGGTGCTGGCGACGCGTATTGTGCCCATTTTGCCCGGCGACAGCAGCGACAGCCTGGCCGCCCGTATCCACGCCGCCGAACACGACCTGCTGGTGACAACCCTTTCGCAACTGATGGGGAGCAGGGAAGGGCAAGAATAGACGACAGGCCAAACAGAAGGACACGGATTTCCACGGATGGTACAGATTGACACGGATTTTTGCATCCCTTCCTCTTGTCCTCCTGCCCTCCCTTCTCTTTCCCAGGAGACTCAAATGCGACTCGGACTCAACGCCGGTTACTCCGGCTCTACGATTGACCTACCCCTGGACCTGATTCAGGAGGCGGACCGGCTGGGCTACTACGCCGTCTGGACCGCCGAAGCCTATGGCTCGGACGCAGTGACGCCTCTGGCCTGGATCGGTGCGCGCACGGAGCGCATCCATTTGGGCACGGCGATTTTGCAGATGCCAGCCCGCACGCCCGCGATGACGGCGATGACCGCCATCACACTCGACCAGTTGTCCGGCGGGCGGATGCTGCTGGGGCTGGGCGTCTCTGGCCCCCAGGTGGTGGAGGGGTGGCACGGCCAGCCCTACGCCAAACCGTTGGGCCGCACCCGGGAGTATGTGGAGATTGTGCGGGCGATTCTGGCCCGGGAGAAGCCGCTGGTCCATCAGGGCGAACACTACCAGATTCCCTACGCCGGGCCAGGTTCTGTGGGGCTGGGCAAGCCCCTGAAAAGTATCATCCACGGGCGGGCGGAACTGCCGATTTATCTGGCCGCGATTGGGCCGAAAAATGTGGAACTGGCCGCGCAGATCGCTGATGGCTGGCTGCCCATCTTCTTTGCGCCGGAACACTACGCCGGGAACTTCGCCGAGGCGCTGGAGGCGGGTTTTGCCGCGGCGGGCAACGGAAAGAGTACGGCGAATTTCGACATTGCGCCCACTGTTCCTGTGATTGTAGGCGACGATCTGCCCAACTGCTGGATGCAGGTGAAGCCCTTCCTGGCCCTCTACATCGGCGGGATGGGGGCCAAGAGCAAGAATTTCTACTACAATCTGGCCTGCCGTTACGGCTATGAAGAGGCCGCTGACAGCATCCAGGCCGCCTATCTGACCGGCGACAAAGTGGCAGCAATGTTTGCCGTGCCCGACGAACTGGTGGACGCGGTGGCCCTGTGCGGCCCCCGGGCACGCATCGCCGACCGGCTGCAACTCTGGAAAGACAGCCCGATTACGACCCTCAATATCAATGCCGACAGCATCGAAACCGTGCGGATGATGGCGGAGCTGGTCCTGTGAACATTGCCCCGACTCTCGAACTTGTGGCGCCGGACATTCACAGGCTGCGTCTCCCCCTGCCCTTTGCGCTGGATCACGTAAACTGTTATTTGCTCCGAGGGGAAGGGGGCTGGACCCTGCTGGACACGGGATTGCACACACCAGAGGGGTGGCAGGGCTGGCTGGCCGCCTTTGACCAATTGGGTATTGAACCCGGCGACGTGGAGCAAATCGTCCTGACCCACGTCCACCCGGACCACTACGGGATGGCCGGTGCGTTGCAGGCGTGGACGGGCAATGCCGCGCCTGTGCGTATGTCCGTCGCCACCGATCAGGCGGCAGAAGCTATCTGGCGCTCGCCCGCGGAGAGCTGGCTGGACGAGACGAGCGCCTATCTGCGCTGCAACGGGCTGGAAGCCTCCTTTTTGGAGAGTGTATTGCAGAGTATGCGGGGAATGCGGGCGGCTGTGCGCCCCCACCCGGAGCGGGTGGAAATCTTTGCGTCCGGTGATGGGCTGTCACTGGGCAATCGCCATTTTCGGGCCATATCCGCGCAGGGCCATGCGGACGATCAGTGCGTCTTTTACGACGAAGCCGACAGGCTGCTGCTCTGCGGGGATCAGGTGTTGATGCGCATCACACCGAATGTGGGGTCGTGGCCGACAACGCCCGCCAATCCGCTGGGTCGCTTTCTGGCCGATCTGCGCCATTTACGGAGGCTGGATGTGGGGCTGGCTCTGCCCGGTCATCGCCGGGAGATCGAGGACTTTGCCGGGCGCATTGACGAACTGCTGGCCCATCACCAGAAACGCTTGAACGCCATCCGCCAGGCAATCCCCGCGGATGGGGCCAGCACTCTGGAGATCGCCCGTCGGGTCTTTCCAATGGAGAGTTTTACCCCTCACGAAATCCGTTTTGCCGTGGCCGAAACCCTGGCCCATTTGGAGCATCTGTTGGAAGAGGGGCAGGTTGTACAGGAGGAGAGGGAAGGGACGTGGCTGTTTTTGCCCCGATTATAGGTTCTCCTTCAACTAACGATTCAGGAATCCTGTTACATCAGAACAAAAGCGCTCCATCTCGCGCGTATCATTGAGCATCTGGGTAAGATTGTAGGCTGCTGTAAGTTTTCCTGCATCGATCCACTTTTGCGCTTCTTGCGCTACGCGTTCTACGAAGATTGTGGCAACGAAGGCCAATGCCGGTTGGGGACGATCTGTCGCCTGATTTGCGTCCAATATCCGATTCAGAGCCTGTGTTGCCGTTTTCCAGTGTTCGTCCGAACCAGCCGGATCAGCGCCGCCTTTTACTTCTGCTGCCCACGTGAAGTCATTCTCTTGGGTTGTCGAGTGTAGGTCCGGCCCGACTTTGTATGAATTACCTGCTTTATCGTCCCATTTTAGCTGACGATCTACCAGCAACCGACCGCCGTTGCAGAGCAACAATTCGTGATACTTGACGCGATTGCGTTCAAATTCGCCGAGAAGATTCTCGATATCCGTATCTGGTGTGAGTTCAAGAGTCTGACGACTCGCCATTCCCTCATCAATTTCGTCATCCTCTAATGAGCCTTTGTAAGAGTAGCCGACTGATGCCAGCAAATTCAGCCTATGCAGAAAGCGTACGAGCGGATTCAATAAACGCATCATAGCTGTACGCCCCACTTCATTGCGGGACATCCCACCCATACTGTCGCCAAGATTTGCCATAAGCATTGCTACATGCCGCTGTGGCGTAACGCCACTGACGCGCACGAGCGCGCTTACAATTTGGTTGAAATAGATCGATAGCTCATCTGCTTCGCTTCGATCCGGGGTTACAGCGCCAGATTCATAACGGCTCGTATCGAGACCAATCCCGCGCATGGCTTTGCTGGATAGCATTGCTACATTGCGGTAGTAAAAAATTAGGCGTGGGTGCGCCGTAAGCAGTTCAGGTGTGACGAAATAGTATACATAGGGAATCGGCGGATCGCTTGTATCCAGAAGATCGAGGGCATCTTCGTGTATGCCAAGAGATAGGGCCTGTTCTCGCCATTCTTCTTTGTCATAACGACGGCTCAGTTGTTCAAGCTCTCCCAGCATTCCGTCGATGTCGAGTGAAACTATCACGCGGACGAAAAGAGTTCCGCGGTCGATGGCGTTCTGCTCAACTGCTCGTCTGATTTCGGCTTTGCTACTGACAAAAGATGGCAAATTCTCAGCCATTGGATATGATGTCCTTTACGGTTTGCGCCAGATTGTAATACTTTTTCTGAGGGCGGCGCGGCCAAATTTCCCCATCTGTTGACTGCTGTTGCCCTTGCGTTGGGGTAGAACATAGACTTTCACTGGTTCAAATCCGAGTTGTTCAGCCAGGTTTGTGCATAACAGATCAACGGGGATAATCTCACCAGCGTAACGCACGTTATCATTGACGAAGGCCACATACGCGCCCGGACGACAGACCCGGAATATCTCGGCAAAAACAAAAGTCAGTTCCGTAAAGTAGTTTTCAATCATTGTGAGCACGCCGCGGTTGTTGATCTCTCCTCGCTCTTGCCGCAACTGTAACGCCAGATTAATTTCCCGCAGAGCACCATTTTGGTTTATTACCTGTGTAATCGCATTGAATCGCGAACTCCCCTTAATTTTTTCGTAGTGAGCCCTCAATTCTTCCAACTTTGACCGATTTTCAACCGTACAAGACAATAAACTCTGCCGCAGATCAAAAATGCGTTCCTTCACCCCTAAATAGGCCAATTCCAGGGCATAGGTGCGTGTATAGTCGTAGCGGTTGGCATAAGGCGGCGATGTAATAACACAAGCAAATTGATCCGCAGCCAGGGTAGACAGAACGTATAGTGTACTGCCCTCCATCAAAATCTGGTTACTCACGGGAAAAGATTGTTTCTGAAGAATTTCGATATCGCGAATCACATCTTTCAGCGCTGCGCTGAAAGCATCCCGTACAGTTGGCAATATGCCTTTATCGATCCCGCCTACTTCTTTTTTCCCTTGAGTTGAGCGTCGGTGATTCCGCTGCTGCAATTTTGATGAACGGCCATCCCAGCGTAAGTACTGTCCATCCTTGCGTGTATAACTGACAGATTCTAAAATGCTTGTCAAGACCAACCGAGAGAGAATTCGCGCATCTTCACTAATATTGGCTTCCTCGAACCACTGGGTAAAGTCCAACAAATCCTGCTCAGTTGTCTCCGAAAAAGCCCCTTCCGTAATCGTCAAATGGGGGAATTCCGCTTGCGCCCGCGGCAATACTTTCGTGGCAGCCTGACGCGCAATCTGCTTGAGTTCATCGACTGAATACCTGGCAATTTGCGATTTTGCCTCCCAGGCCAGATGGCAGTGGGGCAACAGCTCGATTCCCGTAGCGTCGATTCCGCGCATCATCGCGACCAGTAATGTCGTTGCCGAACCAGCAAATGGCTCCAACACCCGATCTCCCGCGCCGATTTCAAATTCGTCCAGGAGGGTGTCGACTAATTGAGGAGAAAAGCCTTCTCGATATTTCAGCCAACCGTGCAGAATTTCATTTTTGCTGGCCTGAAAACTGACCAGTTTGCGATTAAAACGCGCGGTTTCATCTAACAAAAGTGTATAGCGCTTCTCCAATGCGATTCTTTCATTTTCGGCAGCCACGCTCTGATGGGAAAAGGAAGACCGCTCTAAGCTTGCCCTTCCATTCTTCGGAACGCCTTCGAGGAATGATAGTTGCTCCATCACTTAATCCTTTCTTGACAGGTGCAACTGCATTAACACCGGCTCAAACAACCGGCCATCCATCACCTGCAGATCGTCCGCCACCTGCAACGGAAAATCGCACTGGGCCAGCACATCCCGCTGCAACTCCACGCCCGGCGCGATTTCGGTGACGCACCAGCCGTCCGTTTCCAGACGCAGAACGCAGCGCTCGGTGACGACGATCACCTCCTGTCCCGTGGCCCGCGCTCGCCGCCCGCTAAAGGTGACGTGCTCGACTTGATTCACAAATTTGTGGACTTTGCCCTCTTTGTCGATGCAGAGCTTGCCGTCGCGCACGTCGATACGGGAACCGGCAGTCGTAAACGTACCGCTCAGCACAATCCGTTTGGCGTTGGCGGTGATGTCGATAAAGCCGCCCACACCCGCGGTCACGTGGGGGCGGGAACGCAGCCTCGAGACATTCACATTGCCCTCGAGGTCAATCTCCATAAAAGAGAGGAGGGAGCGGTCAAAGCCGCCGCCCTGAAAATAGCTGAACTGATCCGGCGAGGGGATGATAGCCTGGGCGTTGGCCGCACAGCCAAATTGAAAGCCCAGCAGAGGCATCCCCCCCACCGCCCCCTGCTCGATCACCCACGTCACCCTGCCGTCCAGCCCCTCCTCGTGGAGGATACGGGGCACCAGCGCCGAGATGCCAAAGCCCAGATTGACCGCTTCGCCCTCCCGTAACTCCTGGGCAGCCCGGCGTGCAATGACCTTTTCCAGCCCCCACTCCACACCCTCAAAAGTATCCGACGCCACCCGAATTTCCCCACTGATGGCCGGGTCGTAGTCAGTCTGGGTGGTCTGGCGCTGCTCCGGGGCCAGGACGATCTGGTTTACCAGAATGCCGGGGACCCGCACGGATTGGGCGGGGATGCTGTCTGCGGCCACCAGCCGCTTGACTTGGGCGATGACGATCCCGCCGCTGTTGTGGGCGGCCAATGCCACGTCATACGCGCCCAGAAATGCGCCCTCCTGCTCAAAGCTCAGATTGCCCCGCTCGTCCGCCGAGGTAGCCCGGATCAGCGCCACATCCGGGCGCAGGGCGCGCAGGTAGAGCCACTCCTGACCGTCGAACGCCACCACCTGCACAATATCCTCCGTCGTGCGCCGGTTCATCCGCCCGCCCTGGCGGCGGGGATCGACAAATGTGTCCAACCCCACCTGGGTCAGCACGCCGGGCCGTTTGGCCGCACCTTCCCGCAACTGGTGGAAGATCAGTCCGCTGGGCAAGTTGTAGGCTTCGATTTCGTCCCCGTCGATCATCTGCCAGATGCGGGGGGATTCCATCGACGACGGGCCGCTGGGATAGGAACCGGCAATCACCCGCTTCAACAGACCGGGCTGGGCGAGGTGGTCGATGCCCTTCACGCCGTACATATCCCCGGCCGCGATGGGATGGATTGTCGTCAGGTTGCGGGGCGCGCCGGTTTTTGCGAAGCGTTCACCGATGGCTTGCAGCAGCGCGTCCGGGCAGTTCAATCCGCTGGAAGAGTTGACGGCGATAGTTGCGCCCTCGGGGATCAGTGCGGCAGCAGCTTCGGCGGTGATCAGTTTGGAATGGCGCATTGGTTCCTCGTCAGCGGTCAGTGGTCGGCAGTCAGCGGTCGTCTCTCGTCGCTTCACTATAGGCGACGGTGTGGGGGAGTGTCAAAGTCGCAAAGGGGATAGTTTGCAGCAAAAGGCGTTGGGCGGGTACACTGGACCAAATGAACGCTTCTGGTAACCATACAGGTGCGACGCACTCGCCACAGCCATTTTGCCGGTGCGACTTATGCTGGCGAGTGCGTCGCACCGGGCCTATTGTATTGTTACTGCTTTTGAACACCTACGGGAGGAACGTGCAGTGGATAGTTTGAGACGCGGGATTTGGCCGTTGGTTTTGTTGTTGATTGGGGCACTATTTCTGGGCGGCTGTAGTCTGCTGCCCGGCTCGGACCCCACCGCCACGCCTACCAGCGAAGTGCGGGAACTGGTCCCCACCTGGACGCCCACACCTGTCCCCGTCGTCACCGATACACCTGTCGTACCGCCCACAGACACGCCAGTCCCACCCACGCCCGTGCCAGCCGAGCCGACGCCGCTCCCCACGGACACCCCCGCGCCCGTGGCCCGGATGACCATCACCAATCAGGTGGCGAATGTGCGCAGCGGGCCGGGAACCCAATACGCGGTCATCGGTTCGGTGAATCAGGGGATGCAGTTTGATGTGATGGGGAAGAATCCCGGGGGGGATTGGTTTCAGTTCTGCTGTGTCAACGGCGAAGTGGGCTGGATGTTCAGCCAACTGGCGACCGTAGAGAATGTGCAGTTGGTGGCCGTGGCCGGGGATATTCCTGTCCCGCCGCCCGCACCTGCACCTGCGCCGGTCCAGCCGACGAATACACCGGCTCCCGCCGCGCCCCCGCCCGCCGCGGATCCCTGCGCCAGCATCGGCGGTGACGGCTGCAAATTCCGCTTGACCGGTGGGCCCGGCTTTGCGGGCAATGGGGGCGGCGAATTGAAGCTACAGGTCTTCTTTATGCACAGCGGCATTGACGGCGGTCAACCCCAGGGCAGCTACTTTATTGTGCTGGAAAAGGACGGTCAAAGACTGCCCATTTCGGACTCTGTGCGCAGCATTGCTCTGCAGGCCAACCAGAACCAGTTTGGCCGTTACAACTACGAATACAAATTGAGTCCGAGCCAGTTACCGGGGAATACAGTGGCGGGCAACTACCGGGGCTGGGTGTTGGACGGCAACGGCGAGCGGGACAGTCGGGACATCAACTTTTCTGTACCAGACGGGCAGGGCGAGGTGTGGATTCAGTTTGATCAGGGGTAATGACAGAAACGTGAAGCGTGACTGTCGGCGTATCAGGCAGAGTGGTACTTTAGGGGGCTACGGCCACATACTCTGCGAACGATTGGGATTTGGGAACGGGCAGGTTGTCTTCCAGCAACCCACGCACGTGCATATCGATTGCACTGTGCATATTGCGGGCAACCTGATCCCGAGTTCTGCCTATCGTCGCGCAGACGACCAGCGACTGTCACACGACCGCTTTTTGTGGGATGTTAATACTGGCGGTGACTGCCTTTGGTTGCTACCAGATACCACCCATCATCCTCAAGGAATTTGATGACATCGCGTACTTTCATAGCTATCCACCGCAAGTTATGGAAAAGCAGTATCCTCAATTCCTCAAGATCATTTTAGCATAAGTAACAGAAATTGCGTATGCCCATTTCTCCTTCTTCGCCTCCGCCCACCATCCAACCCGAAATTCGCCTGCTGCCCGGCGCAGAGAAAATTTTGACTGCTGCGGCCGCAGGTGAATGGGCAGACCTGAATCTCTACCAGCTACAATTGATGGCCCACCGGCTGCAACTGGTGGCCGGTTTTGACGATCTGCTGGCTCTGGATGCGGTCAACTTTACCCCCTTCGACTACCAGATTCGGGCGGCCCGGGTGGTGTTGCGCCAGTTTCGCGGGCGGGGGCTGCTGGCCGACGAAGTGGGGCTGGGCAAGACGATTGAGGCCGGGCTGGTGTTGAAGGAGTATCTCCTGCGCCAGATGGTGGATCGGGTGCTGATTTTGACCCCGCCCGGTCTGGTGGAGCAGTGGCAAGAGGAACTGGTCTCCAAATACAACCTGACCAGCTTTGTCACCAGCAGCCACCCGGACTTTCGGGCCTTGGGCAGCGGGGCCTGGGAGGAGCATCCCAGAGTCATCGCATCTTTAGCCACGGCGAGACGACCCGAACACCGCAAGGCCATCACTGCCCTGCAATACGATCTGGTGATTGTGGACGAGGCCCACCACCTGAAGAACCGCACCTCCGCCTCCTGGCAACTGGTCAACGAATTGCAGAAGAAGTACATTCTGCTCCTCACGGCCACGCCCGTGCAGAACCGGCTGACCGAACTCTACAATCTCATCACCGTTCTCAAGCCCGGCCAACTCAAAAGCCCCAAAGAGTTCAGCAGCCAATTTGTGGTGCGGGGCGACCCCCGGCTGCCCAAAAACCGAGGGCTGCTGCGCGAACTGCTGGGGGATGTGATGGTGCGCCACACCCGGGGGCAGATCAGCCTGCAACTGCCCCCCCGCCGGGCACACACCATCCACCTGGCCCTCAACCCGGATGAGCAGGCTCTGGCCGACGCCATCGGCGATACGGTACGCCGAATGATGGAGGACACGGAAAATGTGAGCAGCGGCCACCGCTTCGGCCTGCGCATTCTCCTGCGCGAGGTGGGCAGCAGCGCCGCGGCCACCGAATCCACCCTGCGCTCACTGGCTGGCAACGACCAGTTGGCCGTCTATCGGGCCGAACTGCTGGCCCTGGCCGCGCAGGCCGCGGCCGTGCAGGGATCGGCCAAAGCCGACGCCCTGCGCACCCTTTTGGAAGCCCAGGCCAAAGGCAACGCAGGCGACAAAGTGCTCATCTTCACCCAGTTCCGGGCCACCCAGGAGATGCTGGCCGCGGCGCTGACCGAGTGGGGCATCCCCTTTGCCAACTATCACGGCGGTCTGACTATCGAGCAGAAGGACGGGGTGATCCGGGATTTCCAGGCCGACCTGCCCGTGCTGCTCTCCACCGAGGCCGCGGGCGAGGGGCGCAACCTCCAATTCTGCCGGGCGATGGTCAACTACGACCTACCCTGGAATCCTATGCGCATCGAGCAGCGCATCGGGCGCATCCACCGCATCGGCCAGGACCGGCCCGTGGACATCTTCAATCTGGCCGCGGCTGGCTCGATTGAGGAGATGGTGCTGGACATTCTGGACCGCAAGCTGAATATGTTTGAGCTGGTCATCGGCGAAGTGGATATGATTTTGGGGCAGATGGGCGACGAGCGGGATTTTGAGGAGATTGTCCTGGACATTTGGAGCCAGTCCCCCAGCGCAGAGGTGTTGCAGGCGGAGATGGAGAAACTGGGCGATTCGCTGGTCAAGGCCAGGGCCAGCTATCAGGAGGCGACCGAATACGACGAGGCCCTCTTTGGGGAGGATTTCAGCGCGGAATGAGCGAACAGAACCGGGAGGAGCACTTCGATCTGGCCCGTTTTGTGGTGGGCTATCTGACCCAGACCGGCGGGATCGTCGCGCCCGCGGCTTTTGGCAGCCGCGAAGCCCTGCTGCCCGATGAGATGGCCGCCCGGCTGGGGGTGGACGCCTATCTCAACCTGCGCTTTGACGCCGAGGACGATGCGCCCGGCGAGGGGCTGCGTCTTTCGGTCAACCACCCGCTGGTGGATCGCATCGCGGCCCAACTCCTGCACGCCCAGGGCAACAGTCAGGTTTACATCAACCATCTGCGCCTGGACAAAAAGGGGCTGCTGGAACAGGCCGAGAAGAATATCGGCATCGCCAACGCCCGCCTCGGCCAGAAGAAGGGGGCGATGGAGCAGCAGGCCCTCCACCACTACCTGCGCTTCAATTTCAAAGTCACTTTTGTCAGCGACGAGAAGCAGGAATCCCTGGCTTCGGTTGTGATGGACGCCCAGAACGGCTATGCCATCAGCGACCCCCTCCATTTGCAGCGGCTTCTCTCTACCGACACCGCGCCCGGCTATCCCCATATGAGCATCGCGCCGGCCCGCTGGCTGGGCGCGGATGCTATCGATTCGGCTGAGACCTATCAGGCGTTGCTGGAACGGGCGCAGGGGGCGCTGGAAAAGCAGTTGACCCCGCGTATGACGGCTATGCAGAGCCGCGTCCAGCGCTTTTTGGAGCTGGACCAGGCCCGCATCGAGGAGTATTACGACGCGTTGGAGGCGGACCTGCGGCGGCGCATCGAACGGGCCGAGGCCAGCGAAAGCGGGCGGGGGAGCAAAGGCAATCAGGAGAAGCTGGCCGCGGTCCAGGGCGAGCGTGCGGCCAAACTCAGCGACATCCGCGCCCGCTACCAGCTACGGCTGGAGGTGGAACTGGTCAACGTCCAGCGCATTGTCCAGCCCAAAGTGATGCTGCCTGTGGAGATCGGCGACCGCCGCCTGACTGTGACCCGCTTTGTCGTCTGGGACCCCCTGCGGCACGAGTTGGAGGCGCTGATCTGCGATGTCTGCGGCCAGCCGGGGGAGAATCTGCACCTCTGCACCGGCGGCCATCTGGCCCACGAGGACTGTCTGGCCCCCCAGTGCATCGACTGCAAGCGGGCCTACTGTCAGCGCTGCGCCGAGCAGGTCCAGGCGTGTGTGGTCTGCGGCGAGCCGGTCTGCCGTCCCAGCCTGATCACTTGCCCAACCTGTAAGCGGGGGACGTGCCGGGAACATCAGGGGCTGTGTCACGCCGCGGAGGGACAACCGGCGGTGTTGACCCACGCAGAAACGAAAATCCCAGCGGTCACTCCCGCGGTCGCGCTGCCAGTGGAGCGGACTGCTACGCCATCCAAAACAGGACGTTCCACGCCACAGGCGTCCACGGCAGGGCGTTCGGCCAAATCCACACCCGTCAGCAGCAAAAAATCCCAGCCGATTCGTCCGGGCCAGAGGAGTCAAGAACCAAAGATTACGGCGAAGCAGGTGCAGGTCATCATTTCGGCAACCGAACCGACGATTGTCGTGCGGGCTATGCGTACCTCCAGCCGCCCGTATGCCATCCGCACAATTGAACTGCTGCCCAACGGGATTTTGGTAACTTGCGAGTGCGAGAAGGAAAAGTGTCCCGCCGATGGGTGGATTTTTCGCCCGGACAGTGTGGACTCTCTGCCCAAACAGATCGAACAGTTGGCAGATAGAGTACGCACAGAGTACAACTTTCCCGCCAGCAAAGTGGAATATCATATGCTCTACGCTCTGGACAGACGCCCCCTGCGCGGTTTTACATTGCCGCCGGTCTGGCTGGATGAGGTGCGGCTGGAATCCGCCCGTCAGGGGTTTGATGCGGAGAGGTAGAAAGGGTTGGAGGGTTGGTGCAAAATGGCAAATGTTCACGACAGCGGCTACAAATTTCTCTTCTCCAACCGCACGATCTTTCGTCAATTGATGGAGAGCTTCATCGATCAGCCCTGGGTTCGCCAACTGGACTTCGACCGGGCCGAGAAGATCGACAAGTCCTTCATCGACGAGGAGTACCGGGAGCGCGAGAGCGATCTGATCTACCGCATCCCCTTCGACAAGCTCAGGGCATCGCCCTGGGGCAAGGAGGCGGTCTACGTCTATATCCTCATCGAATTTCAGTCCACAGTGGACCGAATGATGGCGCTGCGGATACTCAATTACGTCGTCAGCTTCTATATGGAACTAGCCCGCAGCCAGCATCTGGACAAACTGCCCGCTATTTTCCCGATTGTGTTGTATAATGGGGAGAGACGCTGGACAGCCGCCACGCAGTTGGCGGAGTTGATCGAAGCGCAACCGTCTCTGGGCGAGTACAGTCTGAATTTCCGCTACTTCAAACTGGCCGAGAACGAATTGAGCCGGGATGCGTTGGAGAGCATCGGCAATATCGTTTCGACGCTCTTTCTGGCCGAGTCTCGAGTCGAATTGAACAGACTGCTGGATAGGTTGGTTACGCTCTTCGACCGGGAGGAGGACAAGCAGGCGGTCTCGCTTCTGATCAACTGGTTGCGACAGATGGCGGTGCATAAGCGCATCAGCCAGGAAGACTACAGTCGATTGGAAAAAGTCTATCGTTCAAGCGAGGAGGTAAAGACAGTGTTGGCAAACACATTTGAGTTGCGCGATCAAGCGCTGATTGCGAAAGGGCGTGAAGAAGGACGTGAGGAAGGACGTGAAGAAGAACGTCAACAGAGCAAGAGAAAGATTGTGTTGGCAATGGCCCAACGGGACTTCGCACACGAACTGATCGCCGATCTGGTGGAACTGACTCTGGCTGAAGTCCAGGGGATCGTCGAAAACGCGGCGCGTCCGCCAGCCGAGAACAAAGATCTGTCCCAGTGACAGATGCGCAAATTCACGAATCCGCTACTCCCTACTCCCCCATCCCACTCTCCTGCACCACCAGCAGAATGCCGCTGGCGATGCGGATGGTTGCGCGCTCCTCGGCCATCCGGTTGCTCACGCCCTGGGTGCTGCCCAGGGGTAACGTTGCGTCGATGAGGGGATATTCCAGCCCGGTGTAATGAATGCCGGTGACTGCGGCGCTGAGGGGCACGACGCTGACTGTATCCCCCGCCGCGCCGGTGATTGTCACACTTTCTCCCCCCTGCAGAACCTGGGCCAACTGCTGTCCATCGGCCAGCAGAATCGGCACGGGCCAATCCCTGCGGGCCGGGAGCAGGAGGTTGGCCAGGGTCTGGTCCAGCCGTCCCCCCAGCGCGCCGAGCAGCAGAATCTGCGTCGCCCCATCCGCCACCGCCCGGCGCACGGCCAGCTCCAAATCGGTCTCGTCTTTGCGGGGCGGGTGGCGTTCGATACTCACCCCAGACTTTTCGTAGTCGGCCAACAATTCTGGCCCGATGCTGTCCAAGTCCCCCACCAGCACCGCCGGGCGCAGACCCAGCGCCGCGCAATGGCGTGCCCCCCCATCCGCTGCGATAAGGTAGTCGTCCGGGCGCAGCCAGCGGGCCAGTTGGGAATAGTCGTTGATTGTGCCGTTAACAAAGATAAGTGCGCGCATAGTTTGGGTCAGGCTATGGAAGCATCTGTGTAACTGATTCGTGACTCCACTGCAGAAAGCCATTTTAGCCACGGATGAACACGGATAAAAACAGATTTCTCTCCTGAATATCCCTGCGTCTTTGCGCCTCTGCGAGAGAGTTCACCTTTTTTGCAGGCGAGTCATTCATTGGTTCAGGATACCACCCTTTTGATTATTTTGCGTTATCTCCCCAATAAGGCGAGATCGACTGAAAGCACCTGTTGAGCCACCCCACGGAACTGGATCGACTCCTCCCCCACTGTGGGGGAGGTTGGGTGGGGGTGAGCAGTTACGACGAAAGAGGTTCGACTTTTCGGAAAAGTCGAACCTCTTTCAGTCTCCGCCTATCAATTCCCAGCCGGGGGCAAACCTACTCCCTCATTACACCGGGCAGGTAGAGCTTCTGGTAAACCGTTGCGCCAGCCAGGGCATAACTGCCCCACTGCTCCGCAAAGATGACCACTTCGCGGCTGCTTTCATCCACCACAAAGCTGCTGTAGCTCTGCCAACCCGCGCCATTCCCGCTCTCGTAGACCACAAAGAGTTCGTCGGGTGAAAAGCCCTGAGCATCCAGGGTTGCAGCGTCATACGGAATACGCAGCACCAGCGGTGTGGCCAAGACGCTGTTGGTCAGCGCGCTGCCCTGGGCATCCTCCCCGCTGAGGGAGTAGATGGCGCTGAGCAGGCGCAGCCCCTCGGCTGGCTGGCTGCCGTGACTGCTGCGGCCAGCATTCTTTGTATCTTCTGGGCAGAGATGGGTCCAGGGCAGGGGTTCTTCCGGCTGGGCGGGGAAAAGACAGCCCCGTTCCAGACGCAAAGTGGATTTCCCCCCAGCCGAGCGGCTCTCCTGGCGGAAGCTGGCCGCCGAGCCTTGCAGCGTCACACCGTTGCTCAACTCCGCATAGAAGCCTCTGCCCGCGGCAATGGCCTGGGTAACCCGTTCCCCACTGGGGGCGGCCACTGGTTTTAGCTCCAAATGCAGGGCAACGTCCGCGCTTGCGACAGCCATCCGCTCCTGGCCGAACCAGAGGGTTGTGCCATCCCACCAGGCCGCGGCCACCCGCCACTCTGTGCCCTGGATGGCGGGCAACCGGTACTCGTCGTTCCCCCCCATTGGCATTGCCACCCGTGTCTTCGTGCGCCCCTCCCGGCTGGTCGCCCAGACCAGCGCGCGCCCGAGGGAAGGGCTGGCAGCCGCGGTCTGGGGCGCGGCAGTGGTCAGTTTGCCGTGAATCGTCGCGTCCCCTGTGCGGAATTGCAGAATCGGCGAAGGGGACGTCTCCCCTTCTGCAACGGTCAGACGCTGGGGTGCAGGGCTAATCCACGCTTTCTCCCCTGCCATTGCGCCGGGGCCAAAGACTTCCAGCAGATAGATACCGCTGTTGAGGGTGAGGGTGAAGCCGCCGCTGCTGTCGGTGCGGCTGGATGCTGTGGCTGTGCTACCCACGGCCCGGCCCAAAGCTATGACCACTGCATTGGCAACCCCAGCGCCGTCCGGGTCCAACAGCCTGCCTTTCACAGCCACCGCGCCGGTCGCCACATTCAGCGGAACTGTCACATCCAGCGCGCCGGTTGTGACAGTTGTGCGGGCAATACCGGGCCGCTGGTTGTAGCCCGAATCCGGGTCGATGCGATAGGCCAGCAGCCAATCCCCCTGGCTGGCCCGCAGATCACCCCGCCCGGTCTGGGCGTCGATCTGTGCAGCGGCCCAGCTCTGTTTGGCCGGGTTCCAGCCGAACAGTTGCCCGCCCCAACCGGTCAGAGCCGCGTCCGTGCCTGTGTCCCACAGTTGGCTGTGGATGGTGGCGCTCTGGCTTTCCAGGGCGATGGTAACCGGGACTGTGCCGGGGCTATCCACAGCCACAGAACGGACGCTCTTGGCCAGATATTTACCCGCGGCGCAGCCTTCGGGGAGCAGGGATTGCAGCTGTTCCAGAGCCGGTTCGGGCAGAATAACCAGCCGCCAGGTCCCGGTAATTACGGGCAGATCAAAGCTGCCACCCGTAAAGGTGCGGAAGTTGTAGAGGGAGGGTTCGCCTACTTTATAGGCTGCGGCCACGCCACAGGCATCGGTCGCCTGGGGACCATTTTCGCCCGCGGTCAGGGTAGCCTGAATGCGGGCGTCCGCGGCAAGAAGCAGCAACTCTACCCCCGTTATCGTCTGGCCTGCCTCCACGGCCACGTTTGTCTGCCATTTGTCCTGATAGGGCAGGTAGTCGTCTTCCTCGCTGAGGACGACAGCCACCCACCATTCGCCCTCTTCGACAATCAGTGTAAAGCTGCCATCGGCGGCTGTGGTAGCAGGAACTGTGGGTGTGCGGTCGCTGGTGCGCACGCCCACCACCCGCACCCCGGCCACGGGATCGCGGCCGGTCGTCTGCACCTGGCCGCTGAGGGTAGCAAAGTTACCAGGCACTGTGAGGGGTGTCAGGAATACGTCGCCCAAAGAGTTGGTCTGATTGTCGGCCACCTGCACCCCTGTCAATACAACCGGCAGATATTTGAGCAGATCGCTGGGCAGGAATGTAATTTGGTAGGTGCCCGGGGGCAGGGTCAGGTCAAAGATGCCCGTGGCCGGGTCCATCGGGACGGTGACGATTACGACTGTCTCCTGTGCGGGAGCGGACTGGGCCCCGAGAATCTGCACGGCAGTCACGCTCACGGCCACGTCGGGAACAGTCGTTGTACCGCTCACCAGCAGCCGCCCGGTGATGTGGCTACTGCTCAGTGGAAAGGTAAAGTTGGCCTGCTGGCTCTCTGGCATGCTGTTGCTGAAAAAGGAGACCAGACGGCTGCCGCTGGGGGCAGTTGCTTCTGCCGGGGTGGTGGTGTCGCTCTTTTCAGCCCAGACTTGCCAGGTGCTGCGGCTGAGGGGCACGGAGAGGTGATAGCTGCCGTCGGCGCCGGTGGTAGCGCTAATCTGCTGGCTGCTGTTGACCCGCTTGGCAACGATACGGGCATTCACCACCGGTCGGGGCGTCTCGTCACTGGTCATAGCTGCGCCGGAAATCGTGTGGGCAGGGTTATCGGCCAGGGCGACGCCAAAGGTCTGGCCCATCGCCAGAAAGCCGATCAGCAACAGCCCTGACACGAGTACTGCTTTTGCAAGACGTTGGGTAATGCTTTTCATTTTCGTTCTCCTGGGGGATTTGGCTCTGCTACCTTATGCAGAGGAACTAACGCATATGGGTTAGTCGGTCGGCCAACCATCTGAAACGTGAAACGTGAGATATCGTCACCTGATCTCACGTTTCACGTCTTCACGTTTCACGTCTTCACGTTTCACG
>JAHDWH010000127.1 GCA_023384455.1 Caldilineaceae bacterium | reverse complement strand
TCGAGGCGGGTTGACTGATTGATCGGTTTGGAAAAGTGAAGCGTGAAACGTGCGATCGGCCGGTGATCTCACGTTTCACGCTTCACTTTTCGTTGGGGTCAGCCCTGCCCGGCTTCTTTTCGTTTCAACAACAGCAGCAACCCGATCTCCAGCATCATCTCCAACAGGGGATGGTCCGCCGCGGCCAGGTGGTGGAAGCTCTCGGCCAGGAGAACCGCGTGCTGGGCGTGTTGGGGATGACCAGAGATGGCCAGCCATCCCGCCTGGGCCAACAGCCCGGCCTGGATTTCCACGCGCAGGGCCTGTTCGATCCGGGCGGTGAAAAGCTCCCGTTTCAGGACACCGATCATCTTTTGCACGGCCAGATCGTCGCTGCTGGATAGCTGGTTGGCCCCGGCCAGCATCCGGTTGTTCTGGAAAAACCAACCCGCCATCGCCGGGTGGCGCAGAAGGATGGCGGCGATTTCGTCCAGTCGGGCTTTGTTCTTTTTCCACAGGGCCGGCCCCGATGCGAGCAACGCCTGTAGCTCGGCGACGGGTTCGGCGCTCCCGGCCAGGCTGAGATAGGGGTTGTAGAAGGTGTATTCCTCGGGCAAAGGCTGGGGCTTGGGCTGTTGCCAGTGGGCCGCCACCGCCTGCTCCAACCGCCAGCGGGCATAGTCCAGGGGCACTTCCAGAAAGATGGTGGGTGAGCCGTTGCTCAGGGCTACGCTCACCATCTCCCCCACGGCGCGTTGGGCGGGCAGGTATTGGGGGTCTATGGCTTCGCTGCCAAAGCTTTCCAACACCCCGGCGCTGGCGTTGATACGCAGCCCAATCAGCATATTTTCCCTGACGTCTGCCCCGGCCCGCAAAAACCAGAGGTCCTGGCTTCCGTCCAGAGTGCTGGGGGTGATCAGCGCCCGCCAGCCATCCACCGGGCTGGGCTGGAAGCGCACGCCGAGAAAGCGCAGTTTGCGCAGGGTGCGCTCGGCTACCTGGGACAATGGGGGCTTCAAATTTTGCTGAAGGCTGTGCAGGGCCCGGGCCGCGCGTTGGGCCGGGTCGCCCTGGCGAATCCCGCCCAACTGTTCCAGCGCGGCCAGGGCTACACCCTCCCGACTATCGTAGGCGATCAGGCGCAGCAGTTCCGGGCGATCCGCCTCGCCCAGTCGTCCCAACAGTTCCATCACCTGATGGGCCACCTGCTCATTCTCCTGGCGCATCTGGCGCACATATTCCAGCAGAATGTAGTGGTTTTCGTGGCTCTCGGCCAGGGCTTCTTGCAGGCTCTGCATCACAACCGTTTCCGGGTCTTTCAGATCGCTCATCAGCCCCGGCGCCAGCTCTGCCTCCAAAAAACGTTCCAAAATCATCGCCGCGGTGATCCGGGTCTGGGTCGGGTTGCCCCGATTGGCCGCCTCTTTGCGCAAGACAGTGACGGTCTCGTCGTAGGGGAGCAGCGTCGCCAGCCGTCCCAGCCCGCCCCGCACCTGGCTGCTGGAATTGTCCAGATATTTGGAAAGGGTGGAAAGAATCAGCAACGGTTCGTATTTCTGGGCAATGGCGCGCACCCGGGACAGCAACTCGGCCTCGGATTGGGTGACCGATAGACCGTTCAGGTCTTCATTGAGTTGGCGGCGGGCTTGGAATGTGTTGACAATTTTATCGCTCATAGCCAGTAGTATACCAGAAAGTCGGGGAAAGTAAGTATGCCGACGGCCTGGTGCGACGCACTCGCCAAACGAGAATATACTGGCGACATTTGGCGTGGCGAGTGCGTCGCACCGGGTTGGGTACTGGGGAAATTCGTCTCTTTTTGCCAGCCCGTTGGCGAGGTGGTACACTGTGAAACGTGACCCGTGAAACGTGAAGACAGGGAACTCTCTCACGCAGTACGTTTCACATTTCGGCTGGAAAAGAGATCGCCCGTATCCCAGTCAGAATCCCAGGTGAGAAATGGCACAGGCACTCTATCGCAAGTGGCGCAGTCAAACATTTGACCAGGTTGTGGGGCAGGAGCATGTGACCCAGACCCTGCGCAACGCGCTGCGGGATGACCGGGTGGCCCACGCCTATCTCTTTTCGGGACCGCGAGGCACGGGCAAGACCAGCACCGCCCGTATTCTGGCCAAAGCGCTCAACTGCACCGGGCCAGAGGGCGAGCGCCCCTGCGACGTTTGCCCCACCTGCGTCGCCATCAGCGAAGGGCGGATGCTGGACCTGATCGAAATCGACGCGGCCAGCAACAACAGCGTGGACGACATCCGGGAACTGCGGGATAAAGTTGGCTTTCGCCCCAGCGAAGGCAGCTACAAAATTTATATCATCGACGAAGTACATATGCTCAGCAACAGCGCCTTCAACGCCCTGCTGAAGACCCTGGAGGAGCCACCGCCCCACGCCCGCTTTATTTTGGCGACGACGGAACCCCACAAAATCCCGGCCACTGTCCACAGCCGTTGTCAGCGCTTCGACTTTCGCCGGATTCCGGTGGTGGAGATTGCCAGCCACCTGCGCCACATCGCCAGCGAAGAAAATGTCCAGGCCGAGGAGGCCGCGCTGACTGCCATCGCCCGCAGCGCCCAGGGCTGTATGCGCGACGCCATCAGCCTGCTCGATCAGATGACCAGCTACGGCGCCGAAGCCATCTCCCTGGCTCAGGTCCATCAGGTGCTGGGCAGTGTCGCCAGCGAGTCGGTCGGTGGTTTTGTAGATGCGCTGGCGGAGCAGGATGTGGCCGGGGGATTACAACTAATCCACAAATTGCTGCTGGATGGGGCCAGTTTGCAGGAGTTTACGACGCAGGTGGTGGAGCATCTGCGCGGGGTGATGCTGCTGCAAATGACCGGGGAGAGCGGGTTGCTGGACGACCGCTCGCCGGAGACGGTCAAACGGATGGAAAGCCAGGCCAAGAGACTCACCCAGCCCCAGACCCTCTACGCGCTCAAGCGCTTTGGCGAGGCGATTGGAGAGTTGAAGGGGGGGCACCAGCCCCAACTGCCCCTGGAACTGGCGCTGGTGGAGGTGGTGCGCGGCCCGGCCACAGCCGTTGTCCAGATGGCCGCGCCTCTCTCTGCCCAGCCGGTCCCGGCCCAACCTGCGGCGACACTGGCCCCCGCTGCGTCTACCCCAGCGCAGACAAAAGCCCCGGCGACAGAAGCCAAAAGCGAGCCGACCGCGCCCGTGCCTTTAGACCAGGCCGCGGTCGGCAAATTGCGCGACCAGTGGAACGATGTCCTGGCCGCCGTGCGCGAGCGGCTGGGGATGAAGCATCAGGCCGCCCTGCGCGCCGTGCGCGACATTGCCATCGGCGAAAATGCGATTGCCCTCTCTTTTGGCAACAACAAATTCGCCAAAGATATGATTTCCGACCCGGAGACGCTGACACTGGTCAGCACTATTTTGGCCCAATTTGTCGGGCGGCAGGTGGTGGTGGAGTGTCTGGAAGGCGAGACGGCCACTCTTTCCGCCGCGGCAGGCCGGGCTGTGCGGGATGAGCGCAAGTCCGACGGCCCGGACCCCCTGCTGGAATTTGCGGTCAGCGAGCTGGGCGCGCAGGTGAAGGACGAGAAGAAGGGGAAACGGAAGACGTAAGGTGGCGAAGCCACGATTTGCGTGCGGAAACGTGAAGACGTGAAACGTGAGATCAGGTGACGACACCTCACATTTCACATTTCACCGGTCTGGCCTAGAAACTAACCCATATGCGTTAGTTCCTCGCTGGTACGGAGTAAGCAGGCCAGGCAGCAGGTCTGCAGGAGAGGTGAGGACTACCCGTAGGCTTCGGTCTGGGCGGCAAACCAGACCGCGATGTCGTCGAAACTGCGCTCGCCCCGGGCCACGGCCAGAGTGAATTCTTCCACTTCCGAATTGGAAGCAACCAGGCGATGGCCGTTGCGTTGTAGAAAAAGAGCGCTGGCGGCAATGCCCACCCGCTTGTTGCCATCCACAAAGGGATGGTTGTTGACCAGCGACTGCATCAGCGCCGCGGCTTTGGCGAAGATGTCCGGGTAGAGGTCAGCGCCGTCGTAGGTGGCCTGGGGGCGGGCTACAGCCGATTCCAGCAGCGCCACATCCCGCAGCCCGGCGCTGCCCCCGGTCTCGGCGATGAGGCGGCTGTGCAGAAAGAGAACCTGGACAGGGGTCAGGTAGTTCACCGGGCCAGGGCCTCCAGGGCCGGGCGGTAGGCGTCGATGAAGTCAGCCACCTGGCGGGCAAATTCGGCGTCGATTTCGGCGGCAGCCGTCTCGGTGGGCGCAATCACAATCTGCTTCTGGGCCTGATCCACATCGACCGAAACTTCTGCCCCCTCGCGCAGATGCAACAGGTCCAGAATATCCCTGGGCAGGGCGACGACCAGACTGTTGCCGGTCTTGAAGATTTTGCGGGTGGCGACGGTCATAGCGTTCCTCCTTTGTGTACAAACAGCGTAAGTACGAACAGTGTAGCACAGATCAACAAATCCAGACAGCAATAGTCACACAATAGCGATAGGAGCAGTTTTTATGGCGAAGAAATCAAAGAACATCCGTCAGCGTCGCTTTGGCGCAGGCGAAGGCTTTGCGGGCGGCGGCGGTGGAGCCGCTGCGGCCCTGGGCGGCGGGTTGCCCGGCGGTATGGGCGGCGGCAATCTGATGGCCCAGGTGCGCAAGATGCAGGAAGAGATGGAGAAGACCCAGGAAGAATTGGGCACTGTCGAAGTGACCGGCACGGCGGGCGGCGGAATGGTGGAGATTGTGATGGACGGCCATCAGGCGGTGAAGTCCGTGCGTCTGAAACCCGAAGTGGTGGACCCGGACGACGTGGAGATGCTGCAAGACCTGCTCCTGGCCGCGCTCAACGACGCCACGGAAAAGGCCAAAGCCCTGGCCGACGAACGGATGGGCGACGTAACCGGCGGAGTGAATATCCCCGGATTGGGATTTTAGGGACTGGAGATTGGGGATTGGGGACTGGGGATTGGGCGACGAGTCGTGACTGCCCAATCCCCAGTCTCCAATCCCCAATCCCCAATCCCTTCTTTTCAGAAACACAGGTACTCTCAATGCAACCCCTCGCCCAGCCCGTCTCCAACCTCATCGACGCTTTCAGCCGTCTGCCCGGCATTGGCCCCAAGAGCGCCAGCCGGTTGGCCTATTTTCTGTTGCGGGCGGACAGCGAAATCGGGCTGAATCTGGCCGCGGCCCTGACCGAACTGAAGGAGAAGACCGTCTTCTGTTCCGTCTGCCACAACATCGCCGACCGCCAGCCCTGCGCCATCTGCGACAATCAACAGCGGGACCAGTCGATTATTTGCGTGGTGGAAGAACCCCTGGATGTCCAGGCCATCGAGCGCACGGGCGCCTTCCGGGGTGTCTATCACGTACTGCACGGCTCCATCTCCCCGGTGGAGGGCATCGGCCCGGACGACCTGAAAATCCGGGAGTTGCTCAAGCGGGTGCAGGCCAGCGAGAAGGCCGGGGAAGATGCGGTTGTGAAGGAACTCCTGCTGGCGACCAATCCCAATCTGGAGGGGGAGGCGACGGCGATGTACATCTCCCGTCTCTTCAAACCCCTGGGCCTGAAAGTCACCCGGCTGGCCCGGGGTCTGCCCACCGGCGGCGATCTGGAATACGCGGACGAGTCCACACTGAGCAACGCATTGTCTGGCCGTATGGAAATGTAACGGAAAAAGACGTAGATTCTCAAAAGTGACTCTGTGAAAATCTGCGTCCATCTGCGTAATCTGCGTTCCAAAAATCAGTAGAACGGAACTTTCTGGATGGCTGAGACGGCGAAAACCCACAACAAACTGGCCGCGCTCAAACGGGCGTGGCAGGACGAAACCCTGGCCCCGGTGACGAAGCGCTTCCCCGAACGGCGCAAGCGCTTCACCACCAGCAGCGACACTATCGAAGTCGCCACTGTCTACACACCGGAGGAATGGCCCGGCGACCCCGACCCGGCCCAGGCTGCGGCCTATATGGAAAAGCTCGGCCTCCCCGGCGACTACCCCTTCACCCGGGGCGTGCAGCCCAATCTCTACCGGGGCCGCCTCTGGACGATGCGCCAGTACGCCGGCTTCGGCTCGGCCAGCGAGAGCAACCAGCGCTACCACTACCTCATCGCCCAGGGACAGACCGGCCTCTCCGTGGCCTTTGACCTGCCCACCCAAATCGGCTACGACGCCGACCACGACTTCGCCCTGGGCGAAGTGGGCAAAGTCGGCGTCTCCATCAGCAGCCTGGCCGATATGCGCACCCTCCTGGCCGGCATCCCCCTGGACAAAGTGAGCATCAGTATGACCATCAACGCACCGGCTGCGGTGCTGCTGGCGATGGTCATTGCCGTCGCCAAAGAGACGGGCGTGCCGGTCTCCCAACTGCGGGGGACGGTGCAGAACGACATCCTCAAGGAGTATATTGCGCGAGGTACGTACATTTTCCCACCCGGCCCGTCTATGCGGCTGATTACAGATTTGTTCCGTTTCTGCGCGGCGGAAGTGCCCAAGTGGAATACGATTTCCATCAGCGGCTATCACATGCGCGAGGCGGGCAGCACCGCCGTCCAGGAGGTGGCCTTCACCCTGGCCAACGCCATCGAGTACGTGCAGCAGGCCATTGACGCCGGGCTGGATGTGGACCGTTTCGCCGACCAGCTCAGCTTCTTCTTCAATGCCCACAACAATTTTCTGGAAGAGGTGGCAAAGTTCCGGGCCGCCCGCCGTCTGTGGGCCAAAATTATGCGGGAGCGTTTTGGCGCGCAAAAAGCCGAAAGCTGGCGGCTGCGCTTTCACACCCAGACCGGCGGCAGCACACTGACCGCACAGCAGCCCGATAATAACGTCGTGCGGGTCACTGTCCAGGCCCTCTCGGCTGTGCTGGGCGGCACCCAAAGCCTGCACACCAATTCCCGGGACGAAGCCCTGGCCCTGCCCACAGAAAAGGCCGTGGAGATCGCCCTGCGCACCCAGCAGATTCTGGCCTATGAAAACGGCGTGGGCGATGTGGTGGACCCTCTGGGCGGCAGCTATTACATCGAATGGCTGACCGACGAAATCGAGCGTCAGGCCCAGGCCTACATCGACCGCATCGACGGGATGGGGGGCGCGCTGCGGGCCGTGGAGGAGGGCTTTGTCCAGCGGGAGATTCAGGAAGCGGCCTATCAGACCCAGCGCGCCATCGAATCCGCAGAGCAAGTGGTGGTGGGCGTCAACCGCTTCCAGAGCGACGAGACCGCCATCCCCGACCTGCTGCGGGTGGACGAGCGCGTTCAAACCGCGCAGGTGGAGGCACTGGCCCGCCTGCGCGCCGCACGGGACAACGGCGCGGTGCAGGCCATCCTCGCCCGCATCGGCCAGGCCGCCAGCCAGCCCGACGCGCCACTGATGCCCCTTCTGGTGGAGGCGGTGGAAGCCGAAGCCACCCTGGGCGAAATCTGCGACACACTGCGCGGCGTCTTCGGGGAATACGCGCCGGGGAATTGGGTGTAGAACCAGTAACGCAAGCTGTCAGCTTGCGCCGTTGGCAGGGAACGCAGATTTCACAGAAACCGCAGATTACGCAGAGGTTTAATGCAACTTTGGCTGGACACAGCGGCAGAATTTGGCGACCAGAATAGCGCCGGATGAACGCGGCTCTCTCTGTGAAAATCTGCGCCATCTGCGAAATCTGCGTTCCCGTCTTCATTCCTTTCGACGTCTGAACTCCGAGGGTCTCTGTGTGAACAAACAGCCCAACAGCCACTTCTGCTTCATCTGCGGCGTGAAGAATATCGCGGGGGTGCAGGTACGCTTCTACGAGACCCGTGCCGACGACGGCAGCCCGGAAATCCTCGCCCGCTTCTGCGGCCAGCCCATCCACCAGGGCTATCCGGGACGGATGCACGGCGGCGTCCTCACCGGCATTCTGGACGAAACGATGGGCCGGGCTGTCAACTACGGCGCGGGGGAGCAGGTGGAGACCTGGGGTGTCACCGCCAATCTGGACCTGCGCTTTCTGCTGCCTGTGCCGCTGGATGTGGAACTGAGCGCCCGCGGACGCATCACCAGCGAAAACCGCCGCCTCTTTCAGGGCAGCAGCGAAGTCTATCTGCCCGATGGCCGGGTGGCCGTGACCGCCACGGGCAAGTTTTGGAAGATGCCACTGGACGAAATCTCCGACGCGGACCCGACCGCGCTGGGCTGGCAGGTCTATCCTGACGAGATAAAAGGTTAACACAGATTTCGCAGAGGCCGCAGATTACGCAGAAAAATCTGTGGAAATCCTGACCATCCGTGTCAATCCGTGTCCTTTTTTAGAAAGGGAGTAAGTTGTTTACACACATCGATCACATCGGCGTCGTCGTCAACAGCATCGACGACGCACTGGCAACCTGGCGGGATACATTGGGTTTTGCCCTGCTGGAACGCAAAACTGTACCTGAACACGGGGTGGAAGTCGCCTTTATCGACGCAGGCAACGGTACTGTCGAATTTCTGTCCCCCCTCGACCCGGCCAGCGGCACAGCCCGTTTCCTCGCCAGCCGGGGGGAGGGCACCCACCACATCTGCTTTGCCGTGGAGGATATTGGGGCAGCCCTGGCCGAACTGAAGCGCCAGGGCGTGCGCCTGATCGACGAAACACCCCGCCAGGGCGTCCACGGGCTGGTGGCTTTTGTCCACCCCAAAGCCGCCAACGGGGTGATGATTGAACTTCTACAAAAGAGTGTGTACCACCCATGACAGTACAGGTCCGGGCCAGCCGCCTCCCTTTGACCGTCTGGAATCAGGCCATCGACGATCTGATTGAAAAGCGGCGGGCCGAGGAGGCCATTCCCCGCATTCGCACTGTTCTCAAAAATCTGCCCCGCCACCTCCCCTCCTACTTTCGCCTGTTGCAAGCCATCTGGCTGTTGCAACGCTGGGAAGAAGGGCAGGATTGGGCCCTGCGTCTGCTGCGGGCCGACCCCTGTAACGAACTGGCTTGGGGCGTGCTGGCCAACGCCGCCGAACAGCAGGGCAATCTGGCCAACGCCCGGCGCTACTGGCAGCGCGCCTTCGAGAACGCCCCCTATAACCAGCACATCCGCGCCGGTGTAGCACGCACCACACCGGGCAAGGCCGATCCCCTCCAATTGACAGCTCCTGCCCTTGCCACTCTTTGCCGTATGGATGGCCGCTGGGCCCGGGCGGCAGAGATATACGCGGCTCTGGAGCAGGAATATCCCCGACGGGTGGACATCCAGTGCGCCCGGCTCGAATCCCTTTGGCGCGGCGCACGGGACGAGGAGGCATTGCCTGTGGCCTCCCATCTGGTGCGTCGGGAGCCGAATCTGCTCATCGGCTGGGTTGTTTCGGCCCAGGCGGGCGACGAGACCGATCAGGCATTGGCCCAGGCCCCCCTGGCTGCGTTGGATGCAGACGGGGAATATATGGGCGTGCGTTTTGGGGCTGATCTGGCGCCGAGCCGGGCCGCGACGATTGGGGTCTCCAGCGCAGAAGCAGCCTGGCTGGGCAAACTGTAGGTGCGGTTTTCAACCGCACTTTCATCCGTAGAAGTGCGGTTGAAAACCGCACCTACGGCTTCTCTGCCGTTCTCGAACAATTCACAAAGTGGCGAAAATTCGGCAAAAAGGGCGGAATCGGGTAGAGTATTGTATTGGTTTCTATTTACAAAACATTGAGGGAGAACGATTGTATGGAACGGACATTTGTCATTATTAAGCCGGACGGCGTGCAGCGGGGGCTGATTGGGGAGATTGTCGGGCGCTTTGAGAAGCGAGGGCTGAAAATTGCTGCCATGCGCTTTTTGCAGGTGAGCGATGCATTGGCCCGCCAGCACTACGCGGTACACGAGGGCAAGCCCTTCTATGCCGGTCTGATCGAATATATCGTCAGTGGGCCGGTGGTGGCGCTTGTGCTGGAAGGCAGCAACGCCATTGCCGTTGTGCGCAAGATGCTGGGCGCCACCAAACCCGCCGAAGCCGAATTGGGTTCCATCCGCGCCGACTTTGGCCTGGAAATCGGGCGCAATCTGGTACACGGCAGCGACGGCCCCGACACCGCGGCCAGCGAAATCGCCCTCTGGTTCGGCGCAGATGTGGTTGCCTGGGAACGGGCGACGGATTGCTGGATTTTTGAGTAGGCAAAGCGGGAAGGCGGAGAGCTTTCCCTGAAACCGAGAAACGAGAAATGTGAAACGTGAGATCGTTGTCCGATCTCACGTTTCTATACTCGACACGGGCATAAACTGACATTTTGTCACCCGGTCATTTTGTCACCTTGCCAAGTATATCTTCGTTGCGTTTATGCCCCCAATAGTTCGCGCACCACGCACCACGTCACATAATCTTCATCACCACATTCGCCTTTTGCCACAGTTCATCCAGCTTGTAAAATTCTCTGGATTCTTCGGTGAAAAGGTGTAAGATTACGTCTCCATAATCCAACAAGACCCAGCCGCCACCGCTCTCCTGCATCCCCTCGTGGTTGAGCGGACGCACCCGGTGTTGGATGTGCAGCTTTTCGTGCAACTCATCCCGGACGGCGTTGCCCTGCCGTTCGTTGTCGATGGTGGCAATAATAAAATAGCTGGTTATGGAGGTTTGCTCGCTAACATCCAACAGCACAATCTCCGTGGCCTGCTTCTCTTCAATAATATCCACAATCTGTCGTGCCAATTCGTTGCTGTTCAGAGACGCCTCCTGTTTGGGAATCGATATGTGTACGTTCAGGTAGTGTAGCACAGAATAGATGGCGCTCTCAATTTGTTACGGCAGAAGAGGGTGCGTCCCAGCAGTAACTGCTCACCCCCACCCAACCTCCCCCAGCTTGGGGGAGGAGTCGATCCAGTTCCCTCCCTGGAATGGGGAGGGGTAGGGTGGGGTGGCTGAACAGTTACCCCCGGCAGAACCAATTTTTCGCGCCTTGACAGCAAGACAGCCTTCCGCTATACTCTCCACATTCCTCCGTGGCCATCGACTGGCCGCCCATCGGTACACCCGATTTCGAAAACCACTCTTACATATCTTTATGAATGGTTTCGATTTCCCTTAGACAGCGTTCCCAAATCGATAACCCAGAAAGGATGACTCCAATGACGAAGCGCTCCCTTGATATCTCTGGCATGAGCCGCCGTGACTTCTTGCGCTACACCGCGCTGGGCAGCACGGCAGCCTTTATGGCGGCCTGTGCCGCGCCAGCCGCACCCACTACCAGCAATGGCGCTGCTCCCGCAGCAGCCCCAGCCGCGGCAGATGCCCCCGCCGCGGCCGCCGGTGGCCCCAAACAGGGCGGTACAATGACGTGGATGGGCCATCAGGAGGTCTCTGGCCTCGGCCCGGACAACACCGGCCCCACAGTAGAATGGGTGATGGTGGTCAACATCCACGACCCGCTGGTAGACCTCGACGAATACAATCAGATCGAAATGGTTCTGGCCAAATCGGTGGACATCAGCCCGGACGGTCTGACCTACACTTTCAAACTCCACGAAGGGGTCAAGTTCCACGACGGCTCCGACTTCAGCGCCGAAGATGTGAAGTACACGTATGACTTCTACCGTAACCCGGACAACGGCATGTCCATCGCAGGCAACTTCACCGGTGTGGATTCGGTGGAAACCCCAGACAAATATACGGTCGTCGTCAATATGTCGGATGTCAACGCCGCGTCCTTAACGACCGGTTGGGGTGGTACGCCGATTGTCCAGTCCAAATACCACGCCGAAGTGGGCGAAGATAAGTATCGCACGGCCCCCATCGGCACTGGCGCCTACAAATTGAAGGAGTGGCGGCCCGCCGAATTTACTGAACTGGAGGCCTTCGACGATCACTTCCGCGGTCGCCCCAATATCGACATTCTGCGCCAGGATGTGGTTCCTGAACCTTCGGTGCGTATGATTGCCCTCCAATCCGGCGAAGCCGATTCTGCGGTCTGGCCCCTCCTGGTAGAGGATAGCCTGCTGTTGGAGGCGGATGATGGCTATGTGGTCTTCCGCACCCTCTCCAACTCCATCAAGCACTTCCCCCTCAATTTGACCGTCCCGGCCCTGTCGGACAAGGTGGTGCGCCAGGCGATGATGCACGCGCTGGATCGCCAGCGCATCATCGATGACCTCTGGAATGGCGCGGCGGACATCGCCCACTCCAATCTGGTCACAGCCAGCCCCTATCACAACTTCGACCTGCCCCAATACGACTTCGACCCGGCCAAAGCCGCGGCCATGTTGGACGAGGCAGGCTGGGTTGTGGGCGCAGATGGTATCCGGGCCAAAGATGGCGTCCCCATCTCCTTCACCTGCACCACCATTACCGGCGACCAGGCCCGGCGGCCCATTGCCGAGCTGGCCCAGCAGATGTTCAAGGAGGTCGGCATCGACATGCAGTTGGAAGAAGCGCCCGTAGCTTCGATTCTCCAGTCCATGCGCGAAGGGACGATGGAGTGCTCCCTCTACAACTGGACGTATGGTCAAGCAGCAGAGCCAGACCCATTTAGCACCCTGCACTCCACCGGCGGCAACAACTTCAGCCGGATCAACAACCCCCATCTGGACGAATTGATCGAAGAAGGGCTGAAGCACGTCAGCTTTGAGGAGCGCAAGCCCTACTACGACGAAATCCAGGAGATTTTTGTGGACGAAGTGCCTGCCCTCTACCTCCAGTTTGACCAGTGGATGAACGTCTTTAATACCCGCATCAAAGGTCTGCCCGAAAATCCACTCAACAGCGATATGTATCGCCAGGCCTACAAATGGTGGATTGATGAGGGGTAAGCCAGACTGCGGGTATCAGCACTGTTGATTTGTTAAATTGGTGATGAGATGATGGAGTACGCTCCCCATCATCTCATCATCCCACCCTCCCACACCCTATGCTCCCCTACATCACCCGCCGCCTGCTCCAGGGCGCTCTCGTTATCTTTCTGATCAGCGTCATCACCTTTGCCGTTATGCGCCTGATGCCTGGCGACCCGGTCTATCTGCTGTTGGGCGAAGGGGAGATCCGCATCAGCCAGGAGCAGATCGACGCCATCAAAGCCCGCTGGGGGTTGGATCGGCCCTATCACGAACAATATCTGGTCTGGGCCTGGAATCTGCTGCGGGGGGATTTTGGCGATTCGCTGATCCGCACGGGTGTGCCTGTGCGGGATATGATTTTTGAGGCCATGCCGGTTACCGGAATACTCAATATCATCGCGCTTTTCATTGCCCTGGGCATCGCCATCCCCGCGGGTATCTGGGCCGGGGTCAAGCGCAATTCGGGCTTCGACTACGCCACAGCCATCGGCTCTACCCTGGGCGTCTCCCTGCCCAACTTCTGGCTGGGGCTGATGCTCATCGTTCTCTTTGTCCTCTACATTCCCCAGTGGTTCGGCGATATCCCCCTGATCGGTAAGATCCCGCCTTTTGGCCTGCGCACCTGGCAGGGCTACATCCTGCCCGTACTGGTGCTGACAACAGAGCAGTTGGCCGTCGTCACCCGTGTCATGCGGGCCGCGACTATCGAGGCGATGGGCCAGGACTACGTGCGTACGGCTTATGCCAAAGGGCTGACCAGGTATGTGGTGATCACCCGCCACGCGGTGCGCAACGCACTGCTGCCAGTGGTCACAGTCATCGGCTTTCGCATCGCCTTTATCCTCAGCGGCACAATCGTCGTCGAGACCGTCTTCGCTATCCCCGGCATTGGCCGCCTCTTCACCGATTCGGTCTTCCGGCTGGATTATCAGGTGGTACAATCGGTGGTGGTGGTCCTGGCCGTGCTGGTGGTGCTGGTCAATCTGCTTACGGACCTGACCTACGCTTTCATTGATCCCCGCATTCGCATAGAGTAGCCCATGAGCGTTGCCTCTGTAGACATTTCCCTGAAATCCATCAATGAACCGGCCCGCCGCTCGGAATCCCTGCAAGCCTGGCAACGTTTTCGCGCCAACCGAATGTCGATGGTCGGGCTGGTCGTCATTATTCTGCTGGTGCTGATGGCTGTCTTTGCGCCGTTCATCGCCCCCTACGACCCCATCGAGGACATCTTCCGGGGTGTGCGCGGTGTCGGCCCTTCCTGGGAACACCCCTTTGGCTACGATCACCTGGGCCGTGACCTGCTCAGCCGGGTAATTTTCGGATCGAGGGTGGCCCTGCTGGTAGGGCTGGTGGCTACGGGTATCTCCGTGCTGATGGGCATCGTCATCGGTGCGGCCGCTGGCTATTTCGGCGGCTGGGTGGATACGCTGCTCTCCCGGGTGGTGGATACACTGATGGCCTTCCCGGTTATAGCGCTGCTGCTGGTGCTGGCTGCTGTGCTGGGGCCGAGTCTGGTGACAACAATTGTGGTCATTGGCTTCACAGGCTGGGCGCGCTTTGCCCGGGTGGTGCGCGCCGAGGTGATGAGCCTGAAGCAGCAGGACTTTATCACCGCGGCCAAAGCCATGGGCGTGCGGGATTGGCGCATTATCTGGCGGCATCTGCTGCCCAATGTGATGGGGCCGGTGATTGTGCTTGCCAGCCTGGGCATCGGCGGTATTATTATTCTGGAGTCGGCCCTCTCCTTTCTGGGGCTGGGTATCCGTCCCCCCAACCCCTCCTGGGGCGGCACCCTGGCCGATGGCCGGGCCTTTATCCTGCGCTACCCCCACATCGCCTTCTTCCCTGGCCTGATGATTGTGATTACTGTGCTGGCCTTCAACTTTCTGGGCGATGGTTTGCGCGACGCTTTTGATCCGCGCAATCGGGATTAGTGGAGGGGTGGGGCAGTCTTCTGTGTGCGGTTACACGCCACGAGGGATAAAATTTTGTATACACGGATAAAATGGAACACGGATTTCTACTGTCCGTGTTCCATTTTATCCGTGTATACAAGCCCATTTTCAGGTTTACCAAATAGTCTGGATGAAGCGAGAAGCCTGGATTTTGGGGTCGTTTGTAAGCAGAGGGAACCGTAGCAGGCGCGCAGAACCAGCGATTAGCCGGTCGTGGAGTTCGGGAATGTCGGTGATTTCGGATGCGGCTGACACGACAGCCAGGGAGAGAGGGGTCTCTTCAATCGTAGGGTTTTCCCTGAGTAGACGCTGGACATCTGCCAAAGATGCTGAAATCCGGTGCTTCGCGGTGAGGTACAAAATCTCTGCAAATACAATCGCTGGCACATAGATTTTGGCTTCTGCACGCAGCGCCTCGTTGAAAACCGTTTTGACTCTCTGGCTTGAGCGTCTTTGCTCCAAATGTAACACAACCGCCATCGTATCGGTGACGTAGCTATTCTCTGGGATGTCGCTGCTCATATCCTGCGAATTCCTCCTCTAAATGAGCTTCCGATTCGGCTACCAACCGATCCCGTTCTAAATCCAGCACAGTCTGGTAAAGGTCGCTTTCCCGGTTGTTTCCCAATACCCGCAGCCGGACGAAGTAGACGAAATCGGTTATCTCCGCCAAAGTCTGTTCCGGGAGTTCTTGGATGCCTTCCACAATCAGTTGCTGATAAGTTTGAACTGTCATTTGAGCCATCCTCTTGACACTTGGAAATGCTTCTTCGTTCGTCCTTCGTTCTGTATCCCAATCCCACACCGTTAGTATAGCAGAGGAATCCCCCCGTGTCACTCGAAACCGAAATCCGTTCCCTCATTGCCGACAGCGGCGCGCAGATGGGCGTCTGCGTGCGCCATCTGGAAAGCGACGAGGAGACCGCCATCGACGCCGACCGCTCTTTCCCGCTTGCCAGCGTCTTCAAAATTCCTGTGCTGGTCGAAGCCTTCCGCCAACTCCACGCCGGCAAATTCCGTATGGAAGAACGCTGGGAACTGACCACCGCCGAGAAGAATCTGCCCAGCGGCGTCCTCACCTTTTGCGCCGACGGGCTGAAACCGACCGCCCGTGACCTGATTACACTGATGATAATTATCAGCGACAACACGGCCACGGATATGGTGATGCACCGGCTGGGTGTGGAAAATGTGACGAAGGCTATGCACGGCCTGGGCCTGACCGACATCCACGTACCCCTGACCGTGCGCGGCATCTTCGACGATATGCTTGTCTCCGCCGACCCCACCCAGGATTTGCTGGAACTGGCAAAACAGCCCAGCAAGCGGGACGGCATCGCCTATAGCAGCGGCCCGGAAAACAATGTGGGCACGCCGCGTGCCCTGACCGACCTGCTGCAACTGATCTGGCGGGGCGAGATCGTCAGCCGGGCCGCCTGCGCCGGGATGCTGGAGATTCTGCTCAAGCAGCAGCTTTACGACCGGCTGCCCCGCTTCCTGCCCCCGGGCACACCCTTTGCCCACAAGACCGGGACACTGGGCGGCGTGCGCAACGACAGCGGCATTATCTACGCCAACGACAATTCCCACATCGCCGTCACCGTCTTCTGCCGCTGGGATGACCAGGCTGTGGCCGCGGATCCCGTCGCCAAGTGGGAGCGCATCGTCGCCATCGACAGCACCTTCGGGAAGATTGGGCGGGCGGTGTACGACAAATATCGCTGAAAACCAAAGCGGTGAACAGAGGAGGGGAAAACAATGGGCGAGCTGACTGCATTCTACGAAGAAGGCTTACTGGAAAGTTTGAAGGACCCATTGGAGGCCGTTGCTTATCTGAATGCAGCTTTAGAGGATGGAGACCAGGAAGTCTTTCTGCTTGCGCTACGCCATGTGACTGAAGCGTTCGGAATGTCCGAAATTGTACGCGACTCGACACTGAACCGGGAAAACCTGTACAGAATGCTTTCTGCCCAGGGGAATCCCCAATTGTCCAGCCTGAACACGCTCTTGCGCTCGATTGGTCTGCGGCTTGCAGTGGAAGTCGAATACGCGACAGCTTAATCCACCTATCCAGCGACTACCTCAACTGGGGACCCCCCAATGACCACAATCTTCACCGCCTGTCTGGGCACCGAAACCAACACCTTCTCCCCCTTCGTCACCAGCTACCGTGACTTTGAGGAGACCTACTACACACGCCACGGCCAGCACGGCGACGATCCCTTTATTTTTGCTGTGCCGCTGATCACCTGGCGGCGTATGGCCGAGGAGCGGGACTGGACCGTGGCCGAGAGCGTCTGCGCCTTTGCTATGCCCAGCGGCGTCACCCTGCGCCAGGACTATCTGCGGCTGCGCGGCGAAATTCTGGAAGACTTGGCCGCGGCTATGCCCGTGGATGGGGTGCTGCTCAGCCTGCACGGGGCGATGGTTATTGAAGGCTGGGACTTGCCTGTGGATCAGCAGGAGGGGGTGGACTGCGCCGACGGCGAGGGCGATCTGATCAGCGCCATCCGGGCTGTCGTCGGGCCGGATGTGCCCATCGGCGTGGAGCTGGACCTGCACTGCCACATCAGCCAACGGATGCTGACCGACGCGGATGTGCTGATTACTTTCAAGGAATATCCCCACACCGACTTTGCCGAGCGGGCCGAGGAGGTCTTTACGATTATCGCCGACCAGATGGCGGGTAAAGTCAAGCCGCTGATGAATGTCCACGACTGCCGGATGATCGGTGTCTTCCACACCACCCGGGAGCCAATGCGGACTTTTGTGGACGAGCTACAGGAGTTGGAGGGCAGCCACGGCGTCCTTTCCGTCTCCTTCGGCCACGGCTTCCCCTGGGGCGATGTGGCGGATATGGGCGCAAAGCTGCTGGTCATCACCGACGACCGTCCCCACGAAGGCGCACGCCTGGCCGCGGAACTCTACCAACGGCTGGCTGCCATTGCCGAGGAGGCCCAGCCCCCCTATCTGACCATCGACGAGGCTCTGGACCGGGCACTGGCATTGGCCGACGGACCGGGCGGCGGACCGGTTGTCCTGGCCGATCTGTCGGACAATGCAGGGGGCGGCGCGCCCAACGACTCCACATTTGTCCTGCGCCGGGTGCTGGAACGGGGCATCGGCGACATCGCCTTTGCCAACTTCTGGGACCCGGTAGTTGTGCAGTTAGCCATCAACGCGGGGACGGGCGCGCGCTTTGCTTTGCGGCTGGGTGGCAAAATGGGACCCCAATCCGGCGCCCCATTGGACATTACGGCCACTGTGGGCGGTGTAGCGTTGGACGCGGTGCAGACCGTCGGCAAGCCACCGAAAACGGCCAAATCCCGGCTGGGCGATGCGGTGGCGTTGGACTTGGGCAAGGGCGTGGAGGTGCAGGTCAACAGCCAGCGCACCCAGTCCTTCAACCCGGACGCCCTGACGCAGGTGGGGATTCAGGCCCTGCAAAAGCGGCTGATCGTCGTTAAATCTATGCAGCATTTCCACGCCGGCTATGGCCCGATTGCCAAGGCCGTCCTCTACGTGGCCGCGCCCGGCGCGCTCATTCCCCACTTCGACCAACTGCCCTATCGCTTTGCCGACCGCTCCCTGTGGGGGATTGCCAAAGGATGATGGGATAGTGGGGAAGTGCCTCCCTCCCATCATCCCTCTCCCAACGGCTGCCCGAAGCGCTCCCTGTGGGCCACCTGGACCAGACTCTTGCGCTTCTTCCTGCCGCGGCCCACCTTCCGGGCGGGATAGCCGAAGGGGACAATCGCCAGCACATCGAAGGAGTCGGGGATATTCAGGAGTCGCTTTACCTCATCCATCCCCTGAAAACCCACCCAATTGGAACCGATTCCCTCGGCCCAGGCGACCAGCATCATCGACTGGATGGCCCGGCTGCCGTCGGAGACGGCGAAGCGGGACGGCTCGGTCGCCACGACAACGGCAAAGGCAGCGTCGGCGGTATAGGGTCCGCTGCGGGCCAGCCCGCCCAATTGACGCAACGTCTCCCGCTTCTCCACGACGATAAAATGCCAGGGCTGGCCGTTCATACTGCTGCCGGTCAGCCGCCCTGCCTCCACAATGCGGTGGATGATCTCCCGGGGCACGGCTTTGTCCTGGTAGGCACGCACAGCCAATACAGTGCGTACAGCGTCGAAAACGTCCATTGCACTCCTCCTTTGTAGATCGAATTCTGGTGCGTCGCACTGTGTGACAACGGCCTGCGTACGGCTACACTATACCAGCAAATTTGTACCGGTCAACGAGATGGTAAAACGTAGGTGCGGTTTGCAACCGCACTTCTTCGGGTGAAAGTGCGGTTGCAAACCGCACCTACAGATTTCACGATGTTTTTGACTATAGCAATGTCACTTTGAAAAGTGGACTTTTGTGGGCAGGCTGATCTCCGGCGCAAAGGACGGCTCGCCGATAACGCCGGTGTTGATGACCAGC
>JAHDWH010000126.1:8929-19153 GCA_023384455.1 Caldilineaceae bacterium | reverse complement strand
GGGTGCGACGCACTCGCCACACCCATTTTGCAGTAGAATCTACTCCTGGCGAGTGCGTCGCACCAAAAACCTGAGTAGCTCCTTCAAAAAAGAGAATGGGATGATGGGATGATGGAATGGCACACCCCCCATCATCTCAGCATCCCATTCTCCAGTTTCCCCTCCTACCAGCGGCGGAACTCCCAGCCAGCGCTCTTGCCCAGCGCGCTCTCCAGCGCATCGCCCTGTTTTACCGGATAGGTGGGAATGGCGCTGATCTCCAGTTCGTGGAGCAGGGGCTGGCAGGAACGGCGTCCTCCGAAGCTCTCGCCGTTGACTACAACCGCAATGCTGTTGACCCCCCGCCGGCGCAATTCCCGCAAAGCCCGGGCCCAATCGGGCCGGGGGTCTGGGCTGATGGCGATGAGAATATCGTTGCGGTTCAGCCGGGCTCCTTCGGTCAGCAGCAGTTCGTCAAAGGGCTGTTGCCCCACCGCATTGGAGACAGCCAGGGATTCCAACATCTTGCGAATCTGCCGCTGGCCCCGGTCCGTCTGCAAAAACTGCCGCCCGCCGTCGTTCCACATCATCCCCACGGCCCGGTTGCGCAGCAGAAAATAGCGGGCTACACTGGCGGCAATCGTCACCCCATACTCGGTTGTGCTGGGGGGAAGCTGCATCACATCGTAGCGTTTGCCGCCGCTGCGCAAACGCGAGAGGGAAAAGACACCCATATCGGGCCGCTCCGGTCTCCAGGCCAGGGCCTGCTCCACCTCGTGAAAGAGGTCCAGAAAAATCCAGATATCGGCAGAGGGGTCCAACTCGAACTCTTTGGTCATCAGCCGCCCTGTGCGGGCTGTGCTGAGCCAGTGGATGCGGTTGAAGCTGTCGCCCGGCGCATATTCCCGGATGCCAGAGACATTTGTCGTCAGGAATTGGGTGCGGCGGCTGAGCGCATCCCCCCCGGCCAGGTCTGCAATGGGCGGCTGGAAACTGTTTAGCTCGACAGTAGCCGGGTAGACAATCAGATCGCTGGTCAGGGCGAGGGTCTGCCCTACAGAGAAAAGGCCCAGGGGATCGCCGCTGTGCAGGCTCATCGAGCCGAGACGAAAGAGTCCCCGCTGCTGGCAGAGGGTGCGCACCTGCCAGCGCTGGCTGCCTTTGGGCTGCAAACTGTTGACAACCCGGCTCACTTCGTGGAAGGGAACAGTGGAATAGTCCCGCAGTTCCAGCCAGAGTTTGGGCAGACGTCCCCGGTTGCGGATTTCAAAGGTCTCCTCGAAAAACTGCCCCACCTGGCTGCGCCGGGCACGGGTATAGCGGTTGATCTGGACAAAGCGCGTGCTGTTCCAGGCCCAGCCATAGCTCAGGGTCAGAATTGCTGTGAGCAAATAGGCCAAATTGTAGGCCAACTCCCGGCCGCTGTTGAAGGCAAAGAGCCAGGCGAAGACCAGTGCAGCAAGCAGAAAGATGAGTCGGGGAGACATTAGCGGGTCTTGACTCGGCTGCCGGGAACCGGTGTGTGTTGTAGCGCGTCTTCGATCACCTGTCGGGCGTCCACATTCTTAATGCGAGCCGAGGGGCTGACGATAAGCCGGTGGGCCAGGGTGGCCTCGGCCAGCAACTTTACATCGTCGGGCAGCACGTAATCCCGACCGGCCAGCGCGGCCCAGGCCCGGCCCGCTTTGAAGAGGGCCAGGCTGCCCCGGGGGCTGGCCCCCAGATAGACATCCGGGTGATCCCGGGTGACGGTGACCAGATCGACAATATACTCCTTTACCGAAATATCCACGTGGACATCCCGAATCGCGCGCTGGGCAGTGATCAATTCTTCGGCGGTGACCGCCTGCTCCAGGCTTTCGATGGGGTGGGTCTGGGCCTGTTTGCCCAGAATTTCCACCTCTTGGGCTTTGGCCGGATAGCCCAGGCGAATGCGCATGAGGAAACGGTCTACCTGGGCTTCGGGCAGGGGGAAAGTGCCTTCGTACTCGATTGGGTTCTGGGTGGCAAGCACCAGAAAAGGCCGGGCCATTGTATAGGTGGTGCCATCGACGGTCACCGTGCGCTCTTCCATCGCTTCCAGCAGGGCCGACTGGGTTTTGGGTGTGGCCCGGTTGATCTCATCTGCCAGGACAATCTGGGCCATAATGGGGCCGTGGCGAAACTCAAATTCCTGGGTCTTTTGGTTGTAGACACTGACACCGGTCACGTCGCTGGGCAGCATATCCGGGGTGAATTGGATGCGCTTGTATACGCAGCCAATGCTGCGCGAGATGGAACGGGCCAGCATTGTCTTGCCCACGCCGGGCACATCCTCAATGAGCAAATGGCCCTCGCAGAGCAGGGCCACGAGTGTCATACGCACTTCGTGATCTTTGCCGATAATCACACGTTGAACATTTTCAATAATGCGGTTGGCAATGGTCTGCACTGATTGCATGGGAATCCTCGCAAAAGTCGTGAGGCTACGGTTGAGCCGGGGAGTTCAAAAAAACACAGGGAGCGAATTGAACGATTATCCACTACCTGATTCCAGGAATTGGTACGCCTGCCTACAATACCCTATTTCCACCTGACAGGCAAAGCGGCTTTCGCCATTGCGCACAGATGGCTATAATATGCCTATGCACATTCACCTTTTCCCCCGCCCCCAGGCAGACACAGGCATTGCCCTGCACTGGTGCGCAGGCCGCAGCCAACTCTCCATCCAACAGCTTCGTTCTGTCTGGCTGCCCGCAGCCCAGGCCCTGGGCGTGGCCTGGATTAAACTCAACGATCACAGAGAATCCCGGCCTCTGATCGAAGCCCTCCTGACCGCTGGTATCCAGCCCATTGTACGCATCTACCGTCCAACCCCCCACCCTGGCCGTCTCTCCGAAGAAGATCTAGCCGGGGTGGATGAGCTTGTGCGGATCGGTGTTCGCTATTTTGAGAGCTGCCACAGGCCCGATCTCCCCGCCCAGTGGCGCAGCGGTGTACATCCCCCGGATGCCAAAACCCTTGTCGCCCGCCATCTGGCCCAGGATATGGAAGCGCTGTTAGGCCGGGGCGCCCTGCCGGCCCTGCCCGGCGTGGACCCGGCCTCGGGGTGGGACCTGATCACCGAACTGATCCGCCTGGGCAAAAGGGACATTTTGCAAGGCCCCATCTGGCAGGCCGCGCACACGCCGGGCTACAATCGCCCGCCGGACTATCCGACCGATGGGGTGAACCGGGAAGGCGCGCCCCTCAGCCAGAATCTCTATTTGGCGCTGGCCGAGGAAGAGTGGGGGGGAGATGCCTGGCAGGGGCGCTCCCTGGCCGATGTGAACCGCCAGCGGCGCAAAGAGGCAGAGACAAACGCAGATAACGAAGATAGGACCGTCGCCGAGCCGGGTGGACTCTTCAACTTTTCCGCCCTCCATTCCCTGCATCTGCAAAGCCTGGGACGGGGGATACCGATCCTGGCGACCAGCGGTGGCTATGGGGTGGGGTCTGCCGAAGACCCCCGCTATCCAGCCCTGACCCCTTCTCTGCATATGGCCTATACCCTGGAAGCCTGCCGGGCTATGATGGGCACCAGCAATCGCTTTGCCCCGACCCCGGACTATCTCTTCTGTTCCAGCTTTGGGCTGTTGGCAAACCGTGCCCTGGAAAGCAGCCGTCCGGCCCGGGAAAGCGAAGTCTGGTACAGCCCGGATCACCCGCAAGGCGTTCTGCCGATTGTGCCCGTCTTGCAGGCCGAAACCAAACGTCTGCGCCACAGCCCCCAGGTATTTAAAGCCGAGGCAGCGCCTCCTTCTCTCCCCGGCAGCCAGGAGCCGAATCTTTTCGGCCCGGCATTGGCGGGTGGAAGCGGGCTGATCGCGGGTCGGGTGCGGGGTGGGGCCAGTGTTCAGCTCTCTCTGATCAATCTGGAAAGCGGGCTGTTTCTGCAGACCATTGCCCGATCCAACGGTGACTATCGTTTTGTCGATCTGCCTGCGGGCCGTTACAGCGTGTGGGTGGAAAATCCCCCCGGCAGTCGGCGCAGGGATGTGGTGGTGGAGGGGGAGCAGAGTGTGGCAGTGGACCTGGCCGTGGATGGCTGGGGCTACGAAGTCAGCGAAGCGCCGGACGGAGACGCGGGTATGCTCCAGTGCAGCGTGGCGCTGACTGCGGATATGGCCGCTGCGCCCTCTTTGCGGCTGCGCTGGGTGGGGGGCGAACGGGTGCTGGCAATGGTGCGCAGCGGCAAGGATCGCACTGCCCGGTGCAGCGCCGGCCCCCTGGACACCGGCATCTACGATCTGGAATTGCTGGGTATTCCCGATTCATCGCCCAGCGATCTGCGCGCCAGCATCCCTGTCGGGCGGGCAGCCGAAACCCACGTCCATTTCGTCCATACCCGGCCAGCCAAACAGCAGGAGACGCCCCGGAATTCTGTCATCGAGGGGCAGGTGATCAACGGAGAAGGCGCACAGGTGATCCTGCACAATGCCGAAGGGCGACGGCGCAGTGTGACAGCGGATCCCCGAGGGCGCTTCCGTTTTCCGGGGCTGGCCCAGGGCAGCTATTCGTTAACGGTGACAGGCAATGGCCATTCCCGAAGCCGCAACCGGCTAGGGGTAGACGGCGAAAACGCGCTCTCCCTCCGTTTTGAATTGCCCCCGCTTCTCCCCCCCCCAGCGTCCCGGCCCACGGCTACTGGTTCTGTAGTGCAGGGCCACGCGCCGGGACAGGCTGGCCGTGTTGCCATTCTCACGGCTGCCTCCGGTCTGGCCGTTCGCCGTCGGATCGATAGCCAGGGCCATTTTCTTTTTAGCGATTTGCCAGCCGGAGAGTACCATCTGCTGGCCGGAGAGTTGCGCCATTCCGCTCTGGTAGTCAGCCTGGATGAGAAGGTGACTATCGAATTCCCCCCCCCCACGCCCTTCTGGCAGGTGCAGATGCGCAGCCGGGCTGTTCTGCGACGGCCCGGTCTTGTGCGGGTACAGGTGCTGGGGCTGAACGGTACACTGGTCACTCTGGCTGCTGAAAAGATGGCAGATCAGACGCGCCCCACAGGCAGCGCGCTGGACTACGGCCCCTTTGCCGTGGAATTTGGCCCCCTGGCTGCGGGTGATTACCGGGTCTCTGTAGAAGGCGTGGATGTGATCGCCACATTTACCCTGGAAAGTACAGATGCTGCGGTTATCACCTTTCTGCGCAATAGTTCTCCCGGTGCCCCCGCCCGCCTTCTCCACCAGCCTCTCTGACAACTGTTCAGCCACCCCACCCTACCCCTCCCCATTCCAGGGAGGGAACTGAATCGACTTAATTTTGATACTTGACAGCGCTATAAAATTGGTATACACTTTATGAAAGCGCTTTCACAAAGTCATTTTCCAGATGCAACCAGCATCCTGCACCCCCAGCAACGATGCCCTCCCCCAACAATTGCACTGGTTTTGCGCGAAACGCTCTGTCTTTCCTTTGCATTTCAATCAGCCTTTGTCCATCAAACCCTTATGCCTGTCACCATCTACGACGTTGCCAAAGCCGCCGGTGTTGGAATCAGTACTGTTTCCCGCGTGCTGAACGAGAACACAAACGTGCGGGAAGAGACCCGCATCCGCGTATTGGAGGCCATCGAAGCCCTGGGCTACAAGCCCAACATTCTGGCCCGCAATTTGTCACGCAGCCATGTGCAGACAGTCGGTGTCGTCCTCAGCTATCTCACCAGCCCTTTTCAGGTCACGGTTTTGCAGGGTATCGAGCGCTTTCTGGCCCAGGCCGGGCTGGATTTGACGATTTTCAGTCTGGAATCGCCCAAACGCCGGGAGACGCTGCTGGAAAATCTCTCCCACGGGCGGCGCTGCGACGGGCTGATTGTGATTTCGTTTACCCCCCAGCAACGCTTTTTGCAGCGTTTTCAGCGCTATCACACCCCGGTTGTAATCGCCGATTTCCGGGACGAGCGCATCCCTTCGGTCTACGTGGACAATGTGGAGGGGGGCTATCTGGCGACAAAGCATCTGTTGGGGCTGGGGCATACCCGCATCGGCTACATTCTGGACCACACGGAGCCACCCAACGGCAGCGGCGGCAACGAGCCGGGCGCCGATCGACAGCGGGGCTATGTGCGGGCGCTGCTGGAAGCCGGGATTCCTTTTGACCCGATGCTCGTCTCGGAAAGCGGGCTGCACAGCCGGGAGCGGGGCGCGGTGGCTGCCGAACGGCTGCTCAATCGGGCGGATCGACCCACGGCTATCTTTGCGGCCAGCGATGTGATCGCCCTGGGGGTGATGGAATGCGCCCGCAAGGCGGGGTTGGCTCTCCCCGATGACCTGGCGTTGGTGGGGTTTGACGACATCGAACTGGCCTCTTTTATCGGCCTGACGACTGTGCGCCAGCCCATGCAGGAGATGGGCCGTCACGCCGCGGAGATTGTCACCCGGCTGATGCGGGGTGAAAAGGTGGAACGAATGTCGCGTCAATTGCCTGTGGAGCTGGTTGTGCGGGAGAGTTGCGGGGCGTTGGCCCTGGCTGAAAGGGGGTGAGGCCGACGGAAGCGGAGGATGCAGATTTTTATGATTTGGGTTGATCTGCGCTGATCTTCGTTTCAAACCTTTGATCTCTAATTGCTTGTGATGTACTGTGTTGTCACTTTTCCCTCGGAGAATGCCTTTTCTGGCATTGATCGGGTATTTGCAGGGCCGGAAATCTCTCCGGCAACCGTTTTCCATTCTACCCATGTAAGGAGAAACCTACATGAACCGCAAGTTTGCACCACTTTTTGTGCTGCTGCTGATGGCCTCGCTGCTGCTGGCAGCCTGCCCAGCCGCAGCCCCCGCCGAACCTGCCGCGGCACCCGCGGCTGGCGAAGCAGCCGCACCCGCCGCAGCCGCACCCACCGCCGAGCAGGTCACTGTTCGCTTTATCGGCGCAACCACCCCCCGGGATCACGACACCCAATCCCAGGCCTACTGCGAAGAGCAGACCGGCGTCAAGATTGAGCTGATCAACGGCCCCGAGAGCGCCACGGATCGGCTGGCCCAATACCTTCAGTTCTTTGGCGCCCAGTCCCCGGACATCGACCTCGTGCAGATCGACGTCATCTGGCCCGGCATCCTGGCCGAGCATCTGGTCGATATGAACCAGTACATCAGCGAGGATGAAAAGGCTACCTACTTCCAACGCATCATCAACAACAACACAGTGGACGGCGCGCTGGTCGGCATTCCCTGGTTCACCGATGCGGGCCTACTCTACTACCGCACGGACCTGCTGGAGAAGTATGGCTACACCGCTCCCCCGGCCACCTGGGCCGAGTTGGAAGAGATGGCTGCCAAAATTCAGGAAGGCGAACGGGCCACCAATACCGACTTCTGGGGTTACACCTGGCAGGGCAATGTCTATGAGGGTCTGACCTGTGACGCTCTGGAATGGCAGGTTAGCTGGGGTGGCGGCGAGATTGTGGAAGCCGACGGCACCATCAGCATCAACAACCCCCAGGCCGCGGCTGCCTTTGATATGGCGGCTGGCTGGGTGGGCACAATCAGCCCCCCCGGTGTGGTGAGCTACCAGGAAGAGGATGCCCGCGGCGTCTGGCAGGGCGGCAATGCGGCCTTCATGCGCAACTGGCCCTATGCCTATAGCCTGGGCAATGCCGAAGATAGCCTGATCAAAGACAAATTCGCAGTTGTGCCTCTGCCCAAGGGCGAAGGCCCCGATGCCCGCAACGCGGATACACTGGGCGGTTGGCAGATGGCTGTGAGCAAGTACAGCGCGCACCCGGACGAGGCAGCGGCAGTCGCTGTCTGTCTGGCCGGCCGCGAGAGCCAGAAGATTCGCGCCACAGTCGGCAGCCTGCTGCCCACCATCGGCGATCTCTACAGCGATGCGGACGTGCTGGCGGCCAATCCCTTCTTCGGCCAGCTATTCGACGTCTTCAACGGCGGTGCGGTGGCTCGCCCCAGCACTGTGACCAGCGACAAGTACAACGAAGTTTCGACCATCTACTTCACCGAAGTCAACAAAGTCTTGACCGGCGCGCAGACTGGCGCCGAGGCGGTGGCGAAGATCGAAGCCCAGTTGCAGGACGTTCTGCAATAGGATTGTTAGAGGGGGCGCTGTCCGTTGGGCAGCGCCCTCTGGTAAACCCATATTGGGTATTGGTATCTGTTCAGCCACCCCACCCTACCCCTCCCCATTCCAGGGAGGGAAGTGGATCGACTCCTCCCCCACAGTGGGGGAGGTTGGGTGGGGGTGAGCAGTTACGGGTATTGGGTATTTCGTAGGGTTAATATCTGCACCAAACCATCTCACGAAATATCCAATCCCCAATCCCTAATCCCCAACCCCTACTATCTTCTGTTAGCGAGAGGAGCCAAGCGGTGACCACACAAGTTTCCAGTGCGCGCCCGGCGCTGCCCAAGAAACAGGGCCTGAGCGAACGTGCCAAGGCCGAGGAACGTCTGTCTTACTTCTTTTTGATCCCCACGCTGGTGGTAGTCTTGGGTGTGGCTTTCTATCCATTGATGCAGACTGTCTATGCCACCTTCTTCGACGCCAAATTGGGCAGCGCCAGAGCCTGGGAATATATTGGGCTGGAGAATTACAGCCGTCTGCTCACCAATGGCAATTGGTGGGATGCTGTGTGGGCGACGGTCAAGTTTACGGTGGCTTCTGTTGGGTTCGAGTTGGTGCTGGGGCTGGGGATCGCACTGGTGGTCAACAGCAAATTTCCCGGTCGCGGGCTGATGCGCACGGCTATGCTGGTGCCCTGGGCCATCCCCACAGCCATCTCCTCTCAGATGTGGAAGTGGATGTACAACGACGTTTTCGGCGTCATCAACGACATCTTCACCCGGGTTATCCCCATTTTGCCCGAAAAGATCGCCTGGGTCGCCCGAGCCGACACTGCGCTCTGGTCTCTGGTGGCGGTGGATGTGTGGAAGACGACACCCTTTATGGCGCTCCTACTCCTGGCCGGTCTGCAATTGATCCCGGCGGATATCTACGAAGCCGCATCGGTGGATGGGGCCACAGGCTGGCGACAGTTCACCACAATTACCCTGCCGATGCTGCGTTCGTCGATTGTGGTGGCGTTGATCTTCCGCTCACTGGATGCCCTGCGCGTCTTCGATCTGGTCTGGATTATGACCGGTGGCGGTTTCGGCACAGAGACGATGGCGACGATCAACCAGCGCAATCTGATCCAATTCCAAAAGCTGGGCTATGGCTCGACGATCAGTGTGGCGATTTTTGTCGTAATCGGGATTTTTGTAGTGCTCTATGTGACGACGATTTTCCAGCGGTCGGAGGAATAGGCAATGAATCGCAAAAACACAAATATCATCGGGAATGTCCTCTTCTGGGGTGTCGTTCTTCTGATCGCTTTTTACACCCTCTTTCCATTTTATTGGGCGATTGTCTCCTCTCTGACCCCAGCCAGCCTGCTCTTTAGCACGCCGGTCAAATACTTCCCCACGCCGCCTTCACTGGGCGCGTACAAAACCGTTTTTGGCAATCCCCTCTTTTTGCGGGCGATGTTGAATTCAGCCTTTGTGGCGGGTACAACGGTCATTCTTTCGCTTATCATCGGCTCACTGGGGGCCTATGCGCTTGGGCGTCTGCAATTCCGGGGCAAGACGCTGGTACGCTACACAATTCTGTCTATGACAATGTTTCCAGCCATCGCCATTCTTGGCTCCCTCTTTACGATGGTGCGCAACCTGGGCATCTACAATACCCCCTGGGCGCTTATCCTTACGTATATGACCTTCTCCCTGCCCTTTACCGTCTGGGTGTTGAGCAACTTCTTCCAGAGCCTGCCCCTGGAACTGGAGCAGGCGGCCTATGTGGACGGGGCAACTACCTTTCAGACCTTTTATATGATTCTGCTGCCCCTGACCGCGCCGGGTCTGGTGACGACCGGTCTGTTGGCTTTCATCTCGGCCTGGAACGAATTTCTCTATGCCCTCACCTTTACGGTCAGCCTGGAGAAGCGCACGGTTCCGGTAGCGATTGCCCTCTTCCAGGGCGAACAACAGTTTGAGATTCCCTGGGGCGACATTATGGCCGCCGCAGTGGTGGTGACAGTGCCTCTGGTGGTGCTGGTCCTCGTCTTCCAGCAGCGGCTGGTAGAGGGGCTGACCGCGGGCGCTGTGAAGGGCTAGGATTTTCCGCAACAAATCCACAGAATGGGTAGCCCAACCGGGAAGTGGTAACTAAAAACGTATATGCGTGTGCCCTCAAAAGGTTGTAGTTTGACATCACACCGCCAGTGTTAAAAAAAGGGCA
>JAHDWH010000126.1:0-8919 GCA_023384455.1 Caldilineaceae bacterium | reverse complement strand
AATGGGGAGCCCAACCGGCAATTGAAACGTAAACCGTGAGATCGGTGACCGATCTCACTTTTTACGTTTCACTTCTCCCGTCCTGTGTTACAATAGGGCAAATGTTCGCACCCGACAAGGAGTCTCACCGTTTCGCCATTGACCTGGCACAATCTTCGCCATGACCTCTATACTCCGGCTCAATCTGTTGGGTAGACTGGAACTGACCATCGACGGTCAGCCGCTGGTCAAACTACGCAGCCAGAAGGCTGTCGCGCTCCTCATCTATCTGGCCTGCAACCCCCGTCCTCAGCGCCGGGAAGCGTTGGCCGACCTGCTTTGGGAGACCACCAGCACCGCCCAATCGCTCTCCAATCTGCGCACGGTTCTCTCCCGTCTGCGCCCCTACATCGAGACTTTTCTCCACATCACCCCCCAGGAACTTACCCTCGCCCGTCCGCCGGCCACCCGCGTGGACGTGACCGACCTGCTGGCGGGGATAGGCGCTAATCCCGGCCCACTCTCGCCCGCGGCGGCAACCCAAATGGAGGCGACGCTGGCCCTCTATCAGGGCGATTTTCTGGCAGATTTTCACCTGCCCGACGCACCGGGCTTTTCCCAATGGGCCATTGTGGAGCGGGAACGGCTGCGCTTTCTCGTCTTGCAGGGCTACCAGCGGCTGGCGGCGCATCTGCTCCAGCGACAGGATTTCCCTGCCGCGCTCCGGGTCATCACCGCCTGGCTGGGGGTGGATGCGCTGGATGAGGAGGCCCACAGCCAGATGATGCGCGGTCTGGCCCGTAAGGGTCAACCAAACGCAGCCCTGGCCCACTATACAAAGTGCCGCCAACTGTTAGCCGCAGAATTGGACGTGGAGCCGGGCGAAGAGTTGCAGGAGCTTCAGCGGCGTATTGCCGCCGGGGAGTCGCTAGACCCGCCCCCCCCGGATGACAACCAGACTACCTTGGCCCGAAATCTGCGCAACCTGCCCCAACGGCTGACCTCTTTTGTGGGGCGCAGCCGAGAGGTATCGCTGGTACACAATCTGTTGAACAGACCCCTTACCCGGCTGGTGACAATTACCGGTGAGGGTGGGGTGGGCAAATCCTCTCTGGCTGTGAGCGTGGGTATGGAGATGGCCGAACCCTGGGCCGATGGGGTCTGCTTTGTCTCGCTGGCCGAGATAGTGGCTATGCCGGCGGATACCCTGCCCCACCGTTTGGCCGCTGCGCTGGCCCAGGCGCTGGGGATGCTCTTTTCCACCAGCCGGGGCGCGCCGGAGCTGGCAAGCCAGCTTTTCAGCTTCCTGCGCGGACGTTCCCTCCTGCTCATTCTGGACAATTTCGAGCATCTCAGCCCAGCCACTGGCTTTGTGGGGGATCTCTTGCAGGCCGCGCCGGGCTGCCAGGTATTGGTCACATCCCGGCAGGGCCTGCTCCTACCGGGGGAAGCGGTGGTGCGGCTGGAAGGTCTACCTCTCCCCCCGGAAGATGCACCCCTGCCGGCAACCGCCTATCCCAGCGTAGCGCTCTTTGTCGAACGGGCCAGACAGCGCCAGCATACCTTCACCCTTTCGGAGGAAAACCGGCCAGCATTGAACCATCTGTGCCGATTGGTGGCGGGCAATGCCCTGGCGCTGGAATTGGCCGCGGCCTGGGTGGAGCATTACAGCCTGGGCGAGATGGTGGCCCTGCTGGAAAAAGAGATGCTGGATTTTTTGCGCAGCCCAGGCCCGGAGGCCGGAGAACGCCACCGCAGCCTCCGTCGGGTGATGGCGACCTCCTGGCAATTGCTCTCGCCGGAGGCCCAGGCGATGCTGGCCCATCTTTCCTGCTTTCGGGGCAGCTTTCAACGGGACGCGGTGCTGGAGATTACCGGTGGCGGGCTGGATACACTGGTGGAGTTGGCCAACGCCTCCCTGCTGCAACAGCGGGACCCGGGCCGCTACGAACTCCACGAGATGGTGCGCCAGTTTGCCGCTGAACAGTTGGCCGGTCAGACCGACGGTGGACGGGAGAGCGCAGCCCGCCACGCCCGCTTCTATTTGACGCTGGTAGGCCAGGTAGAACGCACACCGGCCCGCATTGCCCCGGTGAGCGAGGCGCTTGCCAATGTGCGCCGGGCCTGGGCCTGGGCTGTGGAGAATGGGGATGTGGCCGCTTTGGCCCAGGCCAGCGCCGGGCTGTGGAACTTCTATCTGCGCAAAGGGCTGTTTCAAGAGGCCGAGGAAGCCTTTGGCAGTGCGATTGCCGCGGTGTTGGCCGTGCCAACGGGCAGTGTGGGCCGACGGCGGGCGTTGGCTGCCCTGCGCGTGGCCCAGGCTCTCTTTCTCAACATCCGCAGCCGCTACCCCGAAGCGATTGCCGTGGCCGAAGAGGCCATCGGCTATGGCTTGCAGGAAGAGAATGAGGCCATCATTGCCCGGGGCTATCTCCAATGGGGCACGGCCCACTACCGCCAGGGGCGCTACGTCGATGCCATCCAACAGCTTCGGATGGCGCTGATGGCGGCCCAGGACGCGGGGCTGGAAGGGGATGAGGCCGATGTCCTGCGCCAATTGGGGACGACCTGGCTGGAGCAGGGGGAGATGGAGAAGGCCCGTGCCCATTGCCAGGACGCTCTGGCTATCTACCGGCGCACAGGCAACCGCCTGGGCGAGGGCAACACCCTCACAGACTTGGGTTGGATCAGCCAGCGTCAACAGAGATTTGCCGAAGCCCAATTCTATCTGGAAGAGGCGGAACGAATCCACACTTCCATCGACAATCGACACGGCACAACGATCGCCCGGATCAATCTGGGCATTGTTGTGCAGATGCAGGGCGATCTTTCGGCAGCTCACCAGATATATCAGCAACTTCTGGAGAGACTGGGCGAAGTCCCGGACCTCTACCACCATTCTCTGACCAACCACAGCCTGGGTATTGTGCTCACCCGATTGGGCGATTATGAACCGGCCCGGCGCCATCTGCTGGCCGCGCTGGAGATCGACCGCACAACGGGAGATTTGGGCGGGCTGGCCTGGTCCTACAACGGCCTGGGGCTGCTGCACAACCATCTGGGCGAGACAAAGACCGGTCTGGCCTACCACAAAGAGGCCCTGCGCATCAGCCAGGAACAGGGCGCGTCGACGGTGGAAGGGATAGCGCTGCTGGGTATCGGTCAGGATTTACAGGCGCTGGGCCATTGGCAGGAAGCCCAAGCGGCCTATGAAAAGGCGTTGGCTGTGCAGAGCAGGCTGAAGCAGAGCGTGCGGGTGATCGAGACCCGCAGTGGGCTGGCCCTGGCCCTGCAAGAGAGCGAGGAGTTCACCGCGGCCCTGGCCCAGGTGGAGGAGATATTGAACTATCTGGCAACAGAGAGTATAGACGGCGCGGCCCAGCCCGTTCTGGTCTACTGGAACTGTTATGCGGTTTTGCGCGCCCAGGACGACCCCCGGGCACCGCTGGTGCTGGCCGAAGCCTTCGCGCGGATGCAGCGCCAGGCCGCCCGCATCCCGGACCAACGGCTGCGTCGCTGCTATCTGCACAACCTGCCCCCCCATCCCGCAGTGATGCGAGAGGTGGAGGCCCTGCAGCTCTTGCCGATTTCGGGCGCGGTGAGGGAAGGAATTCCGACATCACCGGTAAACAGACAAAACGAGATGTATTGATTTTGGCTCTTTTCCAACCCAACTACCCCCGAAAGGCATTCTGATGACCACCCGCCCTAACATTCTTATCTTTATGACGGACCAGCAGCGGGCCGATGTGGCCGAGGCGGATCACCCCTGTCTGACCCCCAATCTGGACCGTTTCGCCGCGGAGGGGGTGCGTTTTCGCCGGGTCTACACGCCCACGGCCCACTGCTGCCCGGCCCGGGCCACCTTTTTCACCGGTCTCTACCCCAGCCGCCACGGCGTCTTCAATAATATTTTCAACAACGCGGCCATCAACACCAGTCTGAAACCCGGTGTGCAGACCTTCGGCGAACAGTTGAAGGAGTCGGGTTATCGTATGGCCTTTAGCGGCAAATGGCATGTGAGTATGGATGACGACCCCGCGGATCGGGGCTGGGAAGAGCTGCTCACGACGGCCACCGCAGGCACCCATCACGGACGCAGCATTGAAGACTGGCGCTCCGCCCCACCAGAACCGGAGGAGCGGGCCCGGGGCACTGTGCAGCGTCCCGGCTGGGGACCCTTCACTGTTTACAGCACCCTGCCCGATGGCGGGCCAAAGGGTTATGAAAAGGACAACGACTACAAAGTCATCCGGGCCGCGGTGGATGCTCTGCCCGATCTGGCGGCGGGTGACGATCCCTGGGCGCTGTGGGTCGGTCCCATTGGCCCTCACGACCCTTTCAATGTGCCGGAGAAGTTTGTGAAGATGTACGACCCATCCCAAATCGAGCTCCCCGCCAGCTACGCCGACCGGATGGAGGACAAGCCCCGCATCTACCAGCGCATGCGCCGCCAGTTCTGGGATCAACTGAGCGAGGACGAGGTGCGGGAATCCATCGCCCACTACTGGGCCTATTGCTCAATGATGGATGCGCTCTTTGGCGAAGTGCTGGAGGCCCTGGACGCTACGGGCCAGGCCGACAATACCCTCGTCCTCTTTCTATCGGATCACGGGGACTACTGCGGGGATCACGGCCTCTATCTGAAGGGTGTGCCCGCCTTCCGGGAAGCCTATCACGTCCCCTGTGTGGCCCGCTGGCCCAACGGCATCGCCCAGCCGGACCGGGCCGTGGATGAGTTTGTGACCCTGGCCGACTTTGCGCCGACGTTTCTGGAATTGGCCGGAATCGAACCGTCGCCGGAACTGACCGGACGCAGCATCGCCCCCTTTCTGCGGGGAGAGACGCCGGAGGATTGGACGGACACTTTTTATGCGCAGATGAACGGCGTGGAGTTGTACTACAGCCAGCGGGTGGTGGCGACGAAGGAATACAAGTACGTCTACAACGGCTTTGACTTTGACGAACTCTACGACCTGGCCGCGGATCCCCACGAGATGCACAATGTGGCCGAAGAGCTGGCCTATGCCGAGATTAAACGGGACCTGGTACAGCGTATGTGGCGTTTCGCCGCGGCCCAGGACGACCGCATCTTCAACCCCTACGGCACGGTGGCCTTTGCGCCCTGGGGGCCGGCGGATGGGTTGCGGAGAGAAGGGGTGACAAGCTGACAGGGTGAAGAAGCCCGGTTAACGAAAGATGATGGGATGATGAGATGATGGCGTCGTGTCCATCATCTCATCATCCCATCATCTTTTTTATCCCTCAATCGTTCACTCTTGCCCTCCTACCTCAAATTTTCAACCCACTCAACACCACCCCCTGAATGAAGTAGCGCTGGGCTACGATGAAGAGGAGGATGACGGGCAGAGTCATTACCGCGGCGGCGGCCATCAGCAGGTGATCCCGCGGGTTGGTGGTCTCCATAGGGATATTCTGGAAGACACGCATACCCACCGCGGCGGGGAAGAGGTTCATACGGTTGAGGTAGATAAAGGGGGCAAAGAACTCATTCCACTCATTCATAAATTGTAGAATGGCGACGGTCGTCAGTGCGGGTTTCATCAGGGGCAAAATCACGCTCCACAGAATCCGAAAGGGCGACGCGCCGTCGATATGGGCAGCTTCGTCCAGGTCCCGGGGGATGCTCATAATGAACTGGCGCAGGAGGAAGATCATAAAGGCACCGCCCCCCAGCCAGGCGCCGATGGTCAGGGGCACGTAGGTATTGATGAGCTTCAGCTTGAAGAAGAAGATGTACTGGGGAATCAGTGTCACTTGGGTCGGAATCATCAGTGTGCCCAGCATCAGAATGAACCAGACATTCTTGCCAAAGAAATCGAAGCGGGCAAAAGCATAGGCGGTGAGGGAAGCGGTGATGACAGTCCCTGGCACAGTGATAGCGACCAGAATAAAGCTATTGGCCATCCAGCGGGCAAAAGGCACGGTGTCGAAGACGAGCGCGTAATTTCCCCATTGGGGTACTGCGGGTATGAAATGGATTGTGAAGGAGCGCAATTCCTGCCAGGTTTGCAGAGAACTGGAAACCGTCCAGAAGAGCGGGAAAGCGAAAACAAGCCCCCCAACTGTGAGAACAATGTAGGTAATGATGATGCCTATATTGGAACGTTCGGGGCGCTGCAATATCACAGGCATACGCTGGGTGGATGGGGTGTCGTAGGTGGTTGCCATTGGGGTTTACCCTCCGTAGTAGAAGACCCAGCGAGAAGAAAGGCGCATCTGCCATACGGTCAGCGCCACAATAATGAGGGCGAAGAACCAGGCCAGCGCCGCGGCATAGCCCATATTCCAATAGTCAAAAGCCTGCTTGTAGAGGTGCAGGCTGAAGAACCAAGTGGCAAAGCCCGGCCCACCTTCTGTGGCGACAAACGCAGCCGTAAAGGTCTGCAAACCGCCGATGATACCCAAAATCATATTAAAAAAGATGGTGGGTGTCAGCATAGGAAGTGTTACGTTCCACAATTTTGCCCAAGAGCCGGCTCCATCAATCGAGGCCGCATCGTAGAGTTCTTCCGGGATGCCTTGCAGACCGGCCAGGAAGATGATCATCCGAGTGCCGCCGATACCCTGCCACAGCCCCATCATAATCAGCGAGGGGATGGCCCAGCGCCGGTCACCAAACCAGCCCGGCGGATCCGCTATGCCCAGACCGCGCAGAGTCTGGTTGACAATACCGAAATCGTCGTTGAGCAGCCACTTCCACAGTACCACCGAGGCCACAATGGGCACAAGTGTGGGCATAAAAAAGAGGGTGCGATAGGCGGGCAGGGCACGGATTTTGTTGTTGAGCAAAATCGCCAGAAACATAGAACCCAGCACACCCAGTGGCACGCCCACACCGGCAAAGTAGACTGTGCGCAGGATGGAAGGCCAGAATTGCGGGTCATTTGTAAACATTTTGACAAAGTTATCAAAGCCGATGAATATGGGCGGGCTGAGCACATCGTATTTGGTCAAGCTAAGATAGAGAGAGTAAAGTCCGGGCCCAAGAAAAAGACCCAAGAAGCCCACCAGCCAGGGGGTCAAGAAAAGATACCCGTAAAAGTTCTGCCAACGTTTGCGGGGCGCCAATTCCCGCCGCACTACAGCCGCTATATCAAAACGCGAGGTCGTCGCTGCCATCGGTTGCTCCTGATAGCGTAAAACGTGAAACGTGAGATGAACCAATAATCTCACGTTTCACGTTTCAAAATCATCAATGAAGAGTGAACAGCTATTCGTTATCTGTTCACTGCCACTATCCTTTACGCCGCGTCCATATCCAACACGGCCTGCACATTGTCATGCAGGTTCTGCAAACCTTCTTCAAAGTCGACCGGCTGGTTCGGGTCCAACAGCAGATCGGTGTATTGGGCTACGGCATCGGTGAACTCACGTCCACGGGAATTGACCGGGGCGTGGGCCGGGATACCGTTCTCCAGACTGCTCAGAAACCATTCGTGGATCGGGTTTTCGGCGATCAGCGCGGCGACTACATCCGGACGCACTGCGGCAAAGTTGCCACCGACTAGGTTGAAACCAGTGCTGCCATCCTTGCCCGCGATGTGCCGAATAAACTCATAGGCTATATCTGCGTGCTCGCTGGCCTGGCGGATATTCCATGTACCGCCGCGCAGTTGGGAGGGGAAGCGGCCATCGGGCAGGGCAGGCAACAGAACCTGCCAGACTTCGGCCACCGAGGGGTCTACCCCAGCAGCTTTGATATCCCGATCATAGTTACGCACATTGAGCGAACCACCCCAGTTCATCGTGACTTTGCCTTCCACCTGGGCAGAAGCCACGTTCTCAATCGCTCCAACGGCTGGGAGCACCTTGTCCTCTACAGCCAATTTGTAGGCCCAACGCAGAGCCTCCACCGATTTGTCTTCCAGCAGCATACTTTGGGTTCCATCAGCGTTGATCAGATCGCCGCCGAAAGCACGGGTGAGGGTGACAACGCTGCTTTCGCCATGACCGATGGACAGGCCATAGCGCTCGTTTTCCACATAGAAACGATGGGCCCATTCAGCGATGGTGTCCATTGACACGTCCCGGGCGTTGACATCGGGCAACTCAATGCCTTCGGCTTTGAAGTGCGCGGCATTGGTGACCAGCGTGTCGAAACCAGCCCAGCCCCAACTGGGCAGACCGTACTGTTTGCCCTGATAGGATTGCAGCCCCATAAAGTTTGCGTACCACTCACTCAGATCAATATCAGAGGCGGCGATCAGGTCATCGATAGGCATAATGACATTCTTATCAATGGCCCGCCAGAATTGGAAGTGGGAGGGGTCGAACGCGATGACCTCGCCCAGATCGTCGGCGGCAAAAGCAGCATACATCTTGGCGTAGGAGTCCTGCTGGGCGGTGCCGACAATAGGACGCAGTTCAATGGACACATTCGGATGCAACGCCTTGAATGTATCGATACGTTCCTCGTTCCAACCGGTGCCGATGCCGCGGAAGGTGTCCCAGCGCAACAGGATGTCCTCCGTTGCCGGCGCGTTGGTGGCGGCAGCCGCGGGGGCAGCTTCGCCACCGGACGAAGCAGCCGGAGCCGGCGAGGCTGCGGGCGCCGCACAGGCCGCCAATAGACCGCCAGTTACGAGCAGGCTACCCCGCAAAAACGCGCGTCGTGAAATCTGATTTACCATTTGTCTTCTCTCCTTGTGAAAGTAGTGTGGAACCAACGGTGGCGTAATGTCAGAACAGGGCGATATTTCTGGAAAGGACGAACCGCAATCAAAGAAAGTCGGTTTGTAGGGGGCAGGGGTTGAGATTTAGAACAGCCCATAGCACAATATACGAATATGCTGCTCTTGTCAAACGGCTTTTTCGCTCTCGCATTCGGTCAGTTTTTGAGGAAAAGTGGAGGGAGGAAAGAAAAACGTGAAGACGTGAAACGTGAGGTGTCGTCACCTGATCTCACGTTTCACGTCT
>JAHDWH010000125.1 GCA_023384455.1 Caldilineaceae bacterium | reverse complement strand
CGTTTCAACTGGTTGACCGACCGACTAACGCTTGTGCGTTAGTTCCTCGCTGGTATGGAATAGGGGGTGATGGACAAAAGAGTCCATCACCCCATCATCCGCTACCCATTGCGCGGCGCAGGCGATCTCTGGCCCGCTCTGCGGTTGATCTGTCAATCACCGGCAAGCCGAACTGCTCAATCGTAAAGCTGGCTGAGACCGCGCCGTAGCGCCCGCCCATTAGCGGGTCGCCGGTCTGGGCATAGCCCACCAGAAAGCCGCCGCAATAGCTGTTGCCCGCGCCGGTCACATCCACCACTGACACAGAAACCGCAGGGATGCGCCAACGCTTTTGACCGGCAGCCACCAGCGAACCGGCCTCGCCCATACGTAGGGCCACCACCGGCACGCCCATCTCCAGAAAGCGGGCCACAATCGCGTCCGGGTTGTCGATCCCCAGCAGGTGGGCCGACTCCTCCCAGTTGGGCGAGAAGACATCCACCAGGGGCAGAAAAGCGGCGAAAGCGTCCAGATGCTCCGGTGTGAAGTCGGTGGGGGGCGGCTCGGCCAGCAGACAACTGACCCCGCCGGCGCGCAGATGGCGGGCGAAGTCGGGCACATCTTCGACTTCGTGCAGCAGGTGAAAACCCGTAGCTGCCTGCCATTCGGTCGGAATGTCACTCAACACCGGTTGCAGCCGATAGAAGTCTGCTTCGGAGGTGCGGAAAATTTCTGTGCGGTGCTGGTTGAACTCGAAGACCTGCCAGCAGCGGGGTGTCGGTTGCGGGTTGGCCCCGGCCCGGTGCAGGGCAATCCCGGCCTCGTCAAAGGCGGTCAGAATCTCCGCCGGGCAATCCGCGCCGTAGCTGGCGATCAGCCCTACACCGTCGGACCAGATGCGCATTCCCCAGACGCTGTGGGTGCCCGAGCCGCCGGGCACGCCCATTCGGGTCTCGCCGGTGGGGAGCACAATATCGTCGATAATCAGACCGGCAATGGCGGCGAAGTTGATAGGAAGCATTGGTGGGCCTTTGGGAATCCGTGTTCGATTTAGAAATGTGAGGCGTGAAGTGCATCCGATGATCTCACGTTTTACGTTTCACGCTTTTTCGAGGCAATAGACAGTGTACACACAAAACCCACCCCTCGACGCTATCTCAATCAGCGATCTGACACTGGACTACATTCTGGACCCGGACGGCCAGCCCCATCTGCACCTGCTGGGCGGCAAAGGGGTCTACGCGGCGGTGGGAATGTGGCTGTGGGGTCTGTGGGTGGGGCTGGCGGTCAGTGCGGGCGGCGATTTTGACCTCTCCCGGCTGGCGCCATTGCAGCGGGCGGGCATAGACATTCGCGGTGTGCAGCGCCATCCGCAGACTTTGACCGTCTTCTGGGCGCAACAGTACGCGCCCGACGGGGACCGGGTGGACTGGAATCCCCATCGCCACTTTGCGGAAACGGCTCTGGCGGCGTCCCTGCCCGACATTGACGGTTTCTCGCCGCCGTCGGTTGTGCGCGCCCATTTTGTGGATTTGACCCGCCTGCCCGCAGGCTACGACGCAGCCTCGGCCTACCACTTCGCCAGGGACGAGTTTCTGCGCTATCCGCAGATCGTCGCCGGTTGGAAAGCCCGGGGCGCACTCTGTGGTCTGGACGCAGACTGGCGGGACGAGCCACCCCTGACACCCGCCAGCGCTGATGCGCGGTTGGCTTCCCTGGCCGCTTTCAACGCCATTTTGCCCAGTGTAGAGGATATCCACTACCTTTTCGGTGCGGGCGTCGATCTGCGCCAGGCGGCTCGTACCCTGGGCAGTGTCGCCCAGAGCGCTGTCGTTGTGAAGCTGGGCGGGGCCGGTTCCCTGCTCTACCAGCCCCGGCTGGACCGTTTCGATCAGATCCCCGTCGTGCCCGTCAAAGCCGTGGACCCCACCGGCGCGGGGGACGCCTATGCGGGCGGCTTTTTGGCCGGTCTGCTCAAAACGGGCGATCCGTTGGAAGCCAGCCTGTGGGCCACGGTCAGCGCCAGTTTTGTGATCGAAGGCTACGGCGCGGCCTATGCGTTGGGAGTGGATCGACGGGAAGTGCAGAAGCGTCTGGCGTGGCTGAAGGAGAAGATCGGACGTAAATAGCGCACCGGGACGCGGAGCGTCCGCCAGACATTCCCACGCGGAGCGATGGGAACGAGAAGCCGTCACCCCTTCACCCGGTCACCTTGTCACCCGGTCATCCCCCCAACCCCTCCAGCATCACCCGAAAGAAGCGCGCGTAGTCGATGTCCAGCCCCACATAGCAGTTGGGCGGGTTGTCGGTCAGTCGGTCCACATCGCAAACGGTCATCCCCGCGGTGAGTGTGCCGGTCGTCTCCACATCGACAAAACAGTGGCAGGTCGTCAGCATCCCCGGATCGATCACCGCGGCCACCGCGCAGGCGTCGAAAATCTGCACCCCCGGCCTGCCCCAGCCCACCACCTCCCGCTGCACACAGAAATCGAGCAGTTCGCCGGTGATACGCGCCCGTTCGCTGGTCAGCGCCTTCACCCGTGCCACATCCTCCGGCGGGATAAGGGCGCGGCCGGTCACGTCCAGCCCCACCATCACAATCTCCCAGTCTGCCTGCCAGACGATGCGGGCCGCCTCCGGGTCGATCCAAACATTGAACTCGGCGTTGGGCGTCATATTGCCGCCGTGGAGTGCGCCGCCCATCAGCACCACTTTCTTCACCTTCTCCACAATGCGCGGCTCTTTGTGCAGGGCCAAGGCGATATTCGTCAGCGGGGCCAGAGGGATGAGGACGGTCTCCCCATCCGACGCCATCAGCGTCTCCACCAGCCAGTCCGCCGCGTAGCCGGGGGTGGCCTCCCGCTGTTTGGGGAAACGGAAATGCTGGCTCTGGGCGTCGGTGGAGCCGCCCAGTTCCCGCAGAAGGGGCCGGTGCGCGCCGGCGATGACCGGGATATTCGTGTAGCCGGCGGCGTCCAGCGTGCGCAGGGTGTTGTCGGTGGTGACGGACAGGGGCGCGTTGCCCGCCACAGTCGTCACGCCCAGCAGGTCGAGGGCGGGGTGGCCCGCGGCCATCAGAATGGCTACGGCGTCGTCGTAGCCGGTGTCAACGTCGAGGATTATCGGGGTGGGCATTGGGTTTCTCCGGGATTGGGGGACTAGGAATTGGGGACTGGGGACTGGGGACTGGGCCATCGAGCTTCCCAAACTTTTCAGTCGGGTATCGCGTTCGTCGTCCGTCGCCTTTTCCAGTGCGTGGAGCGCGCCGAAGCCTTCGATGACAAAGCTGGCGGCGACTGCGCCCCAGCGGGCGGCGGTGACGGGATCGCCGGTTTCGCTCAACCCCACGGCAAAGGCCCCGCAGAAGGCGTCGCCTGCACCGGTCACGTCCAGCACACGGGCGGGCGCGGCGGGGATGGGGGTGAAGCGGTCGGCCTCTCGCTGGTAGACCAGACTGCCTTCGCTTCCCAATTTGAGAATGACAATCGGCGGGCCAGCCGCGGCCAAATGGCGGGCCATCGCCTGGCGGCTCATCTCCGGGCCGCAGAGCAGGCGGGCCTCGGCTTCGCTGGGCAGAAAGGCGTCGCACAGACCCAGCACTTCCCCCATTTCCGCCAGGGAGTGCTGGCCGATCCACAGGCCGGGGTCGAGGGTAATTTGGGGCGTTCCCCCGCGGCGGGCGGCGGCGATGCAGGAACGGGTGGTCTCCCAATCGATAGGGCTGCAATGGAAGGCGCGGCGGGGCCAGCAGCTTTTGTCCACCCCCGCGCCGTCGATGCGCAGGGGATGGTAGCTGGCTTCCTGGGCATCGGCGCTGGCCTGAGCATAACCAGCCAATCCGGCGGGCAGGGGCAGTCCCAACGCCCGGTAGTGGCTCGCCGGGTTGCCCTCGTCCCGGCTGCCGTCGGCGAAATGGGAGAAGAATGTGCGCTGGTCCACCGCTTCATCGACGGGGATAACGCAGCCGGTGTCGATGCCGTGGCCTCCCAGTCGGCCCAGCCATTCTGCCGGGAAACCTGGGCCGCTTTTGGCGAGGATTCCCACCCGGTTCGGGCCACTCCACAGGCGCGCGCCCACCGCGGCAAAGGTCGCGTTGCCGCCAAAAATATCGGATGCGGCGCGGCCATCCGCGGTAATCAGATAGTCGATGCGCAGACCGCCGAGACAAATGAAGTCGGGCATAGGGTTTGGGCAATGGGAAAGGTATAGGGTACAAAGAGAGTTGATAGGAGATGATGGGATAATGAGATGCTGGACTGTTCATTTCCCCATCAACTCACCCATCCGTCATCCCACAGGAGACCCACAATGGCACGAATTCCCGACAGTCACAAAGACATTTTTGAGAAGAAGAGCTTTGCCCACGTCGCCACCAGCGACGGCGAGATGCCCCAAGTCACGCCGGTTTGGGTAGAGTACGACGGCGAGCACATCCTCATCAACAGCGCCAGGGGGCGCAAGAAGGATCGCTCGATCCGTGCGAACCCGAACGTTGCCCTCAGCGTGCAGGACCCGGACAACGCCTACCGCTATATCGGAGTGCAGGGCAAAGTGGTGGAAATTACGGAAGAAGGTGGGACGGACCACATCCACAAACTCTCGCACAAATACAACGGCCACGCCTACCCAGAAAAAGCGCTGGTCGGCCCGCCTCGGGTCATCTACAAAATCGCCCCGACGCGGGTGTGGACGATGGGGTAGAGGTGGGATGATGGGATGCTGAGATGATGGACAACTCTCCCTACCATCATCTCAGCATCCCATCATCTACTTGCCCAACTGCTACCGGAATTCCCCGCCAGCCCCTAAAAAATCAAATCGAGAATCCCAAAGAATTTGAAAATCGAATAAATCACCACCACAATCAGCAGCCAGCGCACGTATTTGTTGGCGTTGGGCACGCTGACCGCAAATTTCGCCGCGGCCCAGGCCCCGATGCTCTGACCCACAGCCATCAGGCCGCCGATGCCCCAGTTGATCTTTACCGGCGACCAGATAAAGACGACCAATGCCACGACAGTCAGCGCCAGAACGATCACCAGCTTAATGCCGTTGGCGTGGGTCATAGAATAGCCAGCGCCCAGCACCATCGCCGACAGAATAAAAACGCCCACCCCAGCCTGTACAAAGCCTCCGTAAGCACCAATCACAAAGAAGAGAGCCAGTACGCCCAAGCTGGGACGCCCCGCCTTCACCTCTGACTGTTGGCGCAGCCATTTGTTGGGATTGACGAAAATCGTAATCAGGATAATTACCATCATTCCGCCGATGGCAAACTCCATCTGGTCGTTGCTCAGAATTGTGGCGATGTACGTGCCCACCACCGCGCCCAGCATCGCTGGAATGGTCAGCCAGAAGGAGCCGCCGATGTCCAGCTTTTTGCTGCGCTGATAGGTGGCGATACCCGCGATATTCTGGACTAAGACGCCGACCCGGTTGGTGGCGTTGGCGACGCCCGCATCCAGCCCCAGAAAGACGAGCATCGGCAGGGTTACAGCCGAGCCGCTGCCCGCCAGTGTGTTGATAATCCCGGCGGCGATACCGGCCAGGATGGCAAGGAAGAGTTGGATTGGGGTGATATCCATTGCAGGGCCTTTTGTGGTGGGGATTGGGGATTGGGGATTGGGGATCGGGGACTAGGAAATCGCCTAGTCCCCGATCCCTAATCCCCAGTCCCTAAAGGGTAGGAACAATCTTTGCCAGCCGCTCGACGGTCTTTTCCAAATCCGTCATGTGGGTGGCGAAGGCGAAACGGACGTGGCCTTCCCCGGCCTGGCCAAAGGCGATGCCCGGCGTGGAGGCGATCAGCCCGTCTTCCAGCAGCCGCTGGGAGATTTCCAGGCTGCCTTTCTCCGTGTGGGTGAATTTGGCAAAAAGGTAGAACGCGCCCTCAATCGGGCTGCTTTCGACGCCGGGAATTTCGTCCAGCGCGTCGAGCAGAAAGGTGCGCCGCCGGGCATAGGCCGCGGTCATCTCGTGGACGCATTCCTGGGGGCCGTTGAGCGCGGCCACCCCCGCCGCCATAGAAAAACTGGCCGCGCTGGTGATGCTCTGGGTCTGATAATTGCGGGCCAGCTTGGCAATCGGTTTGGGCGCGGCCAGCCAGCCCAGACGCCAGCCAGTCATCGCATAGGCTTTGCTGAAACCGTTGATAATCAGCGTGCGCTCGGCCATCCCCGGCTGGGCGGCCAGGGAGTGGTGGACCTGGCCGTCGAAAAGGATGTGTTCGTAGATTTCGTCGCTGAGGACGTAGAGATCGAACTCCTTCGCCACCTTCACAATGGCGTCGATCTCGTCCTGTTGCAGCACCCGTCCTGTGGGATTGTTGGGCGAGCAGGCCATAATCAGCTTCGTTTTTTCGGTGATGTGGCTGCGCAGATTCGCCTCGCTGACCCGGAAATTCTCGGCAGCAGGTAGGGCCACGTGGACGGGCACGCCGCCGTTCAACTGCACCATCGGCGCATAGCTTACCCAGGCCGGGTCGAGGATCATCACCTCGTCGCCGGGGTTGAGGGTGGCGGCCAGCCCCGCGTAGATGGCCCACTTCGCGCCCGGCGTCACCAGAATCTGATCGGTTGTGACGGTGACGCTGTTCTCTCTGGCCAGTTTGTGAACAATCGCTTCCAGCAGTTCCGGCGATCCAAAGCTGGGCGGGTAGTGGGTGTCGCCCTTGCGAATAGCTTCGAAGGCGGCTTCCTGGATGTGTTTGGGTGTGTCAAAGTCTGGCTCGCCCCCGGCCAGATTGATCACATCCTGCCCGGCCAAAGCCAGTTCCCGCCCCTTCTGCATCATCGCCGCGGTCACGCTGGCGGGGACGGAGGAAATAAGTGTGGAGAGTGGTTTCATAATCCCGTTGCTTTCATTTGACTTGGAAAGAAATAGGATGATGAGATGCTGGGATGATGGACCCTTCCATCATCCCAGCATTTCATCATCCCCTCAACACATCCGCAATCGCCTCGCACAGATAGTCCATATTCCCCTCGGTCATTCCCGCCACGCTGATGCGCCCGGAGCCGACGATATAGACGCCGTGGCGCTCGCGCAGGGCCTTCACCTGGGCAGGGGTCAGCCCACTGAAGGAGAACATTCCCCGCTGGCGGGCGATGAAGGAGAAGTCCCGGGTCACGCCCTTTTCGTTGAGCGTCTCCACAAAGAGATGGCGCATTGTGTTGATGCGCTCCCGCATCTCCGTCACTTCCGCTTCCCAACGGGCGCGCAGTTCCGGGTCGCCCAGAATCGTGCGCACAATCTCACCGCCGTGGGCCGGAGGATTGGAGTAGTTGGCCCGGATGCAGCGCTTGACGTGGCTGAGGGCGGCTTCGGCCGCATCCGGTGTGCGGGCCACGACAGTCAATGCACCGACCCGTTCGTTGTAGAGGCCAAAATTCTTGGAGTAGGAGCTGGCGACGAACATCTCCGGGCAGTGGGCGGCCACAGTGCGTACACCGGCCGCGTCCTCCTCCAGCCCGTCGGCAAAGCCCTGGTAGGCGAAGTCGAGAAGCGGCAGCAGCCCCCGCTCCGCTGCAATCTCCGCCACCGTCTGCCACTGGGCCGGGGAAAGGTCCACGCCGGTCGGATTGTGACAGCAGCCGTGGAGCAGCAGCACATCCCCGGCGGGAATCGTAGCCAGGGTTGCCAGCATTGCGTCGAAATCGACGCCGTTGGTGGACGCATCGAAATAGGGGTAAGTCGCCACTTTCAGTCCCGCGGATTGGAAGACGCTGGGGTGGTTGGGCCAGGTCGGGTCGCTGATCCAGACCGTCGCAGCCGGGCTGATTTCGGAGACGAAATCCGCGGCCACCCGCAGGGCACCCGTGCCGCCGGGGGCTTGGACAGTCACAGCCCGGCCACTGGTCACAATCTCGTGGCTGTCGCCGAAGACGAGGCGTTGGCTGAAAGTGGCATATTCCGGGCTGCCGTCGATGGGAAGGTAGCTTTTCGTCTTCTCGCCGGTGAGCAGTCGCTTCTCGGCCTCTTTCACCGTTTCCAGCACAGGCGTCGCGCCGCCCGCGTCTTTGTAGACACCCACCGCCAGATTCGTTTTGCGGGGATTCGTGTCTTTCTTAAAGGCTTCGGTCAGCCCCAGAATGGCGTCGGGTGGGGCGGGGGTAATAGAGTCGAACATAAGAAAAAGTCCTTTGGATAAATTACTAAAAATATACGGAGGGGAGAAACGTGAAACGTGAGAATATGTCGAGTGATCTCACGTTTCACGTTTCTCCCCTCTAACTGACCACTCATTCTCGTCCACAAATAGATCCACGAATCCAAACTTCTCCACATCCACCAGCCCCTTGTCCGTCAGCTTCAGCTTTGGGATGACTTCCAGCGCCATAAAACTCATCGCCATAAAGGGGTCGTGGAGGGGCGAGCCGAGTTCGGCGGCGGCGGCCAGCAGTTCGTCGTAGGCGGCAGCCACCGCGGCCACGGGCTGGTCACTCATCAGACCGGCCACGGGCAGGGGCAGCCGGGCCAACACCCGCTCACCCTCGGCGATGGCAAGCCCGCCGCCCATCTCTTTGATGGCCTGGGCCGCGGTGAGCATCGACGCATCGTCCGCGCCGACGAGCACCAGATTGTGGTGGTCGTGGGCGACAGTGCCGGCCAGCGCGCCCCGCTGCAAGCCAATGCCCTGGATAAAGCCCAAGCTCTGGCCGCCGCTGGCCGTGTGGCGCTCGATGACGGCCATCTTCAGCAGGTCGCGGGCGGGATCGGCCACAGCTTCGCCGTCCACAATTGTGGCGGGCAGGATACGTTCCTCTGTGACCAACTGATTTTCCAGGGAGCCAATCACCCGCACGCGCTCGCCCAAAGCAGGAATGTGCAGGTCGATGGTCTCCCACGCCACCCGCATCGTCCCGGCAATGGCTTCCGGCAGGGGGGGAGAAGCGAGGGAAATATCGGCCACGAGCCGCCCATCCTCCGCCACCAAACGGCCGCCCGCATAGACCTGGCGGGCGCGGGGGGCAGTCAGATCGTCGCAAACCATCAGGTCGGCCAGACGCCCCGGAGCCAACGCACCCCGGTCGTGCAGGCCATAGCATTCGGCGCTGTTGAGCGTGACCAGCCGAAAAGCGACGACCGGATCGATGCCGTAGGCGATGGCTTCCCGCAGCATATAATCCACACTGCCCTGGTCCAGCAGATCACCGGGCTGGCGGTCGTCGGTGCAGAAGCAGATGCGCCGGTGGTTGGCCGGGGTGATCAGCGGCAGGAGGATGTGCAGATTGTGGGCGTTGGTGGCTTCCCGGATCAGAATGTAGAAGCCCCGGGCCAGCTTCTCGGCGGCCTCTTCGACGGTCGTGCATTCGTGTTCCGTCTGCACACCCGCCGCGGCGTAGGCGTTGAGTGCGTGACCGGTCAGGGCGGGCGCGTGGCCGTCTCTGGGCCGCCCGGCAAAGGCGGCGATCTTCGCCAGCACGTCCGGGTCGCCGTTGACGACGCCGGGAAAGTTCATCAGTTCGGCCAGCCCGTGGACGCTTCCCTCGGCCAGGAGCGTCGCCAGATCAGCTACGTCCAGGGCCGCGCCGCTGGTCTCCATCGGCGTGGCGGGCACGGCAGAAGGGGCCATCACCACCACCCGCAGGGGCAGTCCCCGGCTGCTTTCGGCCATAAAGCGCACGCCGGCCAGCCCGGCCACATTGGCAATTTCGTGGGGATCGACCACCGCGCTGGTCACGCCGCTGGGCAGAATGGCCGCCGCAAATTGGGCGGGCACACACAGGCTGCTCTCAATGTGGACGTGGGCATCGATCAGCCCCGGGCTGATGTATGCGCCGCGCAGATCGACAATCTTTTCGGCGCGATAGCCCGGCCCGATCCCGGCGATGCGCTCGCCGTAGATGGCAATGTCGGCCTCTTCGATTGTGCCAGAGAAAACATTCACCAGCCGCCCGCCCCGCAGGAGCAGATCGGCAGGTTTGTCCCCTCGGGCCACGGCCAGCAGGTCGGTCAACGACATGGGAAGCACCGGAAGAATGGAAGGCGGATGAGACGGAACGGGCGGATTACAACGGATTGATCAGTCAGCCCGTTCGGGTCATTATAAGCAGTGTGGAGGGAATTGGAAAGATGTGGGAGATACGAAATCCCCTACGGGCTTCATGCCAGTTGTGCGAATCTGTCGTATACTGAAGGGAGTACAGAGCCGCCGCCACCCTTGGCGATGAGCTGCTGGGGCATTCCGGGCTGTCCTGGCTGATAGGAGCATTCAACCCGTGTACCAACAGTACCGCGTAGTACCGGAAACGACCGTCGATCTCGACCGCCGGGAGCCGGCAGACAGATCTGCCTTTGCCGGGGATAAATCCGCAGGGCGGGAGGCAGCAAAGCAATTGAACAGACGGCTGGAGAGCTTGCAGGAGCTTCTCTATGCCGAAGGCAGACACAAAGTGTTGATTGTTTTGCAGGCTATGGATACGGGGGGCAAGGACGGGACCATTCGCCACGTCTTTGATGGAGTGAATCCCCAGGGGGTGAAGGTTGCCAGCTTCAAACGGCCCACGCCGCAAGAATTGGCCCACGACTATCTATGGCGGGTGCATAAAGAGACGCCGGGGCGGGGAGAGATCGTCATCTTTAACCGCAGTCACTACGAGGACGTACTGGTGGTGCGGGTTCACAATCTGGTGCCGCCGGCTGTGTGGGAAAGGCGCTATGACCAAATCAATGCTTTCGAGCGTCAACTGGCCGAGGAGGGCACGACGATTCTGAAATTCTACCTGCATATCGACAAAGCAGAGCAGAAGGAACGTTTGCAGGCCCGGCTGGACGAACCGGAAAAGCGCTGGAAATTTGCCAAAGGTGATCTGGCTGAGCGGGCCCTATGGCCCGACTATCAGGCCGCCTATGAAGCTGTACTCTCCCGTACAAGCACGCCCTACGCGCCCTGGTATATCATCCCGGCCAACCGCAAATGGTATCGCAATCTGGTCATCTCCCAGATTCTGGTGGACACGCTGGAAGGGCTGGAGATGCGCTATCCCGAGGCGGAAGAAGGGCTGGAAGGAATTGTGATCGAATAGGTAACTGCTCACCCCCACCCAACCTCCCCCAGGGTGGGGGAGGAGTCGATCCAGTTCCCTCCCTGGAATGGGGAGGGGTAGGGTGGCTGAACAGGTACGTTTCAGCGCAGTTTTTAGGCCGCCATCGCAACGGGTTGGGCACGAACGAGGAGATCATCCACCACACTGACCAGTTGCCAGGGATTGGTGGGTTTGGTCAGGAAGGCATCCACGCCCGCTTTCTGGGCCTGGTGACGGTCTTGCTGTTTGCCGCTGGCGGTGAGCATTATCACCGGAAGCGAATGAAAACGTGTGCTGGCGCGCAATTGGCGCAGCACAGTCAGGCCATCCATTTCGGGCATAGCCAAATCGACAATCAGCAGGTCTACAGCCACACTGTTCAGCGAGTCCAGGGCTTCGTAGCCGTTATTGGCTGTCACCACCTGATGCCCCTGCCTGTAGAGTTGATAGGTCAGCATTCGCTGGGTTACGGCGTAGTCATCCACAACTAAAATTGTTGCCATGTAGCGCTTCCTCGCCTATGCCGGTCTGACGCAGACCGGCCCGATTGGGTACGTGTTTTTCAGTAACAGTAGATCGCAATGCGCTGGGTGTGGTCCGTGCCCCGCCCAGCGGTCACGGACCGGCGGGGAGCAGCTATTGCGTTCTGCTGAGTATAGCTTTCCTTTTTTCTTCCCTCCATACAACTTGTGTCCTATCTAGGCTTTATGACTGATTACAATACCTTTGCTACCCAAAGCGGAACCCTCCGCTATAGCCAGCGCTTCTCCCATCTGGCGTCCGACTATTTCCGCGCCCGCTATGGGCTGTATATGAGCAGTATCGGGATCGGAACCTATCAGAGAGGAAGCGCTCCAGCTATATCAACCGGCTATGTGGAAAGTATTGTGGCGGCGGTGGCAGGGGGCTGCAATGTTCTGGACACGGCCATCAACTACCGGCATATGCGTTCGGAGCGGGAGATGGGCGCTGCCCTGGCGCGGATTATTGCCAGCGGCCTGGCCCAGCGGGATGAGTTGATCGTCTGCTCCAAAGGGGGCTTTCTCGCCTTCGACGGCGTGCCCCCGCTGGACCGGTTGGGATATGTGCAGCAGAAGTTGGAGGAGCTGGACCTGACCCCCCTGGAGATGGTGGGGGGTGTACACTGTCTGGCCCCGGCTTTTCTCAGCCAGCAGATCGGCATCAGCCTGGCCAATTTGGGGCTGAAAACTATCGATGTCTACTATCTGCACAACCCGGAGACACAACTGCAATACGTCACCCCCGACGAGTTCCGCGCCCGGCTGCGCGCGGCTTTCGAGCGGCTGGAGCAGGAAGTGGCCGATGGGCGTATTCGTTTTTATGGCATTGCCACCTGGGATGGGCTGCGGGTGGGCAAGCAGGACAGGCGCTATCTGCCCCTCTATCAGTTGGTCGAGATGGCCCGACAGGTGGGCGGGGAAAAACACCGCTTTCGCTTTCTCCAATTTCCCTATAATCTGGGGATGCTGGAAGCCGTGACGGACAATACCCAGCCCTTCGAGCGGGAGGTGGAGGGCAAGCGGCAGAGGCTACTCTTGCCCCTCTTGGCCGCGGCCCGCCAATATGCGCTGGTGGCGGTTGGCTCTGCGGGGCTGATGCAGGGCAATGTGTTGGACAATGTGCCCGATGAGGTGATGGAGGCGTTGGGCGGATGGGCGAGCGATGCCCAGGCCGCGCTCCACTTTAACCGCAGCACGCCGGCACTGACGACTTCCCTGGTAGGGATGTCAACCCCGGCCCACGTGGGCGAAAACCTGGCCGCGGCCGGGCGTGCCGGGATTGGAGATGCGGCCTTTTGGGAGTTGCTGAAAGCGTAATCATCTGCCTCGCCCCTTCGTCACGCTAGGATGCAGGAGCGAATCGGCTAAAATGAGTTGCGGCGTCAGGAAATGTATGCTCTACTCCCTAAGTAAAAAGGGGATGATGAGGTGATGGGAGCTTTCCCCATCACCTCATCATCCCCTTTTCATCTCCCCGATTTTTTTACCGCGTCGGATCGTAGAGGAAGAACCACTTCGTATTCAGATGGTCGTCGTAGTCATCCAGTACCAGTGTGTGAATGGCGGCGTTGAAGGGTTCGCGCAGGTCGGAATCGGGGGTGAAGATAAAGCCAAAATCCTCTGTAGCCAGGGCATCGCCCACGATTTTGAGCTTTTCCGGGTTGGCCCCGATGTAACCGCGTCCGCTGGCCGCATCGACCAGCACCATATCCACATCCCCGGTGATGAGGGCCTGGACGGTGGCCCCGAAGTTTTCCAGCAGAATGATGCGCGGGTTGGTCTCGTCGCCGTCGAGGATTTCGTAGACAGCCGTGTAGAAACCGCTGGTCCCGGCCTGGGCCCCCACCAGCAGCTTCTCGTCCGCGGCAAAGCTGGCCGGGTCGGCAAAGCGCTCCTCATCGGCCCGCACCAGCATAAACTGTTGGCTGGTCATATAGGGCGCAGAAAAGTCGATGACCTGCTCCCGCTCTTCGGTGATGGTAATCCCATCCATCCCCACGTCGAACTGCCCCTCGGCCACGGACTGAATCATCGCATCCCAGGAGGTGACCTGCCAGTCCACCACACAGTTCAGCCGTCGGCATATCTCATTCACCGCATCGTATTCCCAGCCCACCGACGCGCCGGTGGCTGGGTCGATAAAGTTGAGGGGCGTATAGTCGTTGCCCGTCACAGCTACCACCACCCGGCCCGCCAGGTCTGGCAGTTGGTCATAGACATCGGGTCCGCTGGGGCTGGTCAAAAAGAACCAGCGGGTATTGAGGGAATTGAGAAAACCATCCTTGCGCATTGTGGCAATGGCGGCGTTGAAGGGTTCGCGCAGGTCGGAATCGGGGGTGAAGATAAAGCCAAAATCCTCTGTAGCCAGGGCATCGCCCACGATTTTGAGCTTTTCCGGGTTGGCCCCGATGTAACCGCGTCCGCTGGCCGCATCGACCAGCACCATATCCACATCCCCGGTGATGAGGGCCTGGACGGTGGCCCCGAAGTTTTCCAGCAGAATGATGCGCGGGTTGGTCTCGTCGCCGTCGAGGATTTCGTAGACAGCCGTGTAGAAACCGCTGGTCCCGGCCTGGGCCCCCACCAGCAGCTTCTCGTCCGCGGCAAAGCTGGCCGGGTCGGCAAAGCGCTCCTCATCGGCCCGCACCAGCATAAACTGTTGGCTGGTCATATAGGGCGCAGAAAAGTCGATGACCTGCTCCCGCTCTTCGGTGATGGTAATCCCATCCATCCCCACGTCGAACTGCCCCTCGGCCACGGACTGAATCATCGCATCCCAGGAGGTGACCTGCCAGTCCACCACACAGTTCAGCCGTCGGCATATCTCATTCACCGCATCGTATTCCCAGCCCATTGCTTTGCCGCTGGAAGCATCCACAAAATTCAGCGGCGTATAGTCGTTGCCCGTCACAGCCACCACCACCCGGCCCGCCAGGTCTGGCAGGGCGTAGACGACATTGACTGTACCCGCGCTGGACTTGGCGTCAGCGGTGGCTGGGGCCGTCGTGGCCGGCTGTTCGGCTACGGGCTGGGGCGCGGCCGGCTGCTCCGCGGCGGGTGCGGCCGCAGGCGCTTCACTGGCAGCCGGGGCCTCGGCTGCGGGTTGGGGCGCGGCCGGTGTGGCGCAGCCGCTGATCACAAGCAGCAGGGCCGCCAGCAGAAAAAGTAAGGGCGAAAGACGAAGCGAGCGTCGCATAGGTTTCTCCTTTGGTGTAGGATTGGGCAGAGGGAGGTTCTACTCTTGGGAGTATACGCGGGATTGGGGTCTGGGGCAAACGGGGGATGCGGTATCACTGCTCGCCACCTAATTCGACCAGATCAGCGGGGAAGCGTGCCAGCACCCGGTAGCCTCCGTTCCAGGGCGGTGCGTCCGCGGCCTGGCTGACAATGCCGATGACCCGCCAGCGTTCGCCTTTGTTCACGTAGGGACGCCGCCAGCCCAAGCGGCTGCGCACGGTCACCATCACTGGCTCGATGTCGGGCTGGGCCGGGTCGGCCAGAAAGATGCTGACCCCTTGCCAGCCTGTCACAGTTCCTTCAAAGCTGATCAGCCGCCCTTCCAGCCTTTCGCCCACATCGGCAACCGTAACCGGCAAAGGCAAGAGCGGCGTGCCCGACTCCATCTGCCAGATATCCTCGGGGCGCTCCACCAGAATCTCCCGTTCACCCCGGAAACTACCCATCACACCCCGGATCAACACCCGATCCCCCAAAGCCAGCGGCGGGAAGTCACCCCGACGCAGATAGACCTGCACTCCCAGCCAGGCGGTGGCCCCGTTGGGATGGGGGGCCGGGTCTGCCACGTAAATCGCCGAGTTGAACAGCCCCGGCGGGACGGTGACCACCCCGACAAACTCAACCACATCCGCCATCCCGGCCAGTTTGGCCGCTGTGACCGAGCGCAGAGGACCCACAGCTTCGCCGCCGGGTGTGCCGGGCGCGGCCCCGCTGCCCCAGGGCGGCAGACGCTCCGACCCGCCACCACTCCCGCCCTGGCCCGGTTCGGGCTGGCTGCTGGTTGGGTTGGGCTGCCCCGGCGAGGGCGGGCGGCTCTGCCAACTTGCGCCATCGGGCACCCGGCTCAGCCCCTCTCCCCTCGCCAGGGGAGCGCTCCACTCGACGGAATCCGCCAGCCGTCCGCCCCCGTCATAGAGTTCCAGCCGGTCGCCGTTGTCGTTCAGCCCGATGTGGCTTTCGCTGCCCCACACAGTGAGAAGGCCACCCGGGGGCAGAATATGCCCGACACCCAGCGTAAAGCGGCGGCGGGCCGGGTTGGCAGAGGATCGATCTTCCAGCCACCAGCCAGCCAGGGAGATGGCCTGGTCGCCGGGATTGTATAGCTCGATGAATTCGTCGTTGCTGTCGATAGTGCCGTCGCCGCTGTGATCCCCGGCGGGAGCGGGCAGTACTTCATTGATGAGCACCGCCGCGCCATCGCCATTTTCCACCACCAGAGGCGCAGTTACGGCAAAGCCGCCATCGGCCTGGGTTGCCACCGCAAAGAGAACGCTGCCGGGCAGCGCCGGGACAGTCACCTGCCATATGCCATTGGACTGGGGCAGGTCGCCCTGGACCAGTGGCCGGTCATTTTGCCAGATAGCCAGGGCCGCGGCCGCGCCGGAAACGTCGTAAAAATGAATGTTGAGAGAAAGAGTGGCCTGGGGACGGATGGTTGAACCCATCCAGACGCCCTGACCGCTCTCTGCGCGCCCCTGCATTGTCAGGACAAAACCGGGACGGTTGGTCAGCCAGCCCCGCCGCGCGGCCAGGGCATCCAACAGCGCGCCCTGGCTTCTGTCCGCCACAGCCAGCCCCGTATAACGGGGGTTCGGGACAGCTTCCCCGGCCATAGGCGGCTGGCTGTTGCCGGCGGGCAAGAGTGGCCCATTCCGCCATTTCGCGCTCAGGCCAGCCAAACCGGATGGAATGGAGAGGGTATCGGCGGCCAGAGCTATCACCTCCGGGATCGGGGCAGGCGATGTGCCGGGGCCAATCCACTGGGCCAGCCCACTGCTGGCCGTCAACCCGGCCAGAAAGGAGTCAACGCTGCCATCCGTCGCAAAGGGCGGGCCGTAGACTACTGCCTGGCTATTGCCTGCTCCCAGCCAACGCCAGCCATCCAGCCGGCCGTTGGCTATCCTTTTCTCGTCAAGCGCAACCGTATCGGCCACCACTACAAAATCCAGCCCGACCGCGGCCCCGGCTGCTTCCACGTAGTGGGGTGGAGCCGCGCCGCCTGGGGTAAAGTTGCTGGTTGCGCCCAGGGAACCCCACACCGGGTGTAGCCCTTCGGCCAACACTGGGCCATCCAAAGGCAGACTTTCCGGCAGTGCCACAGAAGCAAAGGGCGCGGGCGCGGCCCACAGAAAACGTTGGCGCTGATCCCTCTCGTCGGGAAATGCAAAGCCAGGAACCCGGTGTAAACTCTGCCCGCTGATGGGGTGGAGTTGCCCGTTCAAGCCCAGCAGAGCGCGGTCACCGCTGCCATAGGCCAGCGCGTCGGCCAGGGAAAGGGCGGGTGAGAGGAGAAGAAGTTCATCGCCGCTGTCGTTGAGAGCCAGGCTGCCGCTTGCCAGCTCCCGGCGGCGCTTCAGGACGGGAGGCGGGGCTGCACTGCTCTCCAACTGGGCATCGGCCATTTCCCCCCAACGGGCGAGAAAGGCCGAGCCGTTGCGGGCAATGACAAAGCGCGCACCGGGGGGCAGAGAAAGGCCGACGGGCAGTTCGTAGAGACCCTCCCCCCCGCCGGGAATCGCCCCGTCGCCTACAACCCAGCCGGTCAGGTCAAGCGGATCCCTGCCCACATTTATCAGCACGACAAACTCTCCGTCGCTGCCAGAGAAAGCCACTTCGTCGATACGCAGGGCAGAAGGAGTGGCGACTGGGGGCCAAAAAGCGGGGAGAACCGTCAGCGTCGCGGTTGGGGTGGGTGATGGGGTATGGGAGGCTGTGGCGGTGGGCGTCGCGGTTGTGGTCGTGCTGGCTGTTGCCGTCGTGCTGGTGATTGGTGTGGCTGTGGATGTGGGCGTCGCCGTAGGATTGGGCGCAGCGAAGGCAGTGCCCGGTGTGCCCAAGTCACCGGCGGAGCCGGGCCAGATGGCAAGGGCGGTCAGCCAGAGGGGGACGGGGCCGAAGGTCATCCGTTCCAGACTCTTGCCAGCGGTGACCCGCAGACCGGAGTCCCCGCCCCAAACCACCCGGTCCGCTTCGCTCCCGTCCGGGCGTAGAAGGAGAATCTCATCCGCACTGTTGGCGAGAGAGAGTCCGGTGTAGACGTATGCAATTGTTACGCCGCCGTTTGTCGCGCTTTGTCCGTTGCGACCCAAAACCACATACTCGTCCGGGTCGATGAAGAGGTCAGCACCGATTGTGTGGCTGTCGTCGTCCAAGTCTGTCAGCGTCCAGCCCTTCAGATTCACCCTATCCGGTCCCGCGTTGTAAAGTTCGATCCACTCGCCGTTGGCATCGGTCACCGCAGCGGGGTCGGCCAGAAATTCGGAGATAAAGAGAGATGCGTTCCCACTTCCCCCAGCCCCGGAAGTGGGAGTGGATGATGGGGTGTGGGATGCTGTGGGTGTGGTGGTTTCCGCAGGGCTGGTTGTGCCGGTTGGTGTGAGCGTCGGGGTAGATGTCGCGCTTGGGGTAGCCGTGAGGTTCGACGGGGTGAAGACGTGGCCCGGTGTGCCAGAATCACCAGCAGAGCCAGGCCAGGCGGCGAAGGCAGTCAGCCAGACAGGAATAGGGCCAAAGGTAACCCGTTCCAGACTCTTGCCAGCGGTGACCCGCAGACCGGAGTCCCCGCCCCAAAGCACCCGGTCCGCTTCGCTCCCGTCCGGGCGCAGGAGAAGAATCTCGTCCGCGCTGTTGGCGAGGGAGAGTCCGGTGTAGACGTATCTGACTGTCACACCGCCGTTTGTCGCGCTTTGTCCGTTGCGCCCCAAAACGACATACCCACCGGCGTCGATGAAGAGGTCAGCGCCGATTGTGTGGCTGTCGTCGTCCAAATCGGCCAGCGTCCACCCTTTCAGATTCACCCGCTCCGACCCCGCATTGTGGAGTTCGATCCACTCACCGTTGGCATCGGTCACAGCGGACGGGTCGGCCAGGAATTCGGAGATGAAGACGGATGGGTCATCACTTCCATCCGGTTCAGAAGTGGGCGTTGATGATGGGGTGTGGGATGCTGTGGTGATGGGCGTAGCGCTGGTCGTTGCCGTCGGGCTGGCCGCGGTCGGTGACGGCGTGTGGATTGACGTCGCTGTCATTGTCGCAGTGAGCGTCGGTGTGGGTGTCGCCGTAGGATTGGGCGGGGTGAAGGCGCGGCCCGGTGTGCCCAAGTCGTCAGCAGAGCCGGGCCAGATAGCGAAAGCTGTCAGCCAGACAGGAATAGGGCCAAAGGTGACCCGTTCCAGACTCTTGCCAGCGGTGACCCGCAGACCGGAGTCCCCGCCCCAAAGCACCCGGTCCGCTTCGCTCCCGTCCGGGCGCAGGAGAAGAATCTCGTCCGCGCTGTTGGCGAGGGAGAGTCCGGTGTAGACGTATCTGACTGTCACACCGCCGTTTGTCGCGCTTTGTCCGTTGCGCCCCAAAACGACATACCCACCGGCGTCGATGAAGAGGTCAGCGCCGAT
>JAHDWH010000124.1 GCA_023384455.1 Caldilineaceae bacterium | reverse complement strand
CACTGTCCACGAAATGACTCTAGTCCGCAACCTCATCTGGACAGTGCGACGCACCGGATGGAACTTATTTCTTGACGCTTACTTAGGAAGCCGTGTAGTAGGTCACATCCCGGCTCTTTGTGGCCCAGAAGATATTGTGAATCTCCTGAATGGCGGCCATCAGTTCGTTGGCGTGGTCCAGATTTACCTCCACCTTCACCGCAGAGCAAAGCTTGGCAGCTTTCCAGAAGGTCTCGTGCAGGTTCGGGTAGGCAGCCAGATGGACGGGCTTGAAGTAGTCGGTCCACAGGACCAGCAGTTCTTCTTTAGCCAGGTGGGCCTGCTGTTCTTTGATGGTAGTATAGCGGCTGAATGTATTCAGATAGGCCACCATCGCCTGGTGATCACCCATCTCTGGGGGAGTCAGGGCCAGCAGTTTCTTCGTCATCGAGAGAGCCGCCTCGGCCGCAATGCGGGCAGATGCGGGATCGTAGACACCACAGGGGCCGTCACAGTGAGCGCTGACCTCTTCCAACTGCCCGCTGGCGATCCGATTGGCAATCAGTTCTTTCAACATAGAACATTCCTTTCTGCAAATGGGTTGAGAAATCTTACTACGGAAATACGCCGGTGAATCCGGCGATGTTGTTTGGCGGTGACTACAGTATACCGTCCTCGGCAAAGGGCGTCAAATGATTCGTCTCCCCTGAATTGTGAGCCTGGCAAAAAGAGGGTGGCGAACTTTCTCCGCTTTTGTTTCACCCCTCCCTCACCCCGGCCATCAGCAGCCCCAACCCTTGGCGGGTGGCGTCGTCCCGCTCCACAATGTCGATGACTTCGCCTTTGTACATCACCGCGATACGATCCGAGAGAGCCAGAATCTCGTCCAATTCCGAGCTGACCAGCAGCACGGCCACCCCCTCATCCCGTTTGGCGACGATCTGCTGGTGGATAAATTCGATGGATCCCACATCAATGCCCCGGGTGGGCTGGGCCGCGATGAGCAGTTGGATGGGGCGGCTGAACTCCCGGGCCACCACCATTTTCTGCTGGTTGCCGCCGGAGAGACTGCCCCCGCTCAAATGGATCGACGGCGTGCGCACGTCGAACTTTTCCACCAGCGCAACAGCGTTTTTGTCGATGGCTTCCCGGTTGACTGTTATGCCCCTGGCGTAGGGGGGCTGGTAATAGGTGTTCAGGACCAGGTTGTCGGCGATGGGATAGCCGTCCACCATCCCGTAGGAATGGCGGTCTTCCGGCACATGGCAACTTTGGCCTTCCTCTGTAATGCGACGGGGGCTGGCGTTGGTCATATCTTTGCCGCCGATATGGATACTCCCCCCTTTGGCCGTGCGCAGACCGGTGAGCACCTCCACCAGTTCGGTCTGCCCGTTGCCCTGCACACCGGCCACACCCACAATCTCCCCGGAATGGACTGTCAGCACGACACCGCGCAGGGCCGGTTCGCCCAAATCGGTGGTGGCGTGGAGATCGCTGATTTCCAGCACAGCCTGACCGGGGTGGGCGGCGGACTTCTCCACTTCCAGAATCACCTCCCGGCCCACCATCAGGCTGGCCAGTGTGGCCTGGGTAGCTGTTTTGGGGTCGGCCTCGCCCACCACTTCGCCCAGGCGCAGCACGCCGATACGATCCGCCACCCGCAGCACTTCCTTCAGCTTGTGGGTGATGAAAATGATGGACTTGCCCTGACCGCGCAGCAGGTCCATCACCGCAAAGAGTCCTTCGATCTCCTGGGGGGTGAGGACCGCGGTCGGTTCGTCCAGAATCAGAATATCGGCCTGGCGGTAGAGGGCTTTGATGATCTCCACCCGCTGACGCACACCCACGGGCAGGTCCTCTACCAGCGCGTAGGGGTCTACGGCCAGATTGTAGCGTTCGGAGAGTTCAGTGATGCGGGCGGCCGCGACTTTCCGATTCAAAAACCCGCCGCGCACGCTCTCGCTGCCCAGCATCACATTGTCCACGACGGTCATCACCGGGACGAGTTGGAAATGCTGATGGACCATTCCAATACCCAGAGCGATGGCGTCTTTGGGCGAACGCATCTGCACAGCCCGGCCATTGACCAGAATCTCGCCTTCGCTGGGCTGGTAGAGACCGTAGATGATATTCATCAGCGTAGACTTGCCCGCGCCGTTCTCGCCCAGCAGGGCCAGAATCTCGCCCCGGTGCAGGGTCAGATTGACGTTACGGTTGGCGATGACGCCGGGGAAACGTTTGGTGATGTTGCGGACTTCGAGTACGGGTGTTTGTTCCACGAAACAGGTTTGCTCCTGGCATTGACAACGACGGGTTTTGTGCTATACTACAGGCAGTGAGATCGGGTGGTCTATTGACGTCAGCGGTATCCATTCCGTGGCTGTAGGTAGACATCAGACCCCAGAACGAAAGGGGCCCCCCGATCTTTTGTGTTGGATATTGCATAAGATGACGAAGCTACAGATCGGACCAGTGAGCGCCGGTTGAGTAGCCGAGTCTTTGAGGCGTATCGAAACCAAGCGAACGTGTCTACAAGCAATTTCGTGGCTACCCGCTGGGTTTCGATACGGTGGGAAACAGCCCCCGCCTACTCAAACCGGCGCTAGTCGTCCGTCGTTCCCCGGTGACAACTAACGCACACGCCATCGATCTTGCGCTGGTACGGGGTAAGCGCGGTGGATGTGATTTCTGTAAATGGACCGGACAGGTAATTATACATTTTCCCGGTTCATCTCTAACGCCTCTCGCAGCGTAACGCGCAGACTTTCCATCAGTTCCTCGCGGGTGGCCTCCTGACAATTCACCCCAGGCACTTCCTCAATCCACCCAATCCACCACTTTCCGTCCTGCTTCACAATTGCTTTGTATTCATTGTGCATAGATTTGCCTCCTTACATACCCAGCAGTCCACAGTCTCCAGTCCCCAGTCCCCAGTCCCTAATCCCCACCCCCCTACTCCGTCCCACCCTCCGTCTCGTAGACCTTCCCCTCGGCCGCGGGGGGACGGACCCGGCCCACAAAGCCGGAGACGGCCACAATTGTCACGATATAGGGCAGCATCGAAATGAACTGGCGGGGGACATTCGTCACCCCGGCCAGGAGCAGCTCGTTTTGCAAGGCCTGGGTGTAGCCGAAAAGGGTGGCCGCGCCCAGCGCGCCAAAGGGGTTCCAGTTGCCAAATATCATCGCGGCCAGGGAGATAAAACCCCGGCCCGCGGTCATCCCCTCCTGGAACTGGCCCACGGCTTCCAGCACCAGATAGCCCCCGGCCAGCCCGGCCAGCATCCCGCCGATGGATGTGTTGACGTAGCGGTAGAGATTGACATTGATGCCGACGGTGTCCGCGGCCCGAGGATGTTCACCCACGGCCCGGGTGCGCAGACCCCAGCGGGTGTAGAAAAGGGCGATATGCACGGCCACCACCAGCAACAGAGCCAGATAGGTGATGGGCGGATTGTCGAAGAGGACCGGCCCGATCACGGGAATTTCTGACAGCCCCGGAATCGCAACCGATGAAAATTTGCCCCGGGCGATGGCGTCCCGGTCGTAGAGATAGGCGGATGTCCCCGCGGCCAGGATAATAATCACTGTGCCGGAGATAATCTGGTCCATACGAAAGCGGATGGAAAGAATGGCGTGCAGTAGGCCCATCAGCCCGCCCACGGCCAGGGCGATGAAGACGCTGAAGATCAGGCTGCTCATCAACGGCCAGTGGTTGGTACTGGTCTTTGCCACAAAACCGGCAAAAGCTCCGGCCAGCATCATCCCTTCAATGCCAATATTGATAATCCCGGAACGCTCGCAAAGGATACCGCTGAGCGCACCCAGCACCAGGGGAATCGAAGCGCGCAGGGTGAAGTTGAGCGCACTTACCCCGAAAAGTACCCGCAGCCAGGTGTACTGATTCAGGGCTGTAAGATTGACCAGAACCGCCATCACTACCAGGAAGATAGCCAGGACTATCGAAATGAGGGAGGAACGTTTCCAGAAAGTGCTGCCCATAGGACTAGGACCCCCCCCAACTGCTACCCAGCGAAGTGGATTCGGCCTCGTCGGGTCGGCGTTTGATGCGATAGAGGGCGCGAATGATCGCCGGCGCAGCCACAAAGGCCAACACCAACGCCTGAATAATCTGAATAATGTCCGCCGACACCCGGGAATCAAATTGCATCCGGGCCGCGCCGGCGTCCATTGCGCCAAAGAGAAAGGAAGAAAGAACGACGCCAAAGGGATGGGTCTGGCCCAGAAGCGCAATCGTAATCCCATCAAAACCTACCTGCCCGCCAAACTCTGGCGCGAATTTGTGGTTCAGTCCCAGTGTCTCCACCGCGCCGGCCAGCCCGGCCAGCCCGCCGGCAATCCCCATTGTCAAAATGACAGTCCAATTGACCCGGATACCCGCATAGCGCGCGGCCTTCATATTTTGTCCCACTGTGCGAATCTCAAAGCCGATGGTCGTTTTGTAGATCAGCCACCAGATAAAGAGGACTGCGGCCAGGGCGATGAATATGCCGTAGTGGATGCGAAAAGAAGGATCAAACAGATTGGGAAGCCGGGCCGAAGCCAGCACATCCGGGGTCTCGGAGATGGGACCAGCCGTGCGATCCCAGAGAGGGCCGGGGGTCTGGCCCTGGGTGCCACCGGCATAGACCGTCCACCCGCTAAAGAGTGCGGCCACATAATTGAGCATAATTGTGACGATGACTTCGTGCGCGCCGGTGTAGACCTTCAGAATGCCGGGGATCGCCCCCCACAGCACCCCGCCGAGTATGCCGAAAATGAGTGCCAGGGGCAGATGAATAAATCCGGGCAGCCCCTCGAAATTAATACCGATAAAGACGGAAAAGACTGTGCCCATCATAAACTGGCCGGATGCGCCGATGTTGAAGAGGCCGGCTTTGAAAGCCACCGCCACGGATAGCCCGGTGAAAATGAGCGGAACCATTTTGCGAATGGTGGCAGCCCAGCCTTTTGCGCTGCCAAACGCACCCTGAATGAGACCGGTGTAGGCTGATTGGGCATTGTCCCCGGAGAGGTACATGACCAGCGCGCCGGCAATCAGGGCAGTCACAAGGGCCAGAATGGGGATGAGCAGGGCACGCAACACGCGACCGACAGGATGGGCCGCGGGCAGAGCAGGAGAAACAGTCGCCATTGTGAGTGTCCTGTTCTGGAGGGGTTAGAAAAAGCGGGGTAACTGCTCACCCCCTCCCAGCCTCCCCCAGTTTGGGGGAGGAGTCGATCCAGCTCCCTGCCGAGAATGGGGAGGGGTAGGGTGGCTGAACAGTTACAAAGCGGGAGGGTTCAGCACGGCTGAACCTCCCGCTTTTCAGAAACACGAAGCGTGAAATGTGGGTGTATCGAGCCTTCCCACGCTCACATTGCCTTTGCGTAGTGCGTGAAACGATAGTGATGTCAGTTCACGCACTACGCACCAAAGAGTATTAGTTGCCGTAGCCAGTGCTGATCGAACCGTCGTCCAGACCAGCCTTTGTGGCAATGAGCAGATCTTTCAGTTCCTGGGGAACGGCGCTGTCAAAGTCGTGGAACTCGGCCAGACCGGCTGCGCCGTAGACGTTGCCACCGGCAAAGCTGCCCGCCTGGGCGGCCCCGATCAGTTCGGCCACCGCCGGGGTGATCAGCTTCATAGCGCTGGAGATCAGACAGGGCTGGGCCGCGGGTACAGTATTCCACTGGTCCGTGTCCACGCCGATGCAGTACAACCCCTCGTGGGTCGCCACTTCCTGCAGGGCACCGTTGCCGGTGATGCCACCTGCGCCGAAGATCACATCCGCGCCCTGGTCAATGGCCTGCTTGGCCGTGGCCGCGCCCCATTCGGGGTCCACAAAGGCTTGGCTGATCTCGCCGGGGTGGTAGGTGGAGATGATGTTAATGTCCGGGTTGACGGACTTGGCACCGGCAATGTAACCCTCGTTGAAGGCGACAACCGGGGGCACCAAATCTGTGCCCAACACAGCGGCAATCGTGCCGCTCTTGCTCATACTGGCGGCCAACACACCGGCCAAATAGCCCGACTGGTCCTCGTGGAAGATCAGACCGGCCAGGTTGGGCAGCGCCTCACCCTGGAACTGATCTACGCCGATGAACATAATGTCGGGATTGTTTTTGGCAGCTTGGATAGTGGCATCGCCCAGGGCAAAACCAACAGTGACAATGACGTTATAGCCAGCGTCGATAAACTGGGCCATATTGTCCGCATAATCTTTGGCGTCCTGGGTTTCGATGTATTTCACATCGTCATCGGTCAGACCCAAATCCGCCTGGGCCTTCAGCACGCCTTCCCAGGCCGATTGGTTGAAACTGCGGTCATTGACCCGGCCCACATCGGTGACCAGACCAACTTTGAAGGGATGGGCTTCGGCGGTGGGGGCTTCGGCAGCCGCCTCTTTGGTGGGCGCGGCCGCGGCTGCCGGGGCATCAGCCGCGGGTGCAGCCGGGGCCGGACAGGCGGCCAGCACCATGGCGCTGATCAACAGCAGGGCGAAAAGCCAGGTAAAACGGGTAGTTCGCATTGACTCCACTCCTTTGGGGTTTAAGTTTTCACACACTTGGATAATAGACGAAGAACGGGTTGAAGACGCCAGAAATTGGCGCGCCAGCTATGAGGGAAGCGGCTATATTATACCTGTGCCCCTATGCAGAGGCAAACCTTGCCCGGAATGAATACGCGCTTGGAGGCGTCCAGGTACTTTAATGGGCACTGCGTACCCCCACCCAACCTCCCCCACAGTGGGGGAGGAGTCGATCCACTTCCCTCCCTGGAATGGGGAGGGGTAGGGTGGGGTGGCTGAACAGACACCTTTCTCCCAATCTGGAATATACCCAAAAGCATAGCTGCCTTCTTAAATCCTCTGGCGAGGTGGTATAATTCTGTGGTAATGAATAGGGTGTGTTCAGTTTGAGTGATAAAGTCCCCGGCACTTCACGCAGGACGGGGGTGTGTCGAGTATAAATAAGTAATCTATTTCCAAAACTAACGGCAGAATAACTATTCCAAATGTATACGATATTTACGCTGAACGACTATGACGAGGCCGCGGCCTTTATTCGGGCGCGGTTTGAAAAAGAGCCTACGGTTGGGTTGATTTTGGGCAGCGGTCTCAGCCCCCTGGCCGAAGCTATCGAAGAGGCTGTACGTATTCCCTACAGTCATATCCCCCACTTCCCTGTCAGCACAGTAGAAGGCCACGCCGGGCAACTGGTCATTGGGCAATTGGCTGGGGTACAGGTCTGTGCTATGCAGGGGCGGTTTCACTTCTACGAAGGCTATACCCCCCAACAAATTACCTTCCCCGTACGGGTAATGCAGCGGTTGGGTATAAAACAGATGATCGTTACAAATGCGGCCGGCGGATTGAATCCCACTTTCCGCGCCGGCGAGCTGATGCTGATTGAGGATCATCTCAACTTTGTGGGAATGGGGGGGAACAATCCGCTCTACGGGCCAAATATAGAGACTTTCGGTCTGCGTTTTCCCTCAATGACCAAAGCCTATTCGCCCCGGCTGCGCGGGTTGCTTTTGCAGGTATCCGCTGAGCTTGGGATTCCTGTGCAGCGGGGGGTCTATGCGATGGTGGCTGGGCCGAGCTTTGAAACACCGGCAGAGGTGCGCTTTCTGCGTACTGTCGGTGCTGATGCAGTGGGGATGAGTACTGCGCCAGAGGTGATTGTGGCCCATCACGCGGGGATGGAAGTGATGGGCATCAGCAGTATTACCAATGTGGCGGTGGATGTGACCGATTCCGCCGCGGACACGTCTCACACGGAAGTGCTGGAGACTGGGGCAATTATCGTGCCCCGCCTGACCCAACTGCTGATGGGGGTGTTAAAGATGGGGTGTTAAAGATGATGGGATGAAGGGATGATGACGCTGTCCATCATCCCTTCATCTTTTCGCGCCTACCCCCTCACTATTTCGTTTGTCCTCAGACTTTTGCTTCCTCTGCCGGGTACTTCGGCTCTTCTCGCAGCTTCTTTATAAAGTCCACGTGGGCGGGCTGGCGCACAAAACCAAAGCGGTCGTTGATACTGAGCATCCCCGCGTTGTGGGCCTCGTTCCAGGTGCGAACCTCGGCCACCTGATGCTCCTGGGCATAGGTGATAGCCTGCACCTTTAGGGCAGAGGCAATGCCCAGACGCCGGTGGGTGCGCACCACACCGGTTACACCCGTGTAGAGTACGCTCTCTCTGGCCTGGCTGCGCCACAGATTCGTCTGGCCCACATACAGCCCATTCTGCACGGCTACCCACCAGGCGTCGGGGATCAGATTTGAACGGGTCCACACCTTGCGCCACTCCTCAAAGGGCGGTTTGGTGGGGGTCGTAGTTTCTGGCACATCCTGCTCGATGGCCCATTCCATTTCATACAACTTTCGATCCCGGTCTGGGTCATTTTCCAGCTCGCGCACGGTTTGGATGGCAATCCCCGACTGTGCCATACGTTGGCCGTATCGACGCCACGGCTCCAGATTGACCCGAGCCGGATCGAGTCGGGATTCCCACTCACGCAGAGCCTCCTGGTAGCCCAGCTTTGTTAAGAACTGTACACCGCTGGCGAAATCCTCCCGGGTGTTGGCAAAGAGGGTAGCCGGTTTGTGGGCTGTCAACTGGGCAAGCAGGTGGCGGTAGAGTGCGCTGCCGATACCCCGGCGCTGAAAGTCGGGCAGAACGTCTATGTCCAGCCAAAAGCGGTTGGGGTGATAGATGTTGATGGGCTGGCTGTAGGTAGCAAAAGCGACGGCCTCTCCATCTGCTTCTGCCAGGAAGCGGGCGAATTTTTCATTCTTGGCCCGGCGGCCATCCCGCTCCTTCCACTCATCGGCTGTGTCCGGGTATTCAGTCCAGACCCGGTTGAAGATACTCACGGCGGCGTGATAATCACTGTCTGTCTGTTGAAAAGGTCGAATTGAAAACATACCATTAGCTCCATCTCTCTCGTTTCCTATAATTTGTATGAGCGAGCGATGGTTTCTCCTGCAATAACAGGTGGATCGGTCTGGCCGATCCGTACACGGATTCACCTTTTCCTGGATTAAATGAAAAGGGCCGCGCTGGGTCTACCCATCCACGGCCCTTCGGGAGGCGTCGGAGAAACCAAACAGAACGGCGGTTCCGCCAATCAAAAAAGCCGTGGATGCGTCAGCGCGCCCACAGCCAATACGCCAAATACGTTGGGGATCAGCAAACAGGCGCGCCAAAAACAGGCAAGACGCCGTCCGGAGCCGCAAAGCGGATCAGAGTCATCTCAGTCAGCTTTGTCATTATGCCCCTACTCCTTTCTGCTTGCTGAAATGCAGGCCAACAATTGCCACACACATCTGCCACTCTAGCACGGAGCAAGCCGCTTGTCAAGTGATTTTTTTTGAATTGGGTGGGTCCCAGAAATAGGAGGGGTACGTGCCGGGGACTTTCACGCCGGGAAATGGGCGCAGCGGAAAGGTAATGGTCCCCACACATTCTCAAGTCCCCGGCACTTTTTCTGCCTATCGGTCGCCCCGCCGCCGCAATTGCCAGAAGGCCAGCAGTAGGACCAGCCCCCCAAAGAGCGCGGTTACTGCCAGGAGAAGATAGGGTTGTTGTCGCTCAAAATTGCCCTGGGCAGCAGGCTGGTTGATCACCTCGACTACGCCTGAAATTTTCCGATCCACTTGCGCCATAACAGTCGGTGTGGGCTGTCGGATGGGCGTGGCTGTGGCAGTGGGTGGCTCTGGGGTGAAGGTCTCTGTGGCCGTCGGCGTTGGCGCGGGCAAGGGTGTCTCCGTCGGCGTTTCGGATGGTGTCTCCGTCGGCGCGGGGGTATCGGTTGGCGTGTCTATGGGGAAAGGGGTCTCCGTAGGCGTTTCCAGGGGTGATTGATCTGCGCTGGCCTGATTGTCCGGTGTGGTGACGACAATACTCGTCTCCGTGGGTACTTCGGTCGGCGTTTCGCTGGGGATAGGTGTGTCCGTATCCACCGGGGTAAAGGTGGCTTCTGGCGTAGGCGTAAAGAACGGTGTGTTTGTATCGGTTGGCGTCGCCAGGGGTGAATTGACTGTGGGCGTGAAGGTCGGTGTCTGGGTGGGCGTTGACGTCGGTGTGGGGTCGATGGAGATGAAGCCTGGCGGCGTCGACGTCGAGGTCAACAGGGGGGAGAGATAGTAGGTGGGTGTGCTGGAAGGGACTGGTGTGCCCGAGTCGCCCACCTGCACATAACACCCTTCCACAGCATAGAAGGCGCGGTTGAGAAGTGCGGCATTGTGATCGTAGAGTATTGGGTCTGTAAATTGGAAGTGGGCAACTGCACGGTTGTTGCCTGATAGATAACCAAAGGCGAGAATGTCGAAATCCCCTTTGATGGTGGAGGAAACCGGGGGCGAGACCGCGATTCGTATCTGGCCGTTGACGGTATCGACCAGATTCTGGCTGAAGGAGTTGGCCGGGAAGACATCGCCGGGGGTCAGGTTGATGCCCTCCAGGGGCAGGTTTGGATCGTCGAAAAATTGAATCGTATTCGATTGATACGTCAACGTAATTGTGAAGGCCGTGAGAGGCGGGAGTTGGTCGGCAAAAATCTCAAAGCGGGTCGAACCGCTGGTCGCAATCTGACGATCCGCAACCCGGCAGCCTATACGCGGCGCGGGTGTCTGGCTGTAGAGCGCGGCCAATCCGCTCCAGGTGAAGATCAATGTGACAAGCAGGGCGCTGATTCGACGGGACATTTTCAGGACCGGGGGAGAGGTGAAGAGTATGCGTGTAAGCAGTATATCACTATTTCCCTCTGTGATTGGAATTTGCCCGAATCGAGGGGGATTCGATAAGATTGTACTTTGGGCGCGGATAGGTGCTATTTGTCAGAGCCGAATGTTACCGCACAGGCGCGGAGAAGATATCTCTTCGCGCTCTTTTTATTGCACTGTCAACCATCCTTTCTCAGGAGTTCGGCTTTTCGGAAAAAGCCGAACTCCTGAAATGCTGAAAGAATGAGTTTTCGGTCTATACTATTGGGTTGTCTACGAAAGCTTTTTGCGAAGGTACAATAAAATGGACAGTATCAGCAACCGTCATTTGAGATATTTGGAAAGTGAAGCGATTTACGTTTTGCGGGAAGTGGCGGCCCAGTTTGAGCGCCCCCACCTCCTCTTTTCCGGTGGTAAGGATTCGATCATTCTCACCCACTTGGCCCGCAAAGCCTTTCATCCGGGCAAAATTCCTTTCCCTCTGCTGCACATCGACACCGGCCACAACTTCCCGGAGACGCTGGAATTCCGTGACAATTTGGCCCAGCGCCTGGGGGCACGGCTGCTGGTGCGCTATGTACAGGATTCCATCGATCAGGGGCGGGTGGTGGAGGAGGTCGGCCCCACGGCCAGCCGCAACGGTTTGCAGACGGTGACGCTGCTGGATGCTCTGGCCGAGCTGCGGGTGGACGCGGCCATGGGCGGCGCACGGCGGGACGAGGAGAAGGCCAGGGCCAAGGAGCGCTTCTTTTCCCATCGGGACTCCTTCGGCCAGTGGGACCCGAAGAACCAGCGCCCGGAGCTGTGGAATCTCTACAACGGGCGCAAGAGTCCCGGCGAACATTTCCGCGTCTTTCCCATCAGCAACTGGACTGAATTGGATGTCTGGCAGTACATCGCCTACGAGGAGATTCCCCTGCCCAACCTCTACTTCTCCCACACCCGGCAGATTATCGACCGGGGCGGGATTCTGCTGGCCGCCTCGGATGTGGTGCCGCCCCTGCCCGGCGAACAACCCGCCAACCGCATCGTCCGCTTCCGCACCATCGGCGATATGACCTGCACCGGCGCGGTGGAGTCCGCTGCCTCCACAATCGATGACATCATCGAAGAGGTCGCCGCGGCCCGCGTCACCGAACGGGGCACCCGCTCGGATGATCGCCGCTCCGAGGCCGCGATGGAAGACCGCAAGCGGCAAGGGTATTTTTAGAAGGGGACTGGGGAGCGGGGATTGGGGACTGGGAAGATTACCGTCGATAGAGGCAAATTGTGGCGGGGATAAGGAGTAGTCGGATGTCTGAGAGAGGCTTTGAGGGGCTGGATTTTTATCGGGATAGTCTGAAATTGCTGAAAGCGGCCTATCGGCTGGCTGGCTCTTTGCCTGATTACGAACGTTACAATCTGGCCGATCAACTGCGGCGGGCGGTGGTTAGTATTGGGCTGAATATCGCAGAAGGATATGGGCGGTATCACTTTTTGGACCGTCTGCGTTTTCTCTATATTGCACGCGGATCGCTCAATGAAACATTGAGCGCCTTCATCATTGCCGAGCAGCTCGGCTATTGCGACTCTGAACAATTGGAGTGGGTCCGGCAGTTGGCTGTCGGTATTGAGAAGAATCTCAACGGATATTGCCGTTCTATCCGCCAGCAACAACAGGGCGGAGATGAATTCGGCGTCCGATATATGGCAGAAGAACAAGCACCCTATGTGCTTTCCACTGAAGAAATGGCAGAATAATTAATGACAATCGCATCCCCAGTCCCCAGTCCCCAGTCCCCCATCCCCAATCCCCAATCCCCGCTTCCCGCTTCTGATCTCCTGCGCTTCACCACCGCGGGGAGTGTGGACGACGGCAAGAGTACCCTCATCGGGCGGCTGCTCTATGACGCCAAGTCGATCTTTGCGGATCAGATGGAGGCGGTGGAGCGGGCCAGCCAGGGACGGGGCGACCCGTATGTGGATTTGGCCCTGCTCACCGACGGGCTGCGGGCCGAGCGGGAGCAGGGCATAACGATCGACGTGGCCTATCGCTACTTTGCCACACCCCGGCGCAAGTTTATTATCGCCGACACGCCGGGCCATATCCAATATACCCGAAATATGGTGACGGGCGCGTCCACCGCCGAGCTGGCGATTATTCTGGTGGACGCCCGCAAAGGGGTGCTGACCCAATCCAAGCGCCACGCCTTTCTTTCCACTCTGTTGCAGATTCCCCATCTGGTGGTGGCTGTCAACAAAATGGATCTGGTAGACTATCGGGAAGATATCTTTGACCGCATCGTTCAGGAGTTCCGCGATTTTTCGGCCAAATTGGATGTGCAGGATGTGGTCTATATCCCTATGTCCGCGCTGCTGGGGGACAATGTGGTGGACAAGAGCGAGAGGACGCCCTGGTACGACGGCTCTACGCTGCTCCACCATTTGGAGACGGTGAACACGGGCGCTACCCGCAATGCGGTCGATTTCCGCTTTCCTGTCCAGTACGTCATCCGCCCCAGCCAGGATTTCCGGGGCTATGCGGGTCAGGTGGCTTCCGGACGGGTGGCTGTGGGGGAAGAAGTGGTGGTGCTGCCCTCTGGCCTGAGCAGCCGGGTGGCTTCCCTGGTCACATTCGACGGCGAGCAGGCCGAAGCCAACGTCGGCGAGTCGATTGTCATTACCCTGGAAGATGACATCGACGTAAGCCGGGGCAATATGCTGGTGCGCACCCGCAACCTGCCCCACAAATCCAACCGGCTGGATGTGACCCTCTGCTGGATGAGCGAGACGCCCCTGGACCCCAAAGCCAGCTATTGGCTGCAACACACCACCCGCAGCGTGCGCGCCCTGATCTCCGAGTTGAACTACCGGATCGATGTGGATACAATGCACCGGGAGCAGGCCGATACCCTGCGCCTGAACGAAATCGGGCGGGTGCAGCTGACCACCACCGAACCCCTCTTTTTCGACCCCTATCAGCTCAACCGGACGACGGGCAACTTTATTCTGATCGACCCCTACACCAACCGGACTGTGGCCGCGGGGATGATCCGGGATCGCTCCCGCCAGGTGGATGAGATTGTGGATGTGACCAGCCGGGGCGAGCGGCCCGCCTCGGAAAATGTGGTGTGGGAGCAGGGCACTATCAGCCGGGCTATGCGCGAGCGGCTCAACGGCCACAAAGCCGCGGTATTGTGGATGACCGGTCTCTCCGGTTCGGGCAAATCGACGGTCAGCCATCTGTTGGAGCAGCGGCTCTATCGGATGGGCTGCCACACCTTCTATCTGGATGGGGACAATCTGCGCCACGGGCTGAACGGGGATTTGGGCTTCAGTCCGGCGGATCGCAAAGAGAATATCCGCCGGGTGGGGGAAGTGGCAAAGCTGGCCTTTGACCACGCCAATCTGGTGCTGTGTACTTTCATTTCGCCCTACGCCGCCGACCGGGAGTTTGCCCGCTCCCTGCTGCCAGAAGGCCGTTTCTTTGAAATTTATGTAAAATGTGATATTGAAGTTGTAAAACGCCGAGACCCCAAAGGTCTCTACGCCAAAGCGCTGGCCGGGGAGATCAAAGGCTTTACGGGGATCGACGCCCCCTACGAAGAACCCCTCCACCCGGAGATTGTGGTGGAGACCGACCTGCACAGCGCGGATGAACTGGTGGAGCGGATTCTGGATGCCCTGCGCCGGGCGGGGATTGTGGGGGAGTAGGGGATAGGGGATAGGGGACTGGGGATTGGGGACAGGGGACTGGGATCGTCGCCGATCCCCTGTCTCCAGTCCCCAATCTCCCTCAACGGGAGAAACGCTGATGCTATCTGAGATTATCGCTAAATTCACCTCCCGCCAGGCCCACGTGGCGGTGATTGGGCTGGGCTATGTGGGGCTGCCCCTGTCGGTCATTCTGGCCGAGGCGGGTTATCGGGTCACGGGTATCGACCTGGACGAGTCGAAGGTGGCGTCGATCAACCGGAGCGAGAGTTATATTGAGGATATTTCGTCGGAGCGGTTGGGGCAGGTGATTGGGGACAAGAGACTGGGGACTGGGGATTGGGATGGTCCGATCCCCGTTCCCCAATCCCCGCTCCCCAGTCCCCAATCCCTTCTCTCCGCCACCACAGACTACTCTGTTCTGGCCGAATGCGACGCGGTTTCCATCTGCGTACCCACGCCTCTGAACAAGACCGGCGACCCGGACATTGCCTATATCGTCGCGGCCAGTGAACAGATCGCCCGCTATTTGCACCCCGGAATGGTCGTGATTCTGGAATCGACCACCTATCCGGGGACAACGACCGAAGTTGTCCTGCCGATTCTGGGAAACGGGGATTGGGGATCGGGGATCGGGGATCGGGGATCGGAATCACCAGTCCCTAGTCCCCAGTCCCCAGTCCCCAATCCCCGTTCCCCGATCCCCGGCACTGACTTTTACCTCGCCTTTTCGCCGGAGCGGGTAGACCCGGGGCGCACGGATTGGACGACCCGCAATACGCCCAAAGTCATCGGCGGGGTGACGGAGGCCTGTCTGCGTGCGGCCAGCGCTTATTACGGACAGGCAATGGAGACGCTGATTCCTGTCTCGTCGCCAGAGGCCGCGGAGTTGACCAAACTTTTCGAGAATACCTTCCGCTCGGTCAACATCGGCCTGGCCAACGAATTGCAGTTGATGTGTGATAAGCTGGGGCTGGACGCCTGGGAAGTCATCGACGCCGCGGCCAGCAAACCCTTTGGCTTTATGAAGTTTACGCCTGGGCCGGGGCTGGGCGGCCACTGCATCCCCATCGACCCGGAGTATCTTTCGTGGAAGATGCGCACCCTGCGCTATAAGACCCGCTTTATCGAGCTGGCCAGCGAGATCAACACCGATATGCCCCGTTACTGGGCGCAGAAGGTGCAGGACGTGCTGAATGGGGCGGGCAAGGCGGTGAAGGGCAGCCGGGTGCTGGTGCTGGGGGTGGCCTACAAAAAGAATGTGAGCGATATGCGGGAATCGCCCAGCCTGGATATTATCCACCTGTTGGAGGAGAAGGGCGCACTGGTGGACTATCACGACCCCCACGTACCCAGCTTTCACACGGATGGCCTGCGCAAAAGCTGTGTGGACGATCTGGACGCTGCCTTGCGCGCCGCCGACTGCGTAGTGGTGGCGACGGACCACTCGGCGTATGATTGGCAGGCGGTTGGGTCACAGGCCCGGCTGATTGTCGATACCCGCCACGTAATCTGATGGGCTACTTCCCTGGAAATGGGTTTGTATACACGGATAAAAAGGAACACAGATTTTTACTGATCCGTGTTCCTTTTTATCCGTGTATACAAAATTTTTAGTCAAGGACATGGAAAGCAATTGACTCTTTCAGCAGCCCAAGTGGCAGTCATCGGCTGTGGCTATTGGGGCAAGAATCTGGTGCGCAATTTCTACGCGCTGGGCGCGCTGGTCGGGGTCTGTGATGCCACGGCCCAGGGCCGGGAACTGGCGGCTGCTCTGGCCCCCGGCATAGCCATCTTTGACGACGCAGAGAGGGTCCTGGCTTCGGACGTGGCCGGGGTTGTGATTGCCACCCCAGCCGAGACCCATTTTGAGCTGGCAAAGCGGGCATTGCTGGCGGGCAAAGACGTTTTTGTGGAAAAACCCTTGGCCCTGGCCTACGAACAGGGCAATCAGTTGGTGCGCCTGGCCCACGAACGGCAGCGCATTTTGATGGTCGGCCACGTACTGGAATACCATCCGGGGATCGTGGCTCTCTACGATCTGGTGCGTCAGGGCGTGTTGGGCACGCTCCAGTATATCTACTCCAACCGGCTCAGCCTGGGCATTATCCGCCGCCAGGAGAATATCCTGTGGAGCTTTGCCCCCCACGACATCGCCGTCATTCTGCGGCTGGTGGGCAGCCTGCCCTTCGAGGTGCTCTGCACCGGCGGCACATACGTCCAGGCCAACATCGCCGATGTGACAATGACCAATCTGCTCTTTGACAACGGCGTGCGCGCCCACATCCACGTCTCCTGGCTGCACCCTTTCAAGGAGCAGCGGCTGGTGGTGATCGGCAGCCGCAAGATGGCCGTCTTTGACGACGTGGCCAAGCAGTTGGTGCTCTACGACCAACGGGTGGAATGGCAGGAGGGGCAGCCCATGCCCGTGCGCGGCGAGGGTGAAGCGGTGGCCTATGCCAGCGACGAACCGTTGCGGGTCGAATGCCACTCCTTTTTGGAGGCCATTGCCCAGCGCAGCCCAGCCTTGACCGACGGGCCAAGCGGTCTGCGGGTACTGCGGGTACTGCAGGCGGCCCAGCGCTCGCTGGTGATGAACGGCGAGCCGGTTCATCTGCCGATGGATGGGTCGGATAGTCTGCTGTAGGAGAGAACGCAGATTACGCAGAAACAACAGATTTACGCAGATTTTTATTCGTGTGAATCCATCCCATCCGTTTCGATCCGTCTCCTGATTGCAGAATGGGGCAGTCGATGTCAGAAGTGAACTATTTCGTCCATCCCAGCGCGTATGTGGATGAGCCGTGTCAGATTGGCGACGGGACGAAAATTTGGCACTTTTGCCATGTGCTGGCGGGCGCGCGTATCGGCGCTGGCTGCGTATTAGGCCAGAATGTGATGGTGGCCGGGAGTGCGGTTATCGGCAATAATGTCAAAATCCAAAATAATGTGGCGGTTTACGACGGCGTTGTGCTGGAAGACGACGTTTTCTGCGGCCCCAGTTGCGTTTTTACAAATGTGATCAACCCCCGCTCCCAGATTGTGCGCCGTCACCAATACCTGCCCACACTGGTCAAGCGGGGCGCGACGATTGGGGCCAATGCTACGATTGTCTGCGGGGCCACGATTGGCCGCTATGCCTTCATCGGCGCGGGCGCGCTGGTGCGGGGGGATGTGCCCGATTACGCGCTGATGCTGGGTGTGCCTGCCCTGCAAAAGGGCTGGATGAGCCGTCACGGCCACCGGCTGGTGGAGCGGGACAGGGCCGGGGATTGGGTCTGCCCAGAGAGCGGCTGGCGCTACCGGGAAGATGAAGTCGGTCGGCTGCGCTGCCTGGACTGGCCGGAGGATGAGCCACTGCCCAGAGAATAGAACGCGGATTGACACGGAAAGGACGGATTTTCACGGATTCTTTCTGCGAAAATCTGCGTCCGTTGCCCTGAGGATAGAACACGGATTGACACGGAAAGGACGGATTTTCACGGATTTTTTTTCTGCGAAAATCTGTGTCATCTGCGCTCTGATTTTTATCGTTACAGGTGTCAGTTCCTCGTGCGGCCTGCGTTTGTTTAATACTCGACTCGGGCATAAACTGACATTTTGTCACCTTGTCACCCGGTCATTTTGTCACCTTGTCAAGTATAGTTGGGAGAGATGGATGAATGCTGCTGTGCCTCTGCTCGATCTGAAAGCCCAATACGCCACCATTCGCGAAGAAGTGCGGGCCGCGGTGGATCGGGTGCTGGAATCTCAGTACTTTATCCTCGGCCCGGAGGTGGAGGCGCTGGAAGAAGAAGTGGCTGCCTATTGTCAGTGCCGCTATGGGATCGGCGTCTCCTCTGGCAGCGACGCCCTGCTGGTGGCGCTGATGGCGATTGACATTCAACCCGGCGATGAGGTGATTACTACTCCTTACACCTTTTTCGCCACGGCTGGGGCGATTGTGCGGCTGGGTGCCAAGCCGGTCTTTGTGGACATCGATCCGGTCACTTACAATCTTGACCCGGCACGGCTGGAAGCTGCGGTCACGCCCAGAAGCCGGGCCATTTTGCCTGTTCATCTCTACGGGCAGATGTCTGATATGCAGCCGGTGATGGAGGTTGCCCAGCGTCACGGGCTGGTTGTAATCGAAGATGCGGCCCAGGCCATCGGCGCGGAATATCGGGGGCAGCGGGCTGGCTCTATCGGGCAGATGGGCTGCTTCAGCTTCTTTCCCTCCAAGAATCTGGGCGGGGTGGGCGATGGCGGGATGGTGACGACGAATGATGCAGCGCTGGCGGATCGGCTGAAGTTACTGCGCGGGCACGGGGCCCGGCCCAAATATCATCACAAAGTGGTGGGGGGCAACTTCCGCCTGGACGCGTTGCAGGCGGCTGTGCTGCGGGTGAAATTGCCCTATTTGGATGGATGGACGGCAGCCCGTCAACGCAATGCCGATGCCTATCGCCGTCTTTTTGCCGAGCGTGGCCTGCTGGCTGGGGAATATCTGTTCCTGCCTGTGGATGCTGGCTACGGGCGGCATATCTATAACCAGTTTGTCATCCGCAGCCAGCGACGGGATGCGCTTGCCAGCTATTTGAAGCAGCAGCAGATCGGCACGGAGGTCTACTATCCCCTGCCCATGCACCTGCTGGAATGCTTTGCCGGGCTGAATCTAACCGCGGGCGCGTTCCCGGAGAGCGAGGCCGCGGCCCAGGAGACCCTGGCCTTGCCCATCTATCCTGAATTGGATGGGGAGCGGTTGGGGCGGGTAGTAGATGCTATCTGTGGGTTTTATATGGATATACTCGACACGGGTATAAACTGACATTTTTTCACCTTGTCACCCGGTCATTTTGTCACCTTGTCAAGTATA
>JAHDWH010000123.1 GCA_023384455.1 Caldilineaceae bacterium | reverse complement strand
CATTTGACTCCTATTGTCAACTATCTTCGCAACCGTATTTTTCGCATTGCGCCCGTGGCGGGTGGTATCGGCCAGTTCGCCAATCGCTACAAAGTCATAGAGTCCGTCCACGTTGGAAGTCATTGGTTGGGGTCCTCACAAGCGCATCAAATTCTCGTAACTGCTCACCCCCACCCAACCTCCCCCACAGTGGGGGAGGAGTCGATTCAGTTCCCTCCCTGGAATGGGGAGGGGTCGGGTGGGGTGGCTGAACAGGTACAAATTCTCCTTGCCACACGAAGTAGAGGGGTGACTACTGATTTCCGAGTATAACATTGCCGGAAAGCCGGCTTCCATCCGCTATCTGGCGGGGGGATGTGGCGGGGTTACAGATGTGGACATCCCCCTCGATCACCACATCGCGCCCAAAGCAGACATCACCGGTGACAGTCAGGGAACGGCAGTAGCGCAGGGAGGGAGCGCCAGAGGGGAAGCGGGCCTGCATTTCGTCGATCAGCCCGTAGAAGCGCTCATCCAGAGTCACCAGGGGGTCACCGGAGGGTGCCTGGCCGTTGTGTCGTGCCGGGTGCAGGCGCACCCGGTAGCTGTCGGTCAACACATAGGCATCAGACCAAAGCGCCAGCAGATCGTTGCACTTTTTCACAGGGCGAAAGCGGTTGCGGGGCACAGAGATAGCCTGGCTGTTGTCAAAGAGAGAAATCGCCAATCCCATAGCCGTTTCCAGTTGGTAGATCGGCGTGGAGGTGGGCCGGGTTGGGTCCACTGGTTTGCTGTTGCGAATCAGGGGCAGGGGCAAGACCCCATCGTACTGTTTGAGCAACCGGGCCAGGGTAGGCAGATGTACCCACAGATTGTTGGTGTTGAAGAAGCGATAGCGGGTAATATCCTGAAAAGACTCTTCCTCCCCCGGCGGACACTGGGCGATCTCGCGCAAGAGCAGCCCGCCATCTGGGGATTGGGCCAGGTGCCCCCCTTTGCGGTCCGCGATAGTGCGCTCGGTCACCTCCATCAGAAAGGAGATATTCTCCGACGCCATATAGCCGAGAATGGAGGTGTCCACAATCGCGCCCAGATTGTCCGCATTGCTGACAAAGGCATATTCGATGCCCCTGTCCAGCAATATCTCCAACAGACCGCTGGTCTGCAAAGCCAGATAGATGTCCCCGTGGCCGGGGGGACACCACTCCTTGTCGGGATCCTCAGGCCAGGCCACGGGGGTCAGGCTGTCCTGGCGCACCTTCGGCACTTTGTGCTGCAAAAAGTCCAGGGGCAGGCCGTTGGCCAGAGAAGGATATTGGGAGAGTGCGGCCAGAGAGTCACGGCTGGTGCTAAAACTATTCATCAGCAGCAATGGGAGGGTAGCCCGGTTGCCTTCCCGTAGTTTCAGGACCTGTCTGGCGATGATGTCCAGAAAGCTCAACCCATCTTTCACGGGCAAGAGGGATTTGGGACCTTCCATCCCCATTGATGTACCTAAACCGCCATTCAATTTGATCACCGCCAGCCGACCCAGCAGGCCCTGGCCCGAGGTGCAATAGCGGGCAATTTCACCGGCCTGGGGCAAATTGTCGATGGGCAGAGCCTGGCTGCCGGGAATGTAGCCCGTATTACCCGCATGGAGTTGGTTGTAATAAAACTGGAAGCTGCGAATCAGGGCAGAGGGGAGCTTCGCCGCGGTCATTTTCTCGAAAAAAGGGTGAAAGTTATCACTCATAGGCGGAAGAAGGGTGACAGGAAGGGGATTGAGCATAGCACAGTGTCCTCGTTGACGCGTGGCTGCCATTGTTTATTTGACAAGGTGACATAATGACCGGGTGACAAAATGACCGGGTGGCAAGGTGACAAAATGTCTATTTATGCCCGTGTCGGGTATAAATAGAATTGCGTGATTTTCTTGACTGACTCTGGCCCAGCATTCTGGCACAATAGATACAGCGTGCCGAAGGGTTGCTAATTTCTGACTGTGACCAGACAGATTACCGTATCTGAACCGAATCGACAAATTGCTGTCGAGTCGCCCAGCCAGAATTGTATCTATGAGCCTGGAATAGCGTGAACATATGAATCTTCAGTTTTCCATCGAGACAACCGTTTCCGCCATCGCCTTTTCTTTGTCCCTGCTGACAATACTGGTGGTTGTCCGTCGTCAGCATACCCCATTGGCAGGTCATCTGCTCTGGCTGTTGGGGGCGATTGCTTTCTGGCTCTTTACCAGCGTGCTGGAATATGGCGCCACCGATATAGGCGTCAAAGTCCTGGCAGTCAAAGCCCAGTATATCTCTATCGGTCTGATACCGGTATTCTGGTTTTATTTTGCGCTGCACTATACCAGCACCCATTTACCCCCGAAACTCATTCGGTGGCTCTTCATCGAACCGGGTCTTCTGCTGGCGACCGTTTGGACAAATGAGTGGCACGGGCTGTGGTGGACGGCGACCAGGCCGATACACGTAAACGGTTTTCTCTATGTCACCTTTGATCGCAGCCTGCTTTTTGGGATCCATGTGATCTACTCCTACCTGCTTCTGGGGGCCGGGGCATGGATGCTCATCCGCTTTTCTCACAGGGCGGCCCGCCTCTACCGGGGGCAGGCTCTTCTGCTGGTCGTGGCCGCTCTGCTTCCCTGGTTGGGCAATCTTCTTTACATCAATGGGTGGGGACCGACGCCGTTTCTCGATCTGACACCATCGGCCTTTGCGCTTAGCAGCGTCTCTCTGGTGATAGCCATCTTCTACTATCGATTGAATACCCTGACCCCCGTCCACCCCCTGGCTATTCTGGACAGTATGACCGATGGCGTTGTGGTGCTGGACCAGAGCGACCGCATCGTGCATCTGAACCAGCAGGCAGCCCGGATGATGGGTATTTCCACATCCGACGGGATTGGGCAGCCAGGGTGCAGCCTGCTGACAGCTCTGCCCCCTGGCGCCCAGACCAGCGAGATCGCCCGAACGATCACCCTCAACCAGAGACACTCCGCTCTGACAGTGGAGATGCGAATCCTGCCCCTGCAGCGAGGAGACGGACAGGATGGAGGTCGGGTGGTCCTATTGCGGGATATAAGCGAACAGGAGCGGGCCTACGAGAACCTGCAACGCAGCGAAGCGAAGACCCAGGCCCTGCTCGAAGCCATTCCTGATCAGATATTTTTGATCGACCACAAAGGCACATTCCTCGAATTCAAAGCTGCCTGGGGGGAAGACTGGCCTACTCTTCCCGAAGAACTGCTGGGGCAGACGGTAAACGACATCTTTGCTCCCCCGCTGGCCGAGAGCATTCTGGCTGCCAGCGCCGCCGCGCTGGAGAGCGGTGAGGTGCAGACTCTCTCCTATGCCCTGGAACACAATGACAGCCAGCGCTATTTTTACAGCCGTTTTGTTGCCTATTCGGATGAAGCAGTGGTGGTCACCGTGCGTAATGTGACCGAGCACAAAGAGGCCGAAGATCGGCTACACGAACAGCGCACCTACCTGCGCTCAATTGTCGATTCCTTGCCCGATCCGGTAATGATAAAGGATAGCCAGGGACGCTACCGCTTTGCCAATCAGTCTCTGGGGTTGGCCTTTCAGATGCCCCTGGCCGAAATTATCGGCAGAAGCGATGAGGATTTCGCTTTCTTTGACAGGGAAAGAGTTGCCTTTTATCGTCAGGCCGACGCTCTGGTCCTGGAAAAAGGGCAGGATGTATTGCTTGAGGATGACAGAGTGGTGGACCAGGCGGGGAATGTGCGCTGGTACAATGCGGTCAAGCGGCGTATCTTCTCCTCTCTGGATAATGAATATCAGGTGTTGACAATCGCTGTGGAGACCACCGAGCGGCGTAATGCAGAAGAACGCCTGCATCTGCAATCGGCCGCGCTCAATTCCGCGGCCAATGCGATGCTAATCTCCGATGTAGACGGCAAAATCGAATGGGTGAACCCAGCCTTCACCCGCTTGACTGGATACAGCCCGGAAGAGGTCATCGGTCAGAATCCGCGCATCCTCAATGCCGGGGTGCAGAGCAAAGAATTCTTTGCCCAGATGTGGCAGGAGATTCTGGCAGGCCGCGCCTGGGACGGCGAGCTTGTCAACCGGCGCAAGAGCGGTGAACTCTATATCGAAGAGACGAATATCACCCCGGTTTGGGACGCAGCCTCAACCATCACCCATTTTGTCGCCGTCAAACAGGACGTGACCCAACGCAACCGGGACGCGGACCGGCTGGCCCGGCAGACCAACGATTTTCGGATTCAGGTGGAGGTGGGCCGGGTTGTACAGGGCGCTACGGATATGCAGCAATTATTGACCGATGTCCTGGCCTGTCTCTTTCAGATCGAGGGCATCCATTTGCAAAGCCGGGGTCTTGCCTTCCTGCGCAACGACGAGCCAGAGACCCTGGGTCTTGCCGTTGCCCAGGGCGATTTCAACGCAAAGTTCCTGGCCGTAACCAGCCAACTGCCTGTACAGGGCGGGATGCTTGGCCGTTCCATGCAGATGGGCAAAGTCAGCACAATTCACGCCTGCACCAATCCCACCTGCATTGACGGTTTTGTCGATGGACATTCGCCCCACGGCCATGTGATCGTTCCCCTCAAATCGGGCAGCCGGGCATTGGGGGCCATTCTCCTCTATACGGATCTGGACGTAACTGTCTCCAGTTGGGACAATCGGCGGCTGGCCCTGTTTGAGGTCATCGGCGGACAGATCGGCCTGACACTGGATCGTCTGCAACAGGAGATCAGCTTGCGCGAGGCCAAAAAATCAGCCGAAATGGCCAACCGGGCCAAGTCGGAATTTCTGGCCAATATGAGCCACGAAATCCGTACACCGATGAACGCTGTGATTGGCATGACCAGCCTTCTGCTCGACACGCCCCTCAGCCCGGAGCAGCGGGATTTTGTCGAGACCGTGCGCGGCAGCGGCGACGCGCTGCTGGCCCTGATCAACGATATTCTGGATTTCTCCAAAATTGAGTCCGGCCATATGGAGTTGGAGGCCCACCCCTTCAATTTGCAGGAATGTATCGAGGATGTGCTGGACCTGCTGGCCCCCAAAGCCGCGGAGAAGCGGCTGGAGCTGGCCTATATCAACGAAGGCGACGCGCCCCACGCCATCATTGGCGACGTAACCCGGCTGCGCCAGGTGCTGGTCAATCTGGTGGGCAACGGCATCAAATTTACCTCGGAAGGCGAGATTGTCGTTTCGTTGACCAGCGAAAAGCTGCCCGACAGCCGCTACCTGCTCCACTTTGCCGTACGCGACACAGGTATCGGCATTCCCGCCGAGCGCATGGAGCGGCTCTTTCGCTCCTTTTCCCAGGTGGACGCTTCCACCAGCCGACGCTTTGGCGGCACAGGGCTGGGGCTTGCCATCAGCCGCCGCCTGGTGGAATTGATGGGGGGCGAAATGTGGGTAGAGAGTACACTGGGCAGCGGTTCCACCTTCCAATTCACTTTGCCTGCCAAAGCCGCAGCCAGCGAAAAACGTATCTATGGACAGGGTGATCCTGGGCTGCTTTTACAGAAGCGGGTCTTGATTGTCGATGACAACCAGACCAACCGGGAAATACTCATCCGCCAGACCCACGCCTGGGGTATGTTCTCTACGTCTGTGGATTCCGGTCAGGCTGCTCTGGAGTTGCTGAGCGAAGACAGCCGCTTTGATCTGGTAATTCTCGATATGCAGATGCCCGAGATGGATGGGCTTGTCCTGGCTGAGAGACTGCGGGCCAGGCCGACGTTGGCCGCCATGCCATTGCTGATGCTCACCAGCCTGGGCCATCAGGAAGTCCGCCACCGTCAGGCCGAATTGGGGCTGGCGGATGTGATGACGAAGCCGGTAAAACGCACCCAACTTTTTGAAGCGATCACGGGCATCTTTGCCCAGGGGCGCAGCATACGGCAGACGATAGAACAGTCGTCAGTCTTTCGCAACGGGATGCAGGAGGCCATCGATCCCGCTTTACGTATTCTGCTGGCTGAAGACAACGCAGTCAACCAGAAGGTGGCCCTGCGCACGCTGGAACGGCTGGGCCTGCGGGCAGATGCGGTGAGCAACGGTCTGGAGGTGCTCGCTTCCCTGCGCCGACAGGTCTATGATGTGGTGCTGATGGATGTGCAGATGCCCGAAATGGACGGCCTGGAAGCCACAATGCAGCTGCGCCGGGAACTTCCCCCCAACCGCCAGCCCCACATTATCGCGATGACAGCCAACGCCATGCAGGGGGACAGGGAGCGCTGTCTGCAAGCGGGGATGGACGCATACCTAAGCAAGCCTTTCAAAGTGGAGGAGGTGGTAGCGGCCCTGCAAAACTGCCAGGTTATACCGGGCGAAATGGAAGGGAGTGGCTCATTGGAGCCGGAGACGAATCAACCGCTACTTATCGCTCCAATCTTAAGCCATAATGGCAACGGAAAGGGACCCCACAAGAACGGTGCGGAGGTCAAAGTGTGGAAGAGTATCAAACGAACGGCCCGCCATCCATCCGTCCCGGGGAACCACCGGCGGGAACAGCAGGACGAGAGTGTTGGCCCCATCCACTGGGAGACATTGAACCGGCTACGCGCAGATTTGGGCGGGGAAGATGATGACTTTCTGGAAGACCTGATTCGATCTTTTCTGAAAGATACACCGTTGCTTTTGGAGACGCTGAAAAGAGCAGCCGCTGCGTCAGATGCAAAGACGCTCTACCAGCTCGCCCATTCGCTGAAATCCACCTCTGCCATCCTGGGCGCGCTCCCTCTCTCGGCCTTGGCTGCTGGCCTGGAGCAGCACACGGAAAGCAGGTCAAGTTGGGCTTCCGCACACCCGGCTGCTTCAGCGGATCATCTCTACCAGCGCGCCCGGGAGATCATCGCCGAGTTCGAACGGGTGGACGAAGCGCTGGGTTCTCTCAGCAACCAGCGCCCTCCAGCTCACCCCCTCCCCCCAGCTCACCCCCTCCCAACCTCCCCCACTGTAGGGGAGGAGTCGCTCCACTTCCCTCCCTAGCAGGCTGTGGAAAAGGCAAGAAATAGAATGCGGATGACGCGGAAAGGGCTGATTTGCGCGGATAAAATCGAGAAAAATCCGGATCTTCCTCTCCATTTACATCTTCCTCGTCTGTAGAATTCTCTGACCGCGACTCTTACCCTATGCTGTTGGACCAGGCGTGTGATATAATCGCCGTTGTCTATTTTGCTCCAGTGGGGGCAACTATCGCTTCGTCCACGGTTTCTGCTATGAGTCTGCTGGTCGGCAATCAGCTTGCCAAAAGTTACGGCGCTAACGACGTCTTTGAAAATATCGACGTGCGCATCGAACACGACGACCGCATCGGTTTTGTCGGGGCCAACGGCTCGGGCAAGACCAGTTTGCTGCGCATTCTGGCTGGGATAGAATCGGCCAACGCCGGCCAAATTTTTGTAGCCCAGACCATCCGCCGGGGCTATCTGCCCCAGGACCCGCCCCCGGCCGGCGATCAGACCCTCTACGAAGACCTGCACAGCATCTTTGAAGCGTTGCTGGCCCAGGGCGAGGAACTGCGCGCTTTGGAAGCGTGTATGACCGACCCGGCCACCAGCGAGGCCCAACTCGACCAGATTCTGATCGACTACGGCCACAAGCAGGACGCCTTTGAACGGGCGGGCGGTTACACAATTGATCAGCGCATTAAAAGCGTTCTCTCTGGTCTGGGGCTGGAGGAAAACCTCTGGCACAGCCCCCTGGCCCACCTGAGCGGCGGCCAGCGCACCCGGGCCCTCCTGGGCCGTCTGCTGCTGGAAGAACCCGACCTGCTGATGCTGGACGAGCCGACCAACCATCTGGACGTGCGCTCGGTGGAGTGGCTGGAAGGCCAGCTTTTGGCCTGGAAAGGCGCGCTGCTCGTCGTCTCCCACGACCGCTATTTTCTGGATACGGTTGTCACCCGGGTCTGGGAGATGACCCACCACAAACTGGAAACCTACCGGGGCAACTACAGCCACTTCCGCCGCCAGCGGGAGGACCGGCTGGAACGCTGGCGCAAGGAGTATGCGCAGCAGCAGGAATTTATCCGGGAGACCGAAGATTTTGTGCGCCGCTATAAGGCGGGCCAGCGCTCGAAGGAGGCCCAGGGCCGGGAGACCCGGCTGAAACGCTTTATAGAGACCGAAGCCCTGCCCCCGCCCCCGTCGGATCAGCGCATCCGCCTGCCTTTGCGCACGGACATCCGCAGCGGCGATCTGGTCCTGCGTACCCGTCGCCTGCTGGTGGGCTATCCCTCGGCGGATGGCAACGGCAGTGGACCGACGCCGATTCTGGCCGTGCCCGATCTGGACCTCTACCGGGGCAAAATTGCCGCGCTGATCGGTCCCAACGGCGCGGGCAAGACGACGCTTATCCGCACGATTTTGGGTGAGTTGGAGCTATTGAAAGGCACATTTCAGTTGGGCGCGGGGGTGGAGATCGGCTATCTGGCCCAGCGTCATGTGGGCGCGGGCTTTGGTCTGATGGATTCCAACCAGACGGTGCTGAACGCGCTGCTGGACATCAAAAACCTGCAACTGGAGCGGGCCCGCACTTATCTGGGCCAGTTCCTCTTTCGGGGGGACGACGTATACAAGTCCATCGACCAGCTTTCCGGGGGCCAGCGCAGCCGCATCGCCCTGGCCCGGCTCACTTTGCAGGGGGCCAACTTTTTGCTGTTGGACGAGCCGACCAACCATCTGGACCTGGACAGCCAGGAGATTTTACAGGACGCGCTGCAACAGTTCCCCGGCACGATTCTGCTCGTCACCCACGACCGCGCCCTGGTGGATGCCCTGGCCACCGAACTCTGGATTGTGGAGCCGGGGGAAACGGGCGCGCCCAGCCGGATGGAAGTCTTTAACGGCACCTGGCGGCAGTGGATGAATGAACGCAACGGGCAGACAGCCCTGTCCGATACTGCGGCCAAAGCGCCGGACCCGGAGCAGAATCAGCGGGAGCAGCAGCGGGACGAGCGCCGCCAACGCCAGACCTCCGCCCGCCACCAGGCCGATCTGGACGAACTGGAGCAGCACATCCACCGGCTGGAAGCGAAGGTGGTCGAGTTGGAGGAGAAGATGGCCGCGGCCAGCCTGACCCAGGATTATGAACGGGTGCAGGCCATCAGCAACGAACACCAGGCCGTGCGCCGCCGGGTAGAAGAGCAGATGGAACGCTGGACGGAGATGGCGGAAGCGGTGGTGTAAAGTGGTACGTAACGAAAAGCGGACGCAGATTCACGCGGAAACAACTGATCTGCGCCGATTTCTCATCAGTTGTACACGAGGAAACACACCCATAATCAATGAAAATCAGAACGCAGATTGCGCAGATTTTCGCAGATTGAATCCGTGCGAATCTGTTCTTTCCGTGTCCATCCGTGTTCTATTTTCAGAACAGGCGATATAGCCGGTAGACACCGATAACGACGAAAATCGGAACGCAGATTACGCCGAGGACGCAGATTACACAGATTTTTATCCGCGTCAATCATTCTTTTCTGCGTCATCAGCGTCCTCTTTATTTACATCAGGAGCAATAGATTCGCATTATGAGCAGACTTGTTATTGGCCTGACCGGCAATATCGCAACGGGAAAGAGTACGATTCTGAAGTATCTGGCCGAAAAGGGCGCGGCGATTATTGACGCGGACAAGCTGGCCCACCGGGTGATGGAGCCGGGGGGCGCGGCCTACGAAGCCGTAGTGCGCAGCTTTGGCCGGGAAATCCTGAACGAAGACAGCACCATCAACCGCAAACGGCTGGGGGAGATCGTCTTCTCCGACACCTCCGCGCTGGGCAGGCTGGAAAAATTGGTTCACCCGAAAGTCTTCGATCTGGGCAACCAGGAGATCGAAGAGGCCAGATCGCCTCTGGTGATATTGGAAGCTATCAAACTGTTGGAAGCCGGGCTGATGGTTACACTGTGCGATGAGGTTTGGGTGGTCATCTCCAATTTTGCCACCCAACTGCGCCGCCTGGTGGAAAACCGCAGTATGGACGAATCGAAGGCCGAGCGCATTATCGGCATCCAGCCACCCCAGGCCGCCAAAGTCAACCAGGCCGACCGGGTGATCGACAACAACGGCGCGCTGGACGAACTCTATGCCCAGTTGGACGCCATCTGGGCCGACCTCTGCCAGCGCTATCCCATACAGATGGCTGGCCTGCAACCCGTGACGGAGTAGAGGGATGGACGCTCTCAAACGCTTTTGGAACGAACATCCGGCCCTCTCCAATTGGGGGGTGCTGGCTGTGGGAATGGTGATTATTCTGATTTTCAGCGCCCGGCAGGTGGGTTTTGAACCCCGCCAGTGGGCCGCGCTGATCGGGGCCACCATCGCTCTGGCCGGTCTGTGCGCCTGGATTCTGAGCTGGGAATGAATGGAAAATCTGCGTCCCTCCTGCTTTTTTGAAAGATATTGAGGAACTGATGGATAAACGCGATTACTACGAAACCCTGGGTGTGGAACGCAACTCGGACGACGCGGCGATGAAAAAGGCCTTTCGCAAGCTGGCCCAAAAATATCACCCGGACGTGAACTCCGCGCCCGAAGCCGAAGCCACATTCAAAGAGATCAACGAAGCCTATCAGGTGTTGAGCGATCCCCAGAAGCGGGCGGTCTATGACCGCTACGGCCACGCCGGGTTGAGCGGGGCCGCCGGGATGAACGACTTCAACCAGGGCTTTGGGGATTTGGGCAGCATCTTCGAGGAACTCTTCTCCGGCTTTTCCGGCCAGGGGCGGGGCAATGGACGGCGCAACGCACCCCGCCGGGGCGCGGACCTGCGGGTGGACATCTCCCTCTCCTTCGAGCAGGCGGCCTTTGGCACAGAGCGGGAACTGGAAGTGCCCCGGATGGAGGAGTGTGACCGTTGCCACGCCAGCGGCGCGGAGCCGGGCAGCACCCCGGAGCGCTGCTCCACCTGCGGCGGCACAGGCGAAGTCCAGCGCCGCCAGCAGTCCCCCCTCTTTGGCACAATCGTCACCGCCTCCCCCTGCCCCCGCTGTAACGGCGCGGGGGAGCTGATCAGCTCCCCCTGTGCCAAATGCCACGGACAGAAGCGGGTGCGGGTGACCCGCAAGCTGAAGGTGAATGTCCCCGCCGGTGTGGACGACGGCACACGCATCCGCCTGGCCGGGGAGGGCGAAGCCGGGAGCCTGGGTGGCCCCGCGGGCAATCTTTACGTCGTCATCGCAGTCGAGTCCCACCCGGTCTTTGTGCGCAACGAATTTGACCTGCATATGGAGCTGCCCATCAACATTGCCCAGGCCGCGCTGGGGGCCAATGTACAGATTCCCACCCTGGACGGCGACCCGGACAAGCTGGAAATTCCCGCGGGCACCCAGACGGGCAAGAGCTTCCGCAAGCGGGGGCTGGGGATTCCCCGGCTGCAACGCACAGGCCGGGGCGATCTGATCGTCACTGTGCGGGTTGCCACCCCCACCAATCTCACTACGGAGCAGAAAGAGCTTCTGCGCCGTCTGGCCACCAGCTTTGGCGACGAGACGACCGAGCAGAAGAAGGGTTTCTTCGACCGGATATTAGGAACGGACTGATGGCTCTCTCTTTGCAAGAAGCGGTAGCCCGCCAGCCCTATCCCGATTTTCAGAAGTGGTGGAAGTTGGGCAGCCATTTTGTGGGCTTTATGGCCGGGGCGATTGTGGCCGAGTGGGAGGCTGTGCAGCCAGCGGGCGATCTGGCCCGGGTCTCCGGCTTTGTGGACGAATATACCCGGCTGGTCTATAGCCGGGAAAGCCGTCCGTCGCTGGCGGATGACTTCACCGCCCGACGCCATCTGGACGGCTTCCATTCCGGCGAGTTCGACGCCATCTCCTACGCCTTCTACCGGGACGCCTTTGAGGGGTTGACGCGCAGAGAGACTGAGTTTTTATCAAAAACTCAGTCTCTGAAAGAGGCCCGCCGGGACTTCACCCGACGGGTAGGAAAACGCTTCTTTGGGCAGCTTGCCAGCCATCTGGCGTTGGATTTACCGGAAAAGCTGGCGAACGCCGACGACTTCACACGTTTGCAGCGAGCCATCGCCCAGACCGGTAATTTTCTGGTGAAGGACGGCTATCTGCGCGATCACTTCGCCTTTCGCTTTGACGTGGCTGCCAGTCGGGGCGCACAGTCAATCGCCCAAGCAGAGACCGACTTTCTGCCCGCCCTCACCAGTGGCACAGCCTACGCCCTCTACGAAATGGGCTACCCGATTATCCTCCCCTCGGCGGTCTATCTCTACCGTACGATTGGGGAAGCCCAGCACCACTCCTCCCGCACAATCGAAGAACTCTTTGCCCGCTGTGGCTGCACAGCCAGCGAAACCGCCGACTTCGACCCCACGGGCTACCCGTCCGAGCTGGTGGTGGAGTTGTGGGAGATTCGACGGGGATAGACAGCGGACCGAAGACCGCCGACCGCGTAAAGAGCGGGTGATGCGCGGTCAGCGGTCCGTCGTCAGCCGTCCTCCCACAATCACCGCCCGCAAGGACAAATCCTCATTCAAAACCAGACAGTCCGCATCTGCGCCTATGCCCAGATGTCCTTTGCGTTGGGCCAACCTCAGATGATGCGCGGGCGCGGCGGAGGCCAGCCCGACCGCGGCGTGCAGGGATAGGCCGGAAAGGGTGACAGCCCGTTGCATCGCCTGAAGCAGTGTAATTGTGCTGCCCGCCAGCCAGCGCCCGTCCCGGCCACTGGTGGCATAGCCCGCAGCGTGGACGGTGGCGAGCAGGCCACCGCCGCTGTACTCCCCCGGCGGACATCCGGCCACAGTGGAGGCATCGGAGGTGATGATCAGGCCGTGGGGCGCTTTCAATTTTGCCAGGGGCGGGACCAGAGCGGGATGGAAGTGGAAGCCGTCCAGAATGACGCTGCCGGAGAGCCGGTCATCGGCCAGCAGGCTACCCACCAGCCCCGGCTCGCTGCCCCAGAAGCCTTCGGGACGGGGCGCGCGGTGGGGCCAATCCGAGGCGTTGCCGGCGTGGGTGACGAAGGAGAGACCGGCCTCCACCCCAGCCTGCATCTGGGCGAAGGTGGCCGCGCTGTGACCGGCGGCGACGACGATTCCCAGACCGGCCAGGGCGCGGATCAGTTCCAGGCTGCCGGGGAGTTCCGGGGCGAGGGTACACATACGAATTTGGCCTTTGGCCGCGGTCAGAAGGCGTTGGAGCAGGGGGCCATCGGGCAGGCGGAGGGCGGCGGGGTCGTGTGCGCCCGCCTTTTCCGGGGAGAGGAAAGGGCCTTCCAGGTGGATGCCGGGGAGGGTGGCTGATGTGGACTTTGTACAGTAGTCGGCCAGAACGGCCAGGGATTCGGTCAGCGTCGTTTCGTCTGCGGTGACGAGGGTGGGCAGAAATGTGGTTGTGCCCGCGGCCAGGTGGTGGGCCACAATGGCGTCAAAGTGTGCCCGGTGCTGGGCCTGAAAGCTCCAGCCCAGGCCGCCGTTGACCTGTACATCCACCAGACCGGGGACGACGAAGGCGTCGCGCGCGTCGAACACCCCGTCCCCGCTGGGTAGCCGCGGGGGGAGGGCGTCCCAGGCGGAGACCCGGCCTGCGGCGAAGGTAAGCTGCACGCCTTCTGCAAAACCAGCAGGCGACCAGAGCCGCCCGGCCAGGAGATGGGTCAGCGCGCTCATCGGGATAACTCTCCGGCGGAGGCGCTGTCCAGGTAGAGGCGGCAGTGGGAGTGGTTGCGCAGGGCAGAGGCCGGGCAGGCCGGGTCGATGGGGTCTTGCAGTGTGGCGCGCACGGCTGCGGCTTTGCGGGCGTCGGGGACGACGCAGGAGATGACTCTGGCGTCGAGAATGGCCGGGACAGTCATGGAAAGGGCCTGGGGCGGCACTGCGGCCAGATCGGGGAAATGGCCTTCACCCACCTGCTGCTGGCGGCAGGCTTCGTCCAGTTCGACGACGTGGACGGCGGCGGTGGTGTAGAAGTCGGCGGGGGGGTCGTTGAAGGCCAGATGGCCGTTTTCGCCGATGCCCACGCAGGCGATGTCGATGGGGGCGGCGGCCAGGAGGCTGGCGTAGCGACGGCATTCGGCTACCGGGTCTGGCGCGTCGCCGGTGAGGAGGTGGACCGCGGCGAAGGGCAGGCGGCTGAAGAGGCGCTCTTGCAGGTAGCGGCGGAAGCTGGCCGGGTGGTCGGCGCTGATACCCACGTACTCGTCCAGGTGGAAGGCGGTGACGAGTGACCAGTCGATGGCCGGCGCGGCGACGAGTGCGGCGAGAAAGTCGTATTGGCTGGCGCCGGTGGCGAAGATGACCCGGCTGCTGCCCCGCGCTGCCAGGGCGGCGCGGATGTGCTGGGCCACGCAGTCGGCGGCGGCCTGGCTGGTGGTGGCTTTGTCCGGGTGGATTTCGACGGTCAGGCTGTCGATTGTGAAGGTGGAAAGGGGTTGGCTGGGCATAGGTGGGGGTCTCCGGTTGATTTTGGGAAGATGGAAGTCGATCTACCACAGAAGTTCGACTTTTCGGAAAAAGTCGAACTTCTTGCGCGCTCTGCCGTAGTATAGCAGAGATTGCGGTTCAGTTGCTTTTGCTGTATGATTACGGCTATTATCGGCCTATAGGTGGTCTCTATTCGTTGGCGGCGCGGCTGGCGGCTTTCATCCTATTATCCCTTCATCCTTTTCTGTCGGTTGCGCCTGGGTTTTCCGTGTTTGATGGTTGTGATTTGTTTCGCATTGGATATGCGGAAACATCTATGGGTTTTATCTTATTCATCCCCGGCACGGCCCGCCTGTACTGCTCTCCTTTTATCCCACAGGCCCACGCGCTGGACTTTGTTGCAGAACTTATAGGAGGTCTCATCCATGCGTTGGGATCGCTTTCTGCGTGTTGTGGTTATGCTCGTTGGGACCTGGCTGGGATGGGAAGTAGGCCGAACCTTTACGGGCATTGTCTCCTTTGATGAGTTGCGGGCCACGTTTGCTACGTCGGCTCAGATTATCATTCCGTCAATTTTGGGCGGAGCGCTGCTTGGCTATCTGATCGCGCCCTGGGTGACTGTGCGGCCAGCCCGTGCTCTGCGCAGCAGTCTGCGCGGTGTGCCCACCATCCAGCTTTTGGCGGGCACAGCGGGGCTGGCGATTGGGTTGATGATCGCGGCCCTGCTCGCCTATCCTCTCTCCCTGCTCCCCAATCCCTTTGGCACAATCCTGCCCTTTGCCGGGGCCATTCTCTTTGGCTATCTAGCTGTGACGATGACACTGCTGCGCCAGCGGGAGATCTTCTCTTTTTTTCGCATTCGGGATGAGGAGGAGGGGAAAGCGCCTGTGGAGACGGCGTTTGGCGGCAGCCTGCCCCATACGCTGATGCTGCTGGACACGAGTGTGATCATCGACGGGCGCATTGCGGATGTGGCCGAGACCGGTTTTCTGTGGGCCACATTGGCTGTGCCCCGTTTTGTGCTGAACGAACTGCAATATATTGCGGATTCGTCCGAGGCTCTGCGCCGCAACCGGGGCCGCCGGGGGCTGGAGATGCTGGACCGGCTGCAACACAACGAAGCGGTGGAGATTCTCTTTTTGGATCAGGACCCCAGCGACGCCAAGCAGGTGGATGATAAGCTGATCAGTCTGGGGCTGGAGTTGAACGCGGCAGTTGTGACCAACGATTACAACCTGAATCGGGTGGCCCGCTTGCAAGGGGTGACTGTCCTCAATATCAACGAACTGGCGAATGCGGTCAAGTCGGTGGTACTGCCCGGCGAGGAGATGGAAATCCGGGTGATTCAGGAGGGCAAGGAGATGAATCAGGGCGTGGGCTATCTGGAAGATGGCACAATGGTGGTGGTGGAGAATGGCCGCCGCTATCTGAACGAACTGATCCCGGTGCAGGTTACGAAAGTGTTGCAGACCAATGCAGGCCGGCTGATCTTCGCTGTGCCCGAGGTGGAGCAGCGCCGGGTGGGACAGAGATAAGTGAGCAGTGAGATGAGAATTTTGTATACACGGATAGAAGAGAACACAGATTTTTGGATGAATCCGTGTTCCATTTTATCCGTGTATACAAGCTCTTTTTAGGGCAGTGAATAGTGAACAAGGACAGGGAATGTTACAGATATACAGCACATTGACGCGCCAGGTTGAGCCGTTCGTTCCCCTGGAAGAGGGCCAGGTCAGTATGTACGTCTGCGGGCCGACGGTCTATGCGGACGCCCATATCGGCCACGCTATGAGCGCGATTGTCTTCGATATGGTGCGTCGCTATCTCCACTTCCGGGGCTATAAAGTCACATACGTGACCAACTTTACGGATGTGGACGACAAAATCATCAACCGGGCCAACCAGGTGGGGCGCGACCCCTTTGAGTTGGCGAATTTCTACGTCGAGAAGTATTTGGAGCATCTGGCCGATCTGAATGTGATGCCCGCTGACGAATACCCGAAAGTGACCAACGAAATCCCCAATATCATCCGGGTGATCAGCGATTTGGGCGAGGCTGGCTATGCCTACGAGAGCGAAGGCAGCGTCTATTTCCGGGTGGAGCGGGACGACGATTACGGCAAACTGAGCCGACGCACCCAGGAAGCCGCCCTGACCGGGACCCGTGTGGAATCGGACGAGCGCAAGGAGAACGCGGCGGACTTTGCCCTGTGGAAAGGGGCCAAGCCCGGCGAACCCTCCTGGCCCAGCCCCTGGGGTGACGGGCGTCCTGGCTGGCACATCGAATGCTCGGCTATGTGCCTGAGCCATCTGGGCGAGAGCATCGACATCCACGGCGGGGGCAACGATCTGATCTTCCCCCACCACGAAAACGAGATTGCCCAGAGCGAAAGTCTGACCGGCAAAGCCTTTGCCCAAATCTGGATGCACCACGGGATGTTGCAACTGGGCGGGGAGAAGATGAGCAAATCCCTGGGCAATCTGATCACAATCGACGAGTTCCTGCGCGGCCACTCGCCCGATGCCCTGCGTCTGCTGATCTTCTCCGGCCACTACCGCAAGCCGGTGGTCTATAACGACGAGACTATCGACAGCGCGGAGCGCAGCATTGCCCGTCTGCGCAGCGCGCTGCGCCCGGCCACGGGCAATGCCAGCGTGGGCGAAGGCGCGGACGCGCTGCGCGAGGCCACGGAAAATGCCCGGGTTGCCTTTATTGAGGCGATGGACGACGACTTCAACACGGCCAGCGGTCTGGCGGCCCTCTTTGAACTGGTGCGGGCCATCAACACAGGCCGGGCTGCGGGTGTCAGCGGTCCCTTCTTCGACGCGGCCCAGCGCACCCTGCGCCAACTGGCCGGGGTGCTGGGGCTGACCCTGCCCGATCAGGTGGCCGGGGGGGATCAGATGGCGGTCAGACCCTTTATCGATCTGCTGATTCAGGTGCGCTCGGACCTGCGGGCGGCCAAGCAGTGGGCGCTTTCGGACAAAATCCGCGACAGCCTGGGCACGCTCTCGGTGGTGCTGGAAGATGGCCCCACCGGGACAACCTGGCGTTATGAGGAGTCGGTATGAGTGAGCTTTTGGCAGGACGCCAGGCTGTGCGCGAGGCCCTGCGCGCCAACCGTCGCCGCATCTATCGGCTGTGGCTGGCGAGTGGTGATATGGACAAAACAGGCATCACCGGCGAGATTATCGCGCTGGCCGAGGCGCGCAACATCCCGGTCAAACCCGTGAATGGCACGCTCTTTGAGACCCTGAGCGAGCAGCGGGTGAACCACCAGGGCGTGGCGCTGGAGACCGACGGCTATCCCTATGCGAATCTGGACACGATACTGCGCGCCAAGAGCGATACACCCCTGCTGCTGATCCTCGACCACATCCAGGACCCGCAAAACCTGGGTACGCTGATCCGCACCGCCGAGGCTGTGGGCGTGGATGGGCTGCTCCTGCCCGATCGCCGGGCCGCGGGTGTCACCCCAGCGGTGAGCAATGCCAGCGCCGGCGCGGTGGAGCATCTGCCCGTGGCCCAGGTGACGAACCTGAACCGGACGATTGACCAGTTAAAGAAACAGGGCGTCTGGGTGGTCGGTCTGGACAGCGGCGACGACGCCATTCCCCTGGACAAGGCCGACCTGACCGGTCCTCTGGCCCTGGTGGTGGGCAACGAAAGCAGCGGCATCAGCCGCCTGACCAGAGAAAAATGTGACTTTATCGTCCACCTGCCGATGGTGGGCCAGGTGGAGAGCCTGAACGCAGCGGTGGCCGGGAGTATTGTGCTCTATCAGGCTTTTGTCGCCCGGCAGCGTGGGCAATAGACCCCCAGTCCCCAGTCCCCAATCCCCAGGAGGTAATGGATATGGCTGTCAACGGCGCAAGCACTGTCCCGACACTCCGTTCGTATGCGGGCAAAATTGTCACTATCGAACGGTTTATTCTGGACCAACAGCAGAGCTATCCCGATGCAACCGGGGCGCTCACCAGCATTCTCTACGACATCTGCCTGGCCGCCAAAATCATCGCCAGCAAGACCACCCGGGCCGGGCTGGCCGATATTCTGGGCAGCGCGGGCAAAGAGAATGTGCAGGGCGAGACAGTCCAGAAGTTGGACGAATACGCCGACCAGATTATCTTCAAGCTGAACGACCACACCGGGCGGCTGGCGGTGATGGCCTCGGAAGAGCACGAGGGGATTATCCCGATTCCAGCGCATTTCCCGGTCGGCCCCTACGTTCTGCTCTACGATCCCCTGGACGGCTCCTCCAATATCGACGTCAATGTGAGCATTGGCACGATCTTTGCCATCTACCGGCGCAAGACCGTCGAAGGGCGGGGCACCCTGGAGGATTGTCTGCAAAAGGGCGGGGATATTGTGGCTGCGGGCTATGTCATCTACGGCTCCAGCACAATGCTCGTCTATTCTACCGGCCAGGGCGTCCACGGCTTCACCCTGGACCCCACCATCGGGGAGTTCTTCCTCTCCCACCCCAATATCCGCATCCCGGACAAGCCCAAATTCTACAGCGTCAACCAGGGCTACGAGCAGTTCTGGTCGGAAGGGGTGAAGCGCTACACCGAATGGTTGCAGGGCAAGGACAAGACGGCCAAACCCCTCTCCCTGCGCTACATCGGCTCGCTGGTGGCAGACTTTCACCGCAATCTACTCACCGGCGGCGTCTACTACTACCCGGCGGACAGCAAAGACCCGGACCAGTCCACCGGCAAGCTGCGGCTGGTCTACGAATGCGCGCCGATGGCTTTCCTGGCCGAGCAGGCCGGGGGCGCGGCCTCTACGGGCACAGAGCGCATTCTGGACCTGCAACCCAGCGCGCTGCACCAGCGGGTGCCTATCTTTGTGGGCAACACCGGGCTGGTAGAAAAGGCCCAGGAGTTCATCAAAGAGTTGGACTGAGGTACTTCCGGCAGGCGGGTTTAGGTACTTGAGTTTGGCTCTCTGGGGGAAGAAGGGAGGTTGCGAAGACAAAGAAGGTTGG
>JAHDWH010000427.1 GCA_023384455.1 Caldilineaceae bacterium | reverse complement strand
AAGTGGGGTTACAAACCGCACCTACGTTTTATCATCTCGTTGATCAGTACAGAAACGTGAGATCATCCGGCGATCTCACGTTTCACTCATCACTTTTCGGTTGGAACTGCCCAGACGTCAGACAGCGAATCCATTGCCGCCCAGATGATTATTGATTAAAGATGCGTACCCGACGGTGGGGTTCCCGACCGTAGCTGTGGCTGACCAGATTGGCGGCCCGGGCTAACTGGTGTTGCTGGCTGCGGATGGCCGCGGCCTGGGGTTGCAGCTCTGCGGAGTCGGCCCCTTTGAGCAGGCGCTGAATGGCTTCCTGGGTTTCGCGCATGGCCATATCAAAGGCCGCTTCGGAATTGGGGGTGTTCAGATGAAAGACATCCAGCAGACACTGCTCCATCTGGGTTACCGTATTGCTGCGCAACACATAGACCGGCACATTGCGCCGTTCCGCGTCGGCAATCGGTTGGGGCTTCTGCCGGTAGTAGTTTTTCAGCGTCATCACAATATCAGCGTCGTGTATTTCGGGAACGACTTCGATGCTGACATTCAAATTCCTGGCCGCGTCCCGCAGCCGGTTTTGACCGATGCCATAGGGAAAAATACGCACAGGGCGGACAACGCTGCCGTTGGCTTTTTCGCCCCGAGCGCTGTCGCTCTCCTCGATTTTCTCTGGCTCGGCGCTGCGTTGGCGGCTGGAACGGCGCTCGCTATTCGCCGGGCGGTGTCCATTCTCCCGACGGCTGCTGCCCATCCGTTTGTCGCCCTGATTTACCAGCGTTTCGATATGCACCGCCTGGTTCTCATCCACCCAGCGCACTTCGGGGCTGAGGGTCCAGCCGCGCAGGATGGCGTCCACAGCTTCAGAAACGTTGTGGTGGACGATTATGCGCTTGCGGTCCTGGATTTCGATGAGCACATCGAAGGTAGGCGGGGCTTTGCGCTCCAGCACAGTTTTCTGAGTCCCCCGCCGCCGGGCCTCTTCGTCGGAAAGGGTTACAGTGTCAATGCCCCCGACCAGGTCCGAAAGGGTGGGGTTGAGCAGCAGATTTTCCAGGCTGTTGCCGTGGGCCGTACCGATGAGCTGCACCCCCCGCTCCGCGATAGTGCGGGCCGCTACAGCCTCCAGTTCCCGCCCGATTTCGTCGATGACAATCGCTTCGGGCATATGATTTTCCACAGCTTCGATCATCACTTCGTGCTGAAGCTCCGGCATTGCCACCTGCATCCGTCGGGCGCGCCCGATGGCCGGATGGGGAATGTCCCCGTCACCGGCGATTTCGTTGCTGGTGTCCACAATGACCACCCGCTTCTTTTCGCTAAGCACCCGGGCCGCCTCGCGCAGAAGGGTTGTCTTGCCCACACCGGGCCGGCCCAGGAGCAGAATGCTCTTGTCGCTGAGCACGATATCTTCGATGATTTCGATGACGCCGTAGACAGCCCGGCCAACCCGGCAGGTTAGGCCGATGACAACGCCTTTGCGGTTGCGGATGGCGGAGATACGGTGCAGGGTGCGCTCGATCCCGGCCCGGTTGTCCGATCCAAAGACCCCGATTTTGTCGATGACATTGCCCACATCGTCCGCGCTGATCTCTTCTGCGCTCAGATAGACTTCGCCGTCGGTAAAGCGGGCTTCGGGCAGACGGCCCAGGTCCATCACCACTTCGATCAGTTCGGATGGCCGTCCAATCTCACTCAGTGAATCCCGGATACGCCGGGGCAGCACGTCCAGCAACAGGTCCAGATCATCGGTAATGCGCAGGGTCATCTTGCCCTGCTCTTTGGTTTTCCATGCGTTTGTCTTGCTTAGGTCAGAAGGTTTGCTTTGTGTCATATTTTCCTGTGTTGCTCGCTGATTCGTTCCCCAGTGCCGCATTCCTCAATATCACCAGGCGTTGCCCAGTGGAAGCGTCGGCTCGTTGCGGTGTAACGAAATCCCAGTTGCTAAGGTGGCGCAGCCACGATTTGCGTGCAAAATATGAAGACGTGAAACGTGAGATCAGGTGACGACACCTCACGTTTCACGTTTCAGTTGGTTGGCCGACCGACTAACGCTTGTGCGTTCGTTCCTCGCTGGTACGGAATAACTCGGCTTACCCATAGTCAGTAAACCGCAACGCTGTCGGGCTGATACCGGGACGCTGGACTACTGGCGGCGGATTACTGATAGTACGCATCCACGGCATAAGAAGTTCCACTGATCCCCTCCTTTCGGTCGTTAGGACTCGTCAAGAAATAAGTTCCATCCGGTGCGTCGCACTGTCCACGAAATGACTCTAGTCCGCAACCTCATCTGGACTGTGCGACGCACCAAAACGGGAAGTTATTCTTTGA
>JAHDWH010000122.1 GCA_023384455.1 Caldilineaceae bacterium | reverse complement strand
GTCTGCTACGGGAAACCCGTTGAAAATGGGTTGGGCTTTAGTGCGTTGAAACGTATCTGTTCAGCCACCCCACCCTACCCCTCCCCATTCTAGGGAGGGAACTGGATCGACTCCTCCCCCACTGTGGGGGAGGTTGGGTGGGGGTGCGCAGTGACAAATTTTCTTGGTTTGCGCCTTTCTGCGTACAGGTGTAAGATGCCATCCGTCTAGCAGGCTGTCGGAGAGGCAAGAAATAGAACGCGGATGTGGCGGAAAGTACGGAAAAACCTGATTTTCTCGATTTTATCCGCGAACATCAGCCCTTTCCGTGTCATCCGCGTTCTATTTCTTCTCTCTCCGACAAGCTGCTAGGGGACAGAACGGATCTCCCCTCTATTGTCCTGCGGATGATTTTCACACCTGCACTTTTCCTCTTTTTGGCGCTCTTTCTCGTCTACCCCTGCTTGCCAGTTCTGTTCCCGTGCCTGCTTTTGACAGTGTAGATCACAAGCTACCGGGAGGTTTCCATGTCAAACAGACGCTCTTTTCGCCGCGCGTCAGCCCTGGCCGCGCTGACAGTCACTCTTCTGCTGGCAACTGCTTTGTTGAGCTGGATGTATTTGTCGGTCAGAGCCTCTCCCCCGGCGGGGCAAACCCTCGACTCTCTCCCTGCTCCTGCATCCGCTGCCGTCAGTACAGGATATACACTGGCGCTCCCCTACGTGACCAATCAGATACCGCCCGTCGCGGCCCTGCGCCGGGTGGATGACAACGGCGGCAAGCAACCGCTCAATGGGGCTATCGTCTCCGGGCAGGCGATGACGGTTGAGATCGAATTGCTGGCCGCCCTGACCGGCGTGCAGGTCTTCCTGACCCCCGGCGGCGGTTCAGCCCAGGACGTGACCGGCCAGTTTGCCGGGCTGGAGGCCAACGGAACCGCCACGGCTGTGCTGGTTTTGACTACAGGCGACAGTCGCGTCGTCGTGGAGGGTACGCTGGCGGGTCAGCTCCGGAGCGAGATTGCAGGCATTCTCGTCTACGCCGCCCAGTACCCGGCCACACTCTCGCCAATCCACAATCCTATCGTCACGTCGGCGGATATTCCCATTCCCCACGAGGCTCGCACGGTCCTGCTTCTTTTCGAGCGGAACGTCTCCCTGTCCCGCATAACAGAAGTCCTGGGCCGCTATGGACTAATTCCGTTGGACGTGAATCTGTTGCTGGGAATGGTGCGCGCTGAGATTCCCGACGGCGGCGCGTCGGTTGAACAGATGACAAATCTTCTGAACGGCGATCCCGGAATTGTGAGTGCCATACCCAACTTGCAGTTCCAGCCAGACCCGGCCGCAGGTGAACGAATGCCCGCAAGACTTACCGGCTCCTACCAGACCAGCGCGGGAGACGGCTGCACGGGCGCGGGCCAGCGCGAAGGCTGTTTCGATTACTCCGGGGACCGCACAGACGAACTGGTGAACTTTCGCTACCACTTTTTTCTGGACACTTTCGCTGGCCAACGCCTCGTGCAAGCGTTGGTTCCCGGCCGGCGTATCAGCACTACCATCGGTATCCTTGACAGCGGCTTTACAATCGCCGGCGCCAATCCGTTGGATGTGCCTCTGGCTGACTTCGTACGACCCACATTGGTAGGCGCGGCTACCGGTTTTAACAACGCGGGCGTCGCGCTGGGACCTGGCGGCGCGCCTGTCAACCTGAACCTGGCCGCTATCCCCGACACGAATCTCTTCCACGGCGCAGGCCACGGCACATCGGTCACCGCGGCGGCCGCGGGCCGGGGAACGACGAATTTGGGCACCGGCCTGGATATACTGGTTCGCCCGGTCAAGTTCGACTATCTCGGAGATAGCACTCTAAATGCCCTGTCGATGCTGGCCCTGGACACAGATGTGGTGGCAGTGAACGCCTCCTTCAGCACGCCTGTGGACGCAAATGGTGACCGGATTGTCAACGCCCTCGATACGGCCTGGTGGAACTGGTCACCCGGTTTCGGTCAGCCCACGCGCATCCAGTCGGTGCAGCAGTTCTATAACCGGATCGGCAGCGTATTGAGCCAGGCATTTGGCGACTTCGGCGCAGATGGAATACCCCAAACCGGCGATGCGGGCGAGGGCAATTCGACTTATGACGCTGGGGAACCCTTTGCAGACACAAACGGCAACGGCGTCTACGACGGCCCGGGCGATGGCAAAATTCTAGTAGCCTCGGCTGGCAACAACGGCGTTTCCCTTGTGACCTGGCCCTTCGCCTTCCCTGCGCTGTTGGCTCCTGGCAATGTACGTGCGGCCAACGACCCTCTGGTGATGGCGATCTCCAGCAGCGAAACCGAAGATCGGGTGCGCGGCCGCGAGCAGCTCAGCGCCTTTAGCAACTTCGACACACCGGTCTCTGTGGCTGCCCCTGGCGGCAATGTCCTGTTGCCGGAGCGCAATGGGGTGTTGACGCCGACCAGCGGCACATCGTTCTCCGCGCCGATGGTCACCGGGCTGGCTGGGGAGATGATCTATCTGGACCAGCACACGAATGTGCCGGCCAACCGCCTCTCGCCCTTGCAGATTATTGAGACGATCGAGGCCACCGCCGACGATCTGGGCGCGACCCGTGCCGGTGTAAACGTGGCCCGCCCCAACAACGCGCCGGGCAACGGGCCGGACCCCTACTTCGGCCACGGACGCGTCAATGTCTGGAAGGGGATTCTGGCGGTGGTCAACCGGGGCGTGGCCGTGGAGAGCCACCCCCAACTGGCCGCGACGTTCCCCAGCCTGACCGCCATCGACGAGGCCAACACCCGCTGGTACGGCATCAAAATCCACACACCCCTGCGCGGCGCAACGCTCTGGATCGACGGCGTGCAGGTGACGGACGCTGGTTCCACCGCGCCGGGGGGCGCGGCCATCAACGCCTACGCCGGTGTGCGCACGGATCGCACAATCCGCATTGGCGTCCCCGGCGAGGACCCCACCACCGGCATTGTCCCCGTGGGCAGCCAGAGCGACTTTCTGATTACTGTCAGCATCGAACGCAGCGATCTGGTCAAGAATGGGGGCGTGCGCACGCTGCAACTGCGGCGACCCGGCCAGTCCGCGGCGGACGCGCCCTTCTTCGTCCTGGCGCTGAATCTGCAGGATATGCGAGATGGCAAAGTGCCCGGCGTCGTCTTCGATGATTTTGTCTTCGAGATCACCCCGCCGGACCTGGGCGATGGGCTGGCCGGGCCGACCATCCTGGCCGACGACGGCGCCCGCCATCTCAACGACCAGTTCGAGTATTTTGGCAAGGCCAACGCCACCTTCAGCCTGGACGCGGTCAGCCCGGAACACGCAATCTACGACGACTACGACCCGGACGGCGTGGGCAACCGGGACAGGGATATGGTGGACCTGGACGCCAAAGACGATGGCGTCGTCTTTTACCCGCTCACCTACAAGCCGGGCGAAAAAGGCCGGGTGGACGTGCAGGTCTGTGTGGTCGAAACCGGCCCGCGCTACGACCGCAACAACCGGGACAAACAGTTGTACGTCAACGGCTGGATCGACTGGAACACCAATCTGGCCTGGCAAGAGGGGACGACCCAAGAGCATGTGTTGGACGGTCTGCGTCTGGCCATCACCGATACCACCGCCCTGGCCTGGGCGCCCCTCTCCAGCAGCGCCGAACACAGCGCAACGGTGACGCTGCTCTCCTCCAACAGCGACTGTGGCCGCTACAAAGTGGAGTTCAACGTGCCCGCGCAGATCGGCCACAACCGGCTGGAGTCCCGCTGGCGGCTGGACTACGGCGAGAATGTGGGGCGCTGGGCCAACACCACCTTCACCAGCAGCCTCACCCTTTCCCAGACCAGAGGCGCGGCTTTCTACGGCGAAGTGGAGGATTACGTCATCGGCCCGGACTTCGGCGACGCGGGGGAAGATGAGCCCTGGCCGACAAAGCTGACCAGCAACGGCCCCCGCCATCTGAGCTTCTACCGGGAGTGGATCGGCGCCTACAGTCCCATCACACCCCGGGCCAGCCGGGAGCCGGACGCCTGTGCCACGGCCGGCAGCGATATGGACGGCGTGGACAATCTGGGCAACGGCTGCGACAGCAAAAACCAGGACGCGCTGGACGACTTCACTGTGGGGATTCCCCGGCCCGGCATCGTGCGCATCGACTTCGACGTGAGCAGCGGCGTGCAGGGCTACGGCTTCGACGGCAACAACGGGGGCAAAACGACCCTGGCCGCCGACTGTTCGCTGACGCCCTTGGCCGCCACACCAGAGACGCCCGCCCACCAGCAGGTGGAGATGCGCTACGACGCCAACAACCCGGCGGAGCGGCTCTACGTCAACATCTTCGCCGACTGGGACGGCAACGGCAGTTTCGAGACCCAATTGCTCTCAGCGCCAGTCGATCCGGAAGCCTTTGGCAAGGATGGTCTCTACACCCTGGGCGAACCTTTCACCGACACCAACCGGGATGGCATCTGGCAGAGCGGGGAGCCATTCACCGATGTGGCAGGGACGCCGAGCAAGGCCTTCTCCTGCGAATTCCCCGCACCCGTGCCGCCGCCCGGGGACATTACCCAATGGGTGCGCATCCGCCTGGACTACGGCGAAAACGCGGGCCAGTATATCCGCCGCAGCGACGCCTTCGAGGAAGCCCCCCTCCACGTCCCTGCCAAAGAATTGGGCGGCGCGGTCTGGGGCGAGGTGGAAGACGCGCCCCTGACCGGGCCGAAGGTGCCGGAAAAAGTGAGTATTCCTACTTTGACCGTGCCGAATGACATTCTGCGCTATATTATCTATCTGCCCATCAGCGAAGACTTGCAGGGGGAAGGGGATGCGACCATCAGCGATCTCCTGCCGTCGTTCCTGGAGTTTGTCGAGGGCAGCCTTCAGTGTTCCTTTGCCCAATGCGAATACAGCCCATCCGGCCACGCAGTGAGCGCTTTCAGTCGTGTCTTGGCCAAAGAGATACACTATCTGACCTTTGAAGTGCGCGTCCCGACCGAATGGGGCCCCAGCGGATGTCCGCCGGAGATCGTCAACCAGGCCCAGACCTTTGACGGGGTGACAGAGAAGACGGTCGAGGCCCGAACGCAAGTCACCTGCCCTGGCCGCTGATGGGGGTTGTTCGGAAGAACAGATTGTATACACGGATAGAACGGAAGATGAATTGGAGGCGAAACCCGTCTTCCTTTCTATCCGTGTATACAAATTAATGTACGGATCGAGAAGATTGTGGAATCTGTACAGAATACGACGTACAGGCTTGTATGGACCGCAAGTGCCGGGGACTTTTCGTCAGATTTCGGCGTAGATTTCGAGGAGGTTGCCTTCAGGATCGGTGAAGTAGACGGTGCGGTGTCCTCTGGGCTGATCCGTTGGCGGGTCTACAATCGTGACACCCATTTCCAGCAGTTGCCGGTAGGAGAGATCGACTTCGGCGGGGGAGACGAGGAAGGCAATCTGCACGCCGGGCAGACCGGGCCGCACCCCCTGGCCGTCGTAGTCCCGGGTGCGTTTGCGCAGGGAGAGCAGCACCGAACCGGCGCGGAAAGTCAGGCCGGTGTCGGATTCCGAGTCGATAGGAAAGGCAAAGAGCATCCGGTAGAATGCCTTCATCCGCTCCAAATCATCGCAGAGAACGATGACGTAATTCAGTTGTTGCAGAGAAGTTAGCATCTGTAGATTTCCTGGTGGTTGGCTTTTACTGCCCTGGAAGCGCCAGCATCCCTGCTGGCTAGACTGGGAGCGCCAGCATCCCTACTGGCGTCGCTGGGAACACCGCCATCGCCAGTAGGGACACTGGCGCTCCCGATACTGGCGCTCCCAGTTACTCATTCAGTGCGTAGGGCAAGCCCTCTGGCCAGACATCCTCCGGCTCGTAGCCGATGACCCGTTTGGCCGGTTCCAGGTCCAGCAGCAGCCGGTCGGTCGGGCGGCTGGTGGCGAAGAGAATGGCCGATTCGCCGGGACCGGGGGTGGGGGATTCCACGCAAAGCTGGTGGAAGGTGGCCGCGTCGTTGTGGCTGAAGAAGACATCTTTGCCGATTTTACTGCCCACCAGCCGCTCGGCCTCGGTGGGGTTGCGGGGCAGCCAGCCGATACGCACGCTGATCACCGACAGGCCGTGGACTCGGGCGTACATATCCCCGGCAATTTCGGCCCAGGCTTTGGTCAGTCCGTAGTGGTTGACCGGCGCTGGGCCATCTTCGATGCGCACCATTTGGCCCGTCTCCCCGTACTTGTGGCCGGTGACCACCTGTAGCGTTGTTGCCAGCACCAGCCTTTTCACCTTAAATTCCGCGGCGGCCTCGCAGATATAGTACAGCCCCACCACATTCGGTTGCAGCAATACATCCACAAAATCTGCGGGGTTGGGATAGGCGCCCAGATTGATGATGCAGTCCATTCCTTCGACTGCTTCCCGCACTTTGGCCTGATCGTTCAGATCGCCGATCACAAAATCTTCCAGACCGGGGGTAGGCCGCCGGGCAAAGCCGCGCACGTAATGACCCCGGGCCAGCAGCCGTTCGCAGACGGGTTGTCCAATCGCGCCGGTGGAGCCGGTGACGAGAACGCGTTGGGGGTTGGGGGATTTTTCGATCATTCGTCGTTTCTCTTTCGTGGGGGGAAGGGCCAGCAACAATTCTGAATTCACTATTCACCATTCACTATTTTCTATCCAGCCTCCCCGGTCAACTCCCGAATCAGCCCATCCCTCACATCCCACAGCTTCTGGCTGATGGAGACGTGATAGACGTGGGGGTTGATCAGACGGCGCACGCCGGGATCCAGTCGCTCCACATCGGCAATACGGCGGGCGCGCATGGCGTCGATGTCGGGCCGGTCGTAGACCAGTCGGCCCTCCACCAGAATATCCTCCAGCAGCGGCTCGACACTGGAAATCTGTTTCGGCTCCAATGCCCGCCATTTGGTGCGGGTCCCCGGATGGCGCAGGACCAGCCGCTGAGAAGCATCAATCGTTTCGTCGGAGAGCGCCACCAAATCCGCCGTAGCCTGACCCCGCTCATCGTAGATGCGGTAGAGTTCCTTGTGGCCGGGGTTGGGCGTCTTCTCTCTGGCTTCCGACAGTTTGATGGCGGGCTTCCACTCCTCCCCCTCACGCACAGCCACCAGTTTGTAGACCCCGCCCAGGGATGAATCCCCCTCGGAAGTAATCAGCCGGGTTCCCACGCCGTAGACCAGACGGCGAATCACGCCTGCCGGGTCCACCCCGTAACGTTTGGCCTCGGCGTTGATCTGCGTAGAAATCTGCCAGATGACCAGTTCGTCCAGATTGTTGGAGAGGACAATCGAGGCGTTGGGAAAGCCCGCCGCATCCAGCAGTTTGGCGGTCTGAATGCTCAGATAGGCCAGGTCGCCGGAGTCCAGACGCACGCCCACCGGCTCGTAGCCTGCGGCCCGCAGCCCTTCAAAGACCCGAATGGCGTTGGGCACGCCGCTTTCCAGCGTATTAATTGTGTCCACCAACAGCAGACACTCGTCCGGATAGACATCGGCGTAGGCTTGAAAGGCGTCGTATTCGCTCATCCCCAGGGCAAGGAAAGCCTGCACCAGCGCGTGGGCGTGAGTTCCTTTGGGTGGGAAGCCGAGGAGGTGGGAGACACCCGCGTTGGAGGTGAAGTCCGCACCGCCGATGAGCGCGGCCCGGGTCCCCGCGTTGCCCCCCCGCTCGTGGGCACGGCGGATGCCGAACTCCAGAAAGATGCTGCCGTTGGCGCTCTCCCGCAGGCGGGCGGCTTTGGAGGCAATCAGAATCGGATAGTTCAGGTGGTTGAGCAGGGAAGTTTCGAGAATTTGCGCCATTGCCAGCGGGCCGCGCACGACGGTCAGGGGCGTGTTGGCGTGGACCACCCGCCCTTCCGGCACAGCGCGCAGGCTGATCCCGGAAAAGTCACCGTTGGCCCGCAGCCAGGCCAGAAAGTCATCGGCGAAGAGACGCTGACCCGTGCGGCTGGTCATCCCCCGCAGATAGCCGATCTCCTCATCGCCAAAGTGGGCCTCCTGCATCCAATCGATCAGCCAGTCCAGCCCCGCGTTGACACAGAAGCCCGCCTGGTGCGCGCCGTAGTCCGGGTAGCTGCGGAAGAAGTGGTCGAACTGGCTTTCCCGCTCGTGCAGGCCCATCCGAAAGTAGAGCTGGGCCATTGTCAACTGGTATTGATCGGTAAAAAGAATACCTTCGGCCAGGCGGCGGGAATGGGTCATTGGGGGTCTACAATCTCCGTGTTCAGAATGATGTTTCGTGCTCGACAGCGGACGGCAGACCACCGACCGACGAAAACGCGGTCTGCGGTCTGTGGTCCGTCGTCAATCTTAGCGACCCAACTGGTCGGCGGTGGGTTCCGCTCAGCAGAACCAGTTTTCGGTGAGTCGAGGCGGAATGGGCGGCAAAAAGGCGGGCCGGGGGTAAGACGGCACGGGTCGCCCGGCGATGGCGTAGGCCGCCTGTTCTACCGCTTCAAAGAGAATCCACGGGTGGTTGCTCGAATCCGCGTCTTCGGCAATGAAAGCGATCTGCCGCTGCAATTCGTCCATACGCGGGTCCGGGTGCTCCCAGCGCCAGGCGAAGTTGGCCGGGTCCAATTCACCCCGCCAGCTTGCCACGTCCGGGTGGTCGAGCAGCGCACTGCCGGGCGGGACGAGCAGCCGAATCGATAGCTGCACCGCGGATGTCGTAGGAATCAGCCCCTGGCTGCGAATCCAGGCCAGCATTCCCAGATAGTCGTCCAGTGTCGTCCAGGGGGTGAAGGGCAGCCAAGTGGGTTGGACAGCCAGCCCGACCTCGGCCAGGACGGTAAGCGCCTCCTCCATCTGGGCGACGGTGTGGCCTTTGCGCAGCCGGGCCAGCACCGCTGCGCTGGTAGACTCGAAGGCCGAGACCACAAAGCTGGCCCCCAATTCGCTCAATTTGTCGATATTTTCCCGATGCTGTAAGATATGCTCGACCTTTGTTGTGAAATCAAATGTCGTTTGTGGAAATTCCCGGTGCAGGGCTTGCGCCACTTTCAGGCTGTGGCCTGGGCCGTTGAGAAAGTCCGGGTCGCCAAAAGTGATGTGGCGCGCGCCCGCGGCCACCTGCTGGCGGATGTCGGCCAGCACTGTATCCACGGGAACCACAAAGAAGCGCCCGTTGTAGACCGGCACCACCGGGCAGTGGCGGCAGGTGTGCAGACAGCCCCTGCTGGCCTCCACATAGCCAGCTAAGTGGCTCTCGTCATCGGCCATATAACGGGCGTACTGGTCCAACGACGGCAGTGGCGAACGCACCGGTACAGGAAAAGTGAGTCGGGCCAGATGGGGTTGGGCCGCTTTTCCGGCGATGGAAATACCCGCAACTTCTGCCGCTGCCCGGCCTGCAGAGAGGGCACGGGCCAGTTCGACCAGTGGCCCCTCGTATTCCCCGGCGATGACCGAATCGGCCAGCGCGGCTTCGCCGTTGCTGTGCAGCAGATAGTCCCCATTCAGCCAGGCATAGAGACCGAAAAAGGTGATATGGGCAGTGGGGTTGAGGCCGCGCACCCGGCGCGCTGCGTCCACGCCCAGACGCAGGGCCGTGTGCATCGGCGCGGCGATCGCGATCAGGCGGGCAGTAGACGCGGCGGCGGCGGGGAAGTCATCCACCGACAGATCGACCGCGGCGGCAGATAGCCCGGCTTCGCCCAGCGCGGCCAGGGGCCAGCCCAGGCTCAGCGGCTGGTGACCCAATTCGTAACAGGAGAGAAGGAGAATTGCGGGAGTTTTTATCATACGAATAGAGTACCCGATTCGGGGGTTTGTGTCCAATGGGTTGGCGTAGTGTATAAGGTGGCGAAGCCACGATTTGTGTGGAGAAACGTGAAGATGTGAAACGTGAGAGCAGGTGACGACAACTTACGTTTCACCTTTCAGTTGGTTGTCCGACCGACTAACGTTTGTGCGTTCGTTCCTCGTTGGTACGGAGTAGTGCGTGAACCAATATCACTACCAGTTCACGCACTACTCCGTACCGCAAAAAATCCGACCCTTCGACAGACTCAGAACACCGCGTAGTATGGGTTAGTTGCGTCCCGCTCAACCGGCGCTCACTGGTCCTGTTCTGCACGCAACGCCTGTGGCTTCGCCACTTATGAAATACCCAGCCCTATCCACCTGACCAATACCAATTCAGTAAGTCCCTTTGTATTTACACAGCAAAGACCAATCTACCCTTTTATTGTGGAGCAGACTCTATGCGAGAAAACCATCCTTTGTTACAGATCGGCGGTCCGCTGCTGGGCATCCTACTGGTGATCTTTTTCATCAGAATGGGTGTCAACCAGTTTCAGGCGGACCAGCTAGAAGCGGCAGATGCAGCCCGACTGGCCAGCCAGTCCGCTGCCCACGCCGAAGCAGCCGCGCCAGCGGTAGAAGCAGCCCCCGCCAGCCAACCGGCTGCCGCGGCGGAGTCTGCGCCAGTGGCAATTGTGGCCCAGCAGTCAGGGCCGACAGCACCGGCTGACGTCGTGGCGGCCATCAACGGCGCAGGCTGTGCGGGCTGTCATATCATCCCCGGCATCCCGGGAGCCAACGGACGGGTCGGACCAGACCTGACCGAAATCGGCGTGACGGCCACGGCCCGCGCCGAAGGATTGAGCGCAGAGGAGTACATCCGCCAGTCGATTCTGGAGCCGAACGCGGTGATTGCGCCGGACTGCTGGGGCGTTCCCTGCCCGGCAGGTGTGATGTTGCAGAGCTTTGCCAGCAGCATCAGCGACAGCCAACTGGACGCAATTGTCGGCTATCTGGCAAAGCTGGGCACAGCCGACGCCGTGGCCCTGACCGAAACCGCGCCGGTGGAGATGGTAATGAGCCTGCCCGCCGAGTCGGTGCTGGACCCCTTTATGGCCCTGCCCAAAGAGCCAGCCAGCGAGAGCCAGATTGCCCTGGGCAAATATCTCTTCTTCGACGAGCGGCTGTCGGGCAACAACTCCCTGAGTTGCGCCTCCTGCCACCAGCCGGACAACGCCTTTATTGATGGGCAAGCGCTCAGCGCAGGCTACCCGTCCACCGCCCTCTTCCGCAACACCCAGACGCTCTACAATACCGTCTTTCAGAATTACCTCTACTGGGACGGGCGTATGGATGGGGGCGATATGCCCACGCTTGTGCGGGATCACCTGACCGAAGCCCACTTTATGAATATCGACGGTCGGCTGATGTTCGAGCGGCTGAAGCAGGTCCCCGAATACAACACAGCCTTCCAGGAAGCCTTTGGCGGTGAACCGACCTTTGGCCGGGTGCTGAACGCCATCACCGCCTATGTGCAGACCCTCAACAGTCCGGCTGGCCCCTATGACGCGGCCCTGGCTGGCGACACCTCCGGTTTTGACGCAGACCAGTTGGCCGGCTACGAACTCTTCACCGGCAAGGCGGGCTGTAGCGACTGTCACACCGGCGGCCTGCTCAGCGACGGCGAATTCTACAACACCGGCGTAGCCACGGACCAGGCGATGTTCGACGACCCGGAGCGCTACGTCACCTTCCGCCGCTTCTTCCGCACCCTGGGCGTTCCCAACTACCGCAACCTGCGGGAAGATGTGGGCCTCTATGCCCTGACCCTGGACGACGGGGATTGGGGCAAGTTCCGCACCCCCAGCCTGCGGGAAGTGGGCCGCACAGCGCCCTATATGCACAACGGCTCTCTGGCGACACTGGAGGATGTGGTGCGCTTCTATAACGACGGCGTTGCGGGCCAGGAAGCCCTGGGCCTGAGCGATTCCGAAATCGGCCAACTGGTCGCCTTCCTTAACAGCCTGAGCAGCGAACCAGTCGAAGTGACTGTGCCTGCCCTGCCCGACTACGCAGTGATGCAGTTAGGGGATGGCGGCGCATCTGCCGCGGCGAATCCTGCCCCTGAAGCGCCCGCAGTTGCGGCTCCGGCTGCACCCTCGGCTGAGGGCGGCGTGGATATGGCCGCCGTCATCGCGGCGGTGGGCAAAGGCGGCTGTACTGCCTGCCACGTAATGCCGGATATTCCCGGCGCGGTGGGCGTCATCGGCCCGGACCTGACAAACATCGGCGCGGACGCGGCCACCCGTGTGGCTGGCGAGAGCGCCGAGGAGTATCTGCTCCAATCAATACTGGACCCCAACGCCTTCATTGCACCCAAATGCCCCATCGGCGACTGTATGGCGAATCTGATGCCGGCCACACTGGCGGTGACGCTTAGCACAGAAGAGATCGCCACAATCGTCGGCTGGATGACCACACTGGGGAGCGGGAGATAACCTATGCAAACTATACTTTCATTGTTGACCAACAAACGGCGTGTGGGCTGGATGGCGGGTCTGCTGACTGTGGCAATTGTCGTCGGCGTCTTTGCCTTCGGCGCTGCGGCCACAGCCCAGGACAACCTGCCACCCCTGGCCCCCCTGCCGCCGCCGCCCAATCCGCTGGACAATCCCTACACAGCGGAGAAGGTGGAGTTGGGACGGCTGCTCTACTTCGACGCCCGGATGTCGGGCGACGGCTCGATGAGCTGCAACAGTTGCCACCCCTCCACAACTGGCTGGGGCGCACCCACTGCCATCTCCTTTGGCGGACCGGGCACAAGCCACTGGCGCAACGCTTCGACGATTCTCAATACCGCCTACTATTCCAAACTCAATTGGGAAGGCAACGCAGGCAGCATTGAGAAGCAGAATTCGGGCGCGTGGGGCGGCGCGGTGGCGGGCAATCTGGACAGTAGCCTGGCCGAGGAACGGCTGGCACAGATTCCCGGCTATGTGGAACGCTTCAAAGCTGTCTACGGCAACGACTACCCCCTGTGGGATGACGCGCTGAAGGCGGTAGCCGCCTATCAGCGCACAATCGTCAGCCAGAATGTGCCCCTGGACGCCTATCTGGGCGGCGATCAGACGGCCATCAGCGAGGCGGCCCAGCGGGGGCTGGAACTCTACAACGGCAAGGCGGGCTGCCTCAACTGTCACAACGGCCCCCTGGCCAGCGATGACCGCTACTATAATCTGGGCGTGCCCACCCATCCCGACTTCTTCGACAGCCCGCTCAAGCAGATTACCTTCCGCTACGAGCAGTTGGCCAAGGGCGCGTATGAGGCACTCTACCGCTCCACAACCGAAGATTTGGGCCTCTATTACGTGACGAAGCAGGAGATCGACAAAGGCAAATTCCGCACGCCCAGCCTGCGCGATCTCTGCTACACCGGACCGTATATGCACAACGGCCTCTTCGACACGCTGCAAGAGGTGGTGGCCTTCTACAACGCGGGCGGCGGCGACAGCGCCAACAAAGACCCCCGCATCGTTCCGCTGGGCCTGACTGCGGATGAGCAGGCCGATCTGGTGGCGATGCTGGAGAGTCTGTGCGGCGACCGGGTGACGGACGAAATGCCCGAACTGCCCCCCTATGGCGAGTATGTGATTCCCCAGGATAGAGGTGAGTAAAATGGCACAAACGAACGATACACAGAAACCCCAATCCGGGGATCCCTGCGGCGCAACCGACAGCGCGTTTCTGCTCAACCGACGCCAGTTTCTCTTTGGCGCAGGCGCAGTAGTGACAATGCTCTCTATGCCCAGCGGGATGATTCGGCGGGGGATGCCCGCCCAGGTGCGGGCCCAGATGGCCCAATACGAACGCAAGTCCATCGCCAAACTGAGCGACCTGACGACCGGCGATGTGGTGGCCTTTAACTACCCCTGGGAGCACGCGGGGTCGGCCAACTTTCTGGTCAAACTGGGCGAGGCTGCCGGTGGCGGCATCGGCCCGGACGAGGACATTGTGGCCTTCAACAGCTTTTGCACCCATCAGGGCGGGCCGCTGGCCGGCAAATTCAACACCGAATTGGGCATCGCCGGCCCCTGTCCCCTGCACTGGACCAGCTTCGACCTGACCCGTCACGGGATGGTTGTGGCGGGCCACGCCACCCTGGGCCTGCCCCAGATTACCCTGGAGTTGGAGGGCGACGACATCATCGCCACAGGGGTGATGGGGCTGATCTTCGGCTACTACGACAACGCGGTCAATCCGGCGGGGTAGGGGGATCGGGGACTGGGGAACGGGGATCGGGGACTGGAAACTTGTCGCTTTCCAGTCCCCAATCCCCAGTCCCCAGTCCCCGGCCCCTACTCACCTGCTACACAGGAGCATCAATCTATGCCACTAGAATATACACCGGCCAATGAGATTCCATTGCCGCCGAAGGACGCCAAAGTTGTCACCACTGCCTGCGACTATTGCGTGGTGGGCTGCGGCTACAAAGCCTATACCTGGCCCGTCAGCGCGCAGAACGGCGGGCCGAAAGCCGACCAGAACGCGCTCAACGCCAACTTTCCCGGCGGCGCGTTCCAGCCCTGGGTCAGCCCGAACCAGCACAATATCGTGAAGGTGAACGGCGAGGATCACCACGCGGTGGTCGTGCCCGACTTTCAGGCCACGGCGGTCAACCGGCTGGGCAATCACTCCATCCGGGGCGGAACCCTGGCCCTGAAATGCTACAACGCGCTCAGCCCCACCCGGGAGCGCCTGCTCTATCCGGAGATTCGGGTCAACGGCGAGTTTCAGCGGGTGGACTGGGAGACGGCCACGGATATCATCGCCGAAATCGGCCAGTATGTGATCAAAAATCACGGCGAAGCGGCCTGGGCGATGAAGAGCTACTCCTACGAATTCTTCGAGAACACCTACGCCATCTCCAAACTTTCGCTGGGTTCTGTGCGCACACCAGCCCAGGCCGTCCACGACGCGCCGGCTCGGGGCGCGGACACCGCCGGTCTGGACGACAGCGGCCTCATCAACTTCAACGCCAGCTACGACGACTGGCAGGAAGCGGATGTGATTTTTGTCTCCGGCACAGACCCCTTCGAGACAAAGACCGTCCTCTTCACCGAATTTATGATGAAGGGACCCAAACTAATTATGGTGCTGCCCCGCCGCTCCACCGGCGTGGCCTACGCCGAAGCCAACGGCGGTCTCTTCCTGCAGATCACCCCCGGCACGGATACGATTCTGCATCTGGCCATCAGCCGCTACATTCTGGAGCAGGGCTGGGAGGACAAGGCGTTCCTGGACGAGTGGATCGCCAACAAATGGGACATCGACGCCGGGATGGGGCGGGGCACACGCAACACCCCCTGGCAGTGGCGCACCACCTGGGGTCAGTTCGGCACAGATTTGCAGGGCTACAAAGACTGGATTCTGGGCTACGAATTTGCCGAGATGGACAAAGCCGTGGAGATCACCGGCATCCCCGCGGAGAAAATCATCAAAGCGGCGGAGATGATCAGCGGTGGGGGCGGTCCCCGACCCAAAGCCAGCTTTGGGCTGGAAAAAGGCAACTATTGGAGCAACAACTACCTGAACACCGCCAGCTTTGCCGCGATGGGTCTGCTCAACGGCGCGGGCAACCGGCCCGGACAGGTCGTCGCCCGGCTGGGCGGCCACCAGCGGGGCTGGATGGGCGCGGCCGGCTATCCGAGAGACAAATCCCCGGAGAAGCTGCCCGGTCGCCGCAAAGTGGAGCTGGACCTGGACCGCTGGGTGGAAGCAGGCGAAGTGCGTTTCGTCTGGGTCATCGGCACGACCTGGACCGCGGCCATGGCGGCCAGCCAGGAGCTGGCCCAGCGCTTCCGGGATATGACACGGGGCAGCGAACACCAGATCACCAGTTTGGACAAAGCGGCGATTATCGACACCCTCAAAAAACGGGTGGACAACGGCGGGATGCTGCTGGTCAACTCGGACATCTATCCGGTGCAGCCGATGGGCACAGAGTTTGCCGATATCCGTCTGCCCGCGGCGGCCTGGGGCGAGCACGCGGGAACCCGCTGCAACGGCGAGCGGCGTCTGCGTCTCTACAGCAAATTCTACGACGCGCCCGGCGAGACCCAGCCCGACTGGTGGGCCATCGCCCAGGTGGGCAAGAAGATGGGCTACGAGGGCTTTGAGTGGGAGACCGACAACGACGTCTTCGAGGAGGCCGCCCGCTTCAGCCGGGGCAACATTCTGGAATATAACGTCCTCGTCTGGAAGGCGAAGCAGGAGGGCAAAACCGGCCACGAGAAATTGGCCGAACTGGGCACGACGGGCATCCAGACCCCCATCCGCCTGGAGAAAGGCGAAATGGTGGGAACGAAGCGGCTGCACGACTCTACACTGGTGCTGGATTCACCGGAAGGGCCGAGCATCCACAGCAAATGGCTCACCCATTTCAGCACCCAGACGGGCAAGGCCCAGTTGATCAAATCGCCCTGGGACCTCTTCAGCGACTTCTTCGAGGCCATCAAACCCCAGGAGGGCGAATTCTGGGTGACGAACGGACGCATCAACGAAATCTGGCAGTCGGCCTTCGACGACATCCGCAAGCCGTATATCGAGAACCGCTGGCCCGACACTTTCGTGGAGATGCACCCGGAGGACGCGGCGCGGCTGGGGATTGAGAGCGGGGACAACATCCGCATGACGAATGACCGGGTGCTGATCCAGCACAGCGGCTTCAACCGCATCAAAGGCAGCGAGCTGAAGTTTAGCTGGCTGCTGGAGAACGGCCATATCCACACGGGCCACGGCGACTGCGAGGCGGTGGTGATTGTGACAACGGCGGTGAAGCCGGGGCTGCTCTTTACCAACTTCCTGGAACCCCGCAGCCCGGCCAACAGTCTGGTGCATCGGGTTCCGGACCCCATCACCAATCGCTATCGCTTCAAACTGAGCACGGCCAAAGTCGAGCGGCTGGGCGAATCGCCCTACAAGAACGACTTCCGCTATATGAGTTTCAAACCCCGGGATGTGGCGTAGATTTTTTCGTAGTGCGTCGTGCGTGGACTGGTTCACGCACGACGCACTGCGTTTCGTCGGGTCTATGGGGTTGACCCGGCGCTCAAGACACTCAGCATCGGCCTAAACTTCCACCCCGTCTCCTCCCACTCCTTCGCCGCCACCGAACCGGGCACAATCCCCCCGCCCGCGTAGAGCCAGGCCCGCTTCTCCTGCACCACTGCCGAACGAATGGCGACGGCGAACGCGCCGTCCATTTCCGCGTCGATCCAGCCGACTGGCCCGGCATACCAGCCCCGCAGGGTCGGCTCGTGTTTCTGGATAAAGGCCAGGGCCAACTCCCGGGGGCTACCGCCCAGCGCGGGTGTGGGATGGAGCAGTTCCACCAGTGGCAGCACGCCCTGGGGGTTGCGCAGGGTCCCCCGCACAGGTGTATACAGGTGGTGGATATTGCTCAGCGTCAGCAGTTCGGGTTCGTCGCCCATTTTCAGACAGCGGGTGATGGGTGTCAAGCGGCGGCGCAGAGCTTCCACCACCAGCCTGTGCTCGTGCCGGTCTTTGGCCGAAGCCAGCAGCCCCGCGCCGTTGACCGTATCTTCCTCAGTCGTCGCGCCCCGGGGCGCAGAGCCAGCCAGCCCCATGGACTCCAAACGGTCGCCCTGCACCCGCACCAGCAGCTCCGGCGGCGCGCCCAAAAAGGCGTGATGGGGGCGGGGTTCAAAGAGAAAGGTGTAACAGCCGGGGTAACGGGCCTCCAATTGGGCCAGGGCTGCGTCGGTGTCGATGGCTGCCTGGCTGCGCAGTTGGCAGATGCGGGAAAGCACGACTTTTTTCAGGGGCGTCGTCTGGAATGTCGCGTGGGCCGTCTCGATCATCCGCTCCCATTCGGGGAAGGAGAGGGGATAGTCGATTTCGGGCGCAAGACCTGGCAGATCTTCTGTGACCTGGCAGGTCTGTTCCATCAGAAGTACCAACCGATCCGCCAGCGCCTCGGCCAACCCCGTCCGGGCCTCTGTCACGCTCTCCCCGTCGGGAATCAGCGCGTTGATCGTCAACCAGCACGCCTGCCCATCGCTGGTAAGCTGGTAGTGGGGCAGAATAAAATGGGCGGGGTGAAAGGCGCTCCACGTCACATCCGGGATGAAATCGTCGCCGAAGGCAAAACCGCCGAAGATACGAGGCCCGGCCAAGGGATTTTCAGCGGTGATTGTAGCCTGGGCAAAGAGTTCCCTGGCCTGTCGTTCCACCGTCTGATAGCGATTGTTCCCGTACCCAAAAATATCCAGGGCCGCGCCTACCCCGGCAAAGGTGACACCGCTGCTGCCGTCCCGCCAATAGACCCGTTCGTGGCCGGCGGCTTGGGCCAGAAAGTGGCCGGGTGTCAGACCAAGCGCAGGCCGGCTGACACTGAGCAGCCGTCCGTTGCGTTCGGCCGCATATTCGGTCAGTGGACGATCCCTGTTCACAAGCAGTTCAGGCGGGAACACCTTCTACCTCCGGGTGGTAGTCCACGCTGCGCAGGAGAACCGGCAACAGCGTCTCGATAATGCGCTGAGGTTCCGGCTCGCCGGTGTAGACCCAGCGGATGACAAGCTGGTAGATGGCCCCCATCCAGGCGTAGGCCACCACATCCGTATCCACCGGCTGGATGTCACCCACTTCGATGGCTTCGATGAGGTAGCCCTCAATCAGGCGGGCGAAACGGTCATTGACCTCCTGGCGCTTCTGCTCGAATGCCGGGCCAAGACCGGATGCCTGCACCAGCAGCACTTTGGCTGGTCGCCGGTAGCGGCCAAAGGTATCCAGCACCGCTTCCAGGGCTGCGTGTACTTTTGCCATCCCCTTTTTGTGTTCCCGGATGGCTTCGGTCACCCGCCGTTCCAGCAGGTCGGCCAGCTTGTCCACCAGGGCCAGAAAGAGCCGTTCTTTGTTGGGGAAGTGGAAATAGATGGAGCCTTTGGAGGTGTGGCTCTCGTCCACAATCTCGTCCATACGGGTGTCGTGATAGCCCTTGCGGCTAAAGACATCCAGCGCGGCGTCCAGGATGCGCTCTTTGGTGTTTTCCGGGTCCCGGGTCGTTTGCGACATACAGTACTTGCTTTTCTCTGCGTCTTGGCGTCTCTGCGGGAGATTTTTGGTAACTGCTCACCCCCACCCAGCCTCCCCCACTTTGGGGGAGGAGTCGATCCAGTTCCCTCCCTGGAATGGGGAGGGGTAGGGTGGGGTGGCTGAACAGGTACGATTTTTGCGGCTCCCCCGGTCAGAAATTTCTTGCCGACAATTACAAACCGACTGGTCAGTCTATAGTTGCTGTCTGAATTTTCCCACGAAGGGTGCGCTTTGGCAAGTTGGGGATCGTACATTTTGAGACAAATGTTCAGGCTTGTCACCCGTCTTGACCGTCTATTGTGGCTTCTGCCCGAATCGAAGGGACAGCGCCGTGTGAATCTGTACTGATCAAGAAGATTGTGGAATCTGTAGGTGCGGTTTGCAACCGCACTTTCACCCGGAGAAGTGCGGTTACAAACCGCACCTACGTTTTATCATCTCGTGGATCAGTACAGAATCCGTGTGAATCCATTCTTTCCGTGTCCATCCGTGTAACGACGAAAATATTGTACGTCGGACTGTCAGTCCGACTGGCCTGTTCTGTTGCAGGTCGGACTGACAG
>JAHDWH010000121.1:3038-19549 GCA_023384455.1 Caldilineaceae bacterium | reverse complement strand
CGTACAATACACCCGTAGGTCGGACTGGTAGTCCGACCGTTGACCCATCCCTCGCCGGTCGGACTGACAGTCCGACGTACAATACACCCGTAGGTCGGACTGGTAGTCCGACCGTTGACCCATCCCTCGCTGGTCGGACTGACAGTCCGACGTACAAGAGTGCGGAGGCCACCCGATGAACCGTGGACAAGTTCGTATTGTTACCCTGAAGATCGATGGCCGGGACGTGGGCGCGCGGGAGGACGAGACGATCCTGGAAGTGGCGCGAGAGAACGGCATTGAGATTCCCACCCTCTGCCATATGGAAGGGCTGTCTGACATCGGGGCCTGCCGCCTATGTGTGGTGGAGGTGACGGGATCGAACAAACTGCTCACAGCCTGTGTCACAACCGTGCGGGAGGGGATGGAGGTCTCCACCCACTCCGAGCGGCTGGACCGCTATCGGCGGATGATTGTGGAGATGCTCTTCTCCGAGCGCAACCACGTCTGCTCGGTCTGTGTCTCCAACGGCCACTGCGATTTGCAGAATTTGGCTGTGGATGTGGGCCTCACCCACATTACCGTACCCTACCTCTACCCAAAGGTAGGCATCGACGCCTCCCACGAGCGCTTTGTGCTGGACCACAACCGCTGCGTTCTCTGCACCCGCTGCGTGCGGGTCTGCGACGAGATCGAAGGCGCGCATACCTGGGATTTGATGGGCCGGGGTATAAAGACACGGGTCATCACCGACCTGGCCGAGCCGTGGGGATTGTCGGAAAGCTGCACCAGTTGCGGCAAATGTGTCCACGTCTGTCCCACAGGCGCGCTCTTTGAAAAAGGTAAATCCGTGGCCGAGATGACCAAACGCCGGGCCTTCCTGCCCTATCTGACGTCTATGCGCAATGAGGATAGGTGAGAAGAAACGGGACGCAGATTTTCGCAGATGAACGCAGAATGTAGGCTAGTGAGCGCTGATTGAGTAGCCGAGTCTTCGAGGCGTATCGAAATCAAGCGAACGGGTCTACGAGTTTATCCGTCTACCCGCTGGGTTTCGACAGGCTCAACCTAAAGGTTTCGACAGGCTCAACCTAAAGGTTTCGATACGGCGGAAAACAGCACCCGCCTACTCAACCGACACTGGACTGGATAGCTCTATCAGCGTTTATCAGTGGCTATATTTCAACGCAGTGGAGCGACGAATGAGTGAACCTACAAAAAGCAAAGTATCCCTGGCAACGGTCTGGCTGGACGGCTGTTCCGGTTGCCATATGTCTTTTTTGGATATGGACGAGCGGCTGCTGGAGATCGCCGAGTACGTCAATCTGGTCTACAGCCCGCTGGTCGACGTGAAAGAGTTCCCGGAGATGGTGGACGTGACCCTCATCGAGGGCGCGGTGAGCAGCACGGACGATCTGGCAAAAATCCAGAAGGTGCGTGCCCACACCCGGCTGCTCGTCTCCCTGGGTGACTGCGCGGTGACGGCTAATGTGCCGGCTATGCGCAACCCCTTTGGCACAGAAGCCGTCTACCACCGGGCTTACTTCGAGAATGCGCAGTTGAACAGGCAGATTCCCAACCAAATTATCCCGCCCCTCCTGCCCGAATCCCGCCCGGTCCACGAAATCGTGCATGTGGATGTCTTTGTGCCGGGCTGCCCGCCCCACCGGGACGTCATCTATTACGTCCTGACCGAGCTGGTGGCGGGGCGCAAGCCGGAGGTGGAGAAGTATACGCGGTTTGGGAAATAATCGTTGTGCGTGGTGCGTGGTGCGTGAACCATTGGGGGGCGAAGGACGCTTCTTACGGGCATTTTGGCCTGACAGAAAACGAATGATCGCCCTATAACAGAACCAAATGCGAATACCAGTACACGCACAACGTACCACGCACAACGCACCACCCGGAGACAAAAAGATGTCGCGAACGATACTGATCGACCCCGTCACCCGCATCGAGGGTCATGCGAAAATAACGATTCACCTGAACGACGCCGGCGCGGTGGAAGATGCCTTCTTCCATGTGACCCAATTCCGGGGCTTTGAAAAGCTGTGCGAGGGACGCCCCTTCTACGAAATGCCTTCGCTGATGGCTCGCATCTGTGGCATCTGCCCGGTCAGCCATCTGATGGCCTCGGCCAAAGCCTGCGACGCGCTGCTGGCAGTGCAGATTCCCGAACCCGCGGCCAACCTGCGCCGGATTATGAATCTGGCCCAGATAGTGCAGTCCCACGCGCTCAGCTTCTTTCATCTGTCTTCACCCGACCTGCTCCTGGGCATGGACAGCGACCCAGCCCAGCGCCACATCTTCGGTGTGGCCGCGAGCCACCCCAGCCTGGCCCGGGACGGTATCCGTCTGCGCCAGTTCGGTCAGCAGATTATCGAATGGCTGGGGGGCAAACGCATCCACCCGGCCTGGGTTGTGCCCGGCGGTGTCAGCGAACCCCTGAGCATTGAACGGCGGGAACAGATTCTTGCCACCATTCCCGAAGCGCGGCAGATCGCCATCCGCACACTGGACTGGTTCAAGACAGTCATCGACAATTACCGGGAGGAGATTCGCACCTTTGCCAACTTCCCCTCCCTCTTTATGGGGCTGGTGAACAGCGAGGACAACAGCCTGGCCCTCTACGACGGCCACATCCGCATCGCCGACGCCACCGGGCGTATCATCGCCGACCGGTTGGATCCCACGGATTACAGCGCCTATATCGAAGAGGCGGTGGAGCCGTGGAGCTACCTGAAATTTCCCTACTACAAACCCCAGGGCTACCCCAACGGCTTCTACCGGGTGGGTCCCCTGGCCCGGCTGAATATCATTGAAAAATGTGGCACGCCCCTGGCCGATCAGGAGTGGGCCGAGTTTCGCAGCCTGGAACGGGGCGCGGTGCTCAGTTCATTCCACTACCACTACGCCCGGCTCATCGAAATTCTGTACGGCGTGGAGCGCATCGAAGAGCTGCTCAACACACCGGACATCCTGAGCAAGCACGTGCGCGCCCACGCCCAGCCCAACCGCCGGGAAGGGGTTGGCGTCTCCGAAGCGCCCCGGGGCACGCTGATGCACCACTACCGCATCGATGAGAATGGGCTGATCCAGACCGCCAATCTCATCATCGCCACGGGTCACAACAATATGGCGATGAACCGGGGGGTGAAACAGGTGGCCCGCCACTTTGTCCGGGGCGAGAAGATCGAAGAAGGAATGCTCAACCGGGTGGAGGCGGTCATCCGCACCTTCGACCCCTGCCTGAGCTGCTCCACCCACGCAATGGGGAAGATGCCGATGCAGGTGGAGTTGATGGGGCCGGATGGGCGGGTGTTGGATACGATGAAACGTGAGGCGTGAAATGGTTTGCGAGTTGCGAATTGCGAATTGCGAACTTATGTGATGCGCAAGGCGTCGGTGGAGTGACGCCAAGTGATGGAAAAAGAGCTTTCGTTTCTACACCTTCCTAACGCGATGAAACACGAAACCAACGCCACTGCCTTCGCAATTCGCAATTCGCAACTCGCAATTCTCGTCCTCGCCTACGGCAACCCCCTGCGACGGGATGACGGGGTGGGGTGGGTGATTGGGGAACGGCTGGCCGAGATACTGCCAGAGGATGTGGCGGATGTGCGGGTGTTGCATCAACTCACGCCGGAGCTGGCCGAACCCATCAGCCGGGCGGGGGCGGTGATTTTTGTGGATGCAGCGGAGACCTGCCAGGTTTCAGAAAACCTGGCAGGTCTGTCATCTGCACTCACTTCTATACCGGGCGTAATCACTTGGCGCGAAATCCAACCCGGCTCATTCACCGCCCAACCCTTCACCCATCAGGTAGACCCGTCTTCTCTGCTGGCCGCGGCCAAAGAACTCTTCGGCCACGCACCCCCAGCCCACCTGCTCACAGTCACCGGCGCAGAGTTCGGCTTCGGCGAAGGATTGTCGCCAGCATTAGAAAACGCAGTCGAAGAGGCTGTCAAGCAAATCAATCAATTTATTGAAAGGAGGAGATTGGAAATTTGAGGTGGAAGATTGTGACGCGTCAATGCCCAATCCCTAATCCCCAGTCTCCAATCCCCAGCCTATGCACGAAGTCAGTATTGTTCAAGCGCTCATTGAAAACATCGACAGTCAACTGGCAGCCCAGAATGTGCGCCGGGTTTCGTCTGTGCGGGTGCGCCGGGGCAGCACCTTCAGCGCCGACGCATTGGAGCAAGCCTTCTCGGCACTGGTCCCCGGAACCCGGCTGGAGGGCGCGGCCCTGCTGGTGGAGACCTTCGACACCCGTTTCACCTGCGCCGACTGCGGTCACAGCCAGACCATCACCAGCGACGATCTGACCGGCCATTTCTTTCTCTGCCCCTCTTGCGACGCCTTGCAGGAGATCGACGAGGCCCACGACCTGGAATTGCTCGAAGTGCGGGCGGAGGAATAGAATGCGGATGACGCGGAAAGGGCAGATGGACGCAGATAAAAGAAGGACACGGATTTGCACAGATTGACAGGATTTTCACGGATTCTTCTGCGAAAATCTGCGTCCCTATCTCTCTTAAAAATCCGCGCTGATCCGTCCTTTTCGCGGCAGCGGCTCACCCCCACCCAACCTCCCCCACAGTGGGGGGGGAAGTCGAGCCGGTTCCCTCCCTGGAATGGGGAGGGGTAGGGTAGGGTGACTGAACAGGTTCTTTCCGCGTCATCCGCGTTCCATCTCTCAAAATCTATGCAAATCCATCCTATCCGTGCCAATCCGCAGCCTTTGGTTGAACGCCCAATGACCACCTCAGCATCCCATCCCCCATCATCACCCACCATCCGCCGGGCTGTGACTGTGCGCGGCGCGGTGCAGGGCGTGGGCTACCGTCCGTTCGTCTACCGGCTGGCTACGGAACTGGAGCTGACCGGCTGGGTTCTCAACAGCGGGCAGGGGCTTTTTATCGAAGTGGAGGGCACACCCGGCGGGGTCGATAGCTTCTGTCGTCTGCTGCAACTGGAAGCACCGCCCCGGGCAATGGTGCAGGGTTTACAGATCGAAGAGTTGCCTCCTGCTGGCTACACGAATTTCGCCATCCACCACAGCAACGGTGAGGGACCCCGCACAACCGTCGTCCTGCCCGACATCGCCACCTGTCCCGACTGTCTGGCTGAGATTTTTGACCCGACCGACCGGCGCTACGGCTACCCCTTTACCAACTGCACCAACTGCGGCCCCCGCTTCTCTATCATTCGCCGCCTGCCCTACGACCGCCCCCACACGGCGATGGCGGGCTTTGCGATGTGCCCCGTCTGCCAGTCCGAGTACAACAACCCTCTGGACCGGCGCTTCCACGCCCAGCCCAACGCCTGCCCTGTCTGCGGCCCGCAACTGGCCTTTTGGGACAGACGGGGAGTTGAGATGGCTACAGGCAACGATGCGCTGCAAGCAGCCGTCTCTGCCATCCGCCAGGGGCTGGTGGTGGCGGTGAAAGGGCTGGGCGGCTTTCATCTGCTGGTGGATGCCCGCAACAGCGACGGGGTAGAGCGGCTGCGCCAGCGCAAGCAACGCCCCCGCAAGCCTTTGGCAGTGATGTTTCCCAACCGGGCACAGGTGGAGGAAAATTGTCTGCTCTCCCCGGCAGAGGCCGAGCTGCTGGAATCCCCCGCCGCGCCGATTGTGCTGCTACAGCGCCGTCAGGACGAAGCCCACCAGACAATCTGCGCCGCCGTCGCGCCGGACAACCCGACCCTGGGCGTCTTTCTGCCCTATACACCCCTGCACCACCTGCTGCTGGCCCAGCTCAACTTTCCGGTGGTGGCGACCAGCGGCAACCTCTCCGACGAACCCATCTGTATCGAAAACGGCGAGGCGGTGGCGCGGCTGACCGGCATCGCCGACTATTTTCTCATCCACGACCGGCCCATCGAGCGGCCTGTGGACGATTCGGTGGTGCGGGTATTGGCCGGGGAAATGCAAATTTTGCGCCGCAGCCGGGGCTATGCGCCCCTGCCCATTGCCCTGGCCGAGCCTCAGAAATCCCTGGCTTCAGACAGCCCCACGCCCCCACCGACAGTATTGGCCGTAGGCGGTCATATGAAAAATACCGTCGCTCTGGCCGTCGGTGGCAACGCCTTTCTCAGCCAACATCTGGGCGATCTGGAAAATGTCTACGCCTTCGACGCCTTCCAACAGGCGGTGGCGAGCCTATCCTCGCTATACGAAGCGCAGCCGGAGGTGGTTGTCTGCGACAGCCACCCGGACTATCCCTCGGCCCGCTTTGCCGCGGCCCTGGCGGAAGAACGGAATATGCCGCTGGTGAAGGTGCAACATCACTACGCGCATGTGCTGGCCTGTATGGCGGAGAATCAGAAGTTCGACTTTTGGCAAAAGTCGAACTTCTCGCCCGCCCTGGGCGTCGCCTGGGATGGGACAGGTTATGGCACGGATGGTACAATCTGGGGGGGCGAGTTTCTGCTGGTGGACGGCGGCAGCTTTCGGCGGGTAGCCCATCTGCGCCCCTTCCGGCTGCCCGGCGGCGAAGCGGCTGTGCGAGAACCCCGGCGCGCGGCCATCGGTCTTCTCTACGCTGCCTTTGGCAAAAAAGCATTGGGCTGGGATTGGCTGCCGTCGGTGGCTGCGCTGACAGCCAACGAAAAACGGATCTTCGGCCAGATGATCGAGCGGGGGGTCAACGCGCCGCTGACGACCAGCGCGGGGCGGCTCTTTGACGGGGTTGCCAGTCTGCTGGGGTTGGGTCAGGTCTCCTCTTTTGAAGGCGAGGCGGCGATGGCTCTGGAGTTTGCCGCGGCGGGCAGGGGTGGCAAACCCTACGGATTTCAGCTTCAACCGTCAGACGGGGCAGCGCTCGTTGTTGACTGGCAACCGCTGCTGGAAGAGATGCTCACCGATATTTCCCAGGGCCAGAGCGTTCCCAATTGCGCGGCCCGCTTCCATAGCACATTGGCGGGGATTGCCGTAGCAGTGGCCCAACGAAACGGCATCCCCGCTGTGGCCCTGACCGGCGGGTGCTTCCAAAACCGGCTGCTCAGCGAATTGACGATTGAAAGCCTGCGGGCCGCGGGCTTTCATCCCTTCTGGCACAGACAGGTCCCGCCGAATGACGGGGGGATCGCGCTGGGGCAGGTAGTCGCGGGGATGAAGGGGTGACAGGGGTGAAGGGGTGAAGGGGTGAAGGGGTGACAGGGTGACCTGCCACTTGCTACATTCCACCTTCCACTTGCTACTTGCCATTTGCCATATTCAGGAGAATTTCTTATGTGTCTCGGTGTTCCCGGTCAGATTTTGACGATTGCAGGCGATGACCCGATAACCCGGATGGGCCGGGTCAATTTTGGCGGGGTGGTGAAGGAAGTGAGTCTGGCTTACACCCCCGACGCGGTGGTGGGCGATTATGTGGTCGTCCACGTGGGCTTTGCCATCAGCCGGGTGGATGAGAAAGAGGCGGAGATCGTCTTTGACTATCTGCGGCAGATGGACGAACTGGACGAGATTGGGGTGAGAAAAAAAGATGATGAGGTGATGAGATGATGGGTACGGCACATCATCTCATCATCCCATCCTCAATCATTGACGAACAATCGCGCGCGCTCGCCCTTATCATTCCCAACCCGGAGACCCTATGAAATTCATCGACGAATACCGGGACCCCGCGGCCGCCCAACGGTTCGCCGCGGCCATCCGGCGCATCACCACCCGGCCCTGGACGCTGATGGAGGTCTGCGGCGGCCAGACCCACGCCATTGTGCGCTTTGGCATCGACGAACTCCTGCCCGACGAAATCCGCCTGGTACACGGCCCCGGCTGCCCGGTCTGTGTCACATCCCTGGAACTGATCGACAAAGCGTTGGAAATCGCCAGCCGGCCGGAGGTTATCTTCTGCTCCTTTGGGGATATGCTGCGGGTTCCCGGCAGCAGAGGCGATCTCTTTTCGGTCAAGTCCCAGGGCGGGGATGTGCGGATTGTCTACTCCCCCTTGGACGCAGTAAAGCTGGCGAAGGAGAACCCGGCGAAGGAAGTCGTCTTCTTTGCCGTGGGCTTCGAGACGACCGCACCGGCCAATGCAATGGCTGTCTACCAGGCCGAACGGATGGGCATCCGCAACTTCTCCATCCTGGCCTCCCACGTGCTCGTCCCCCCGGCGATGGAGGCGCTGCTGTCTTCGCCCGACTGTCAGGTACAGGGCTTTCTGGCCGCGGGCCACGTCTGCGCGGTGATGGGCTACACGGAATACGAACCGATTGCGGCCAAATATCGCGTGCCGATTGTCGTCACCGGCTTTGAACCCCTGGACATTCTGCACGGCGTCTACCTGTGCATCGCACAGTTGGAAGAGGGACGGGCGGTCGTGGAAAATCAATACGCCCGGGCCGTAACGCGGGATGGCAACCGTCCAGCCCAGGAGATTGTCAGCACAGTTTTCCAGGTGGTGCATCGGGGCTGGCGGGGACTGGGCGAGATTCCCAGCAGCGGTCTGGGGCTGACCCCGCCCTACGCCGCCTACGACGCCGAAACCAAATTCGGCGTGGCGGATATCACCGCGCAGGAGGACGGCGAGTGTATCAGCGGCCAAATTATGCAAGGCATCGCCTATCCCAGCGAATGTGGGGCCTTTGGCACACGCTGCACACCGGAAAAACCCCTGGGCGCACCGATGGTTTCGTCGGAGGGTGCGTGTGCGGCCTATTATCGATACAGAAGAATCGAATTTACCGCCTGATGTCGAGATGATGGGATGACGAATACCTCATCATCTCAGCATCTCAGCATCCCCAACTGCACACCAATTTGCTTATGACCAACCAAACTAGTTTTTCGTTAACTTGCCCCATCCCCATCAGCGACTACCCGACTGTGCAGTTGGCCCACGGCGGCGGCGGGCGGCTGATGAATCAGCTAATCGAGCGGATGTTTGGCGCAGCCTTTGGCAACCCGGCCCTGGACGCCCGGCACGACGGCGCGCTGTTGGAAATGGCGGGTACACGCCTGGCCTTCACCACCGACTCCTTTGTGGTCAAACCCCGTTTCTTCCCCGGCGGCGATATCGGCTCCCTGGCGATCCACGGCACAGTCAACGATCTGGCCATGTGTGGGGCGCGGCCACTCTACCTGAGCGCGGGCTTTGTGCTGGAAGAGGGGCTGGCGATGGAGGAACTCTGGCGCATCGTCCAGTCGATGCAGGCCGCGGCAGCCGAAGCCGGGGTGCAGATCGTCACCGGGGACACAAAAGTGGTGGACCGGGGCAAAGGCGACGGCATTTACATCAACACCAGCGGCATTGGACTGGTGGCGGAAGGGCGCACAATCGGCCCGTCCCAAGTACAGCCGGGGGACGCGGTGCTGGTCAGCGGTGACATCGGACGCCACGGCATCGCGATTATGGCCGTGCGCGAGGGGCTGGAATTTGAGAGCGCCATCGAGAGCGACTCGGCCTGTGTGGCCGGGGCAGTCCAGGCCCTCTTTGACGGCGGCGTGGCCGTCCACTGTCTGCGGGATATGACCCGGGGCGGGATGGCGAGCGCGCTGGTGGAGATCGCCAGCACATCCGGGCGGCGGGTCCACATCCACGAAACGGCTATCCCCGTGCGCCAGGAGGTGCGAGGCGCGTGCGAGATTTTGGGGCTGGACCCGCTCTACGTGGCGAATGAGGGGCGCTTTGTGGCCTTTGTAGCTGCCGAGGATGGGGAGAAGGCGCTGGCAATTTTGCGCGGCCATCCTCTGGGCCAGGGCGCGGCGCTGGTAGGCACAGTCGGCACACAGAGCGATGGGCTGGTGACAATGCGTTCGGCCATCGGCGCCACCCGCATTGTGGACCTCCTCAGCGGGGAGCAGTTGCCGCGCATCTGCTGAAGCTATGCCAACGGTGTGGAACTTCCCTCCATCAATATCGAATGTGGGGGAAGGGCTGTTGACAGACATCACCAACTGCATCTATAATCGCATCCTAGTAGTCATCAATTATGCTGGAGGTTTGTATGCAGCAAGGACTATTCAAAAACCAGGAAACGGTGCGCACAACGGTAGCGCTTCCAGCCGACCTGCTCCAACGCAGTCAAAAACTGATCGACGGTGGACAGGTGGCTAACCGCAATGTGCTCATTGTCTCGGCTCTGGAACGATTATTGGTTGACTAGGAACGAGCAGAAATTGACCGCCAATTTGCTGCCATGGACGAAACTGACCCCGCCTCCCTTTGGTCGGCAGGGCAAATTGATTCGGGCGTTAGCTGCCTCGATCCAATATCACGGAAAATCCATGTGTACTATCAGCGTGGTGATGCTTTACCAGAGCAAGGCGCACCTGTGGAAACGAATGATTGTGCGCCAATTACACTTAAAGCGGAATCGTCATGGCGCAGCCACAAGCAACAAGAACTGTTACCGATGCTGTTTGCAATACTGGGCCGCTCATCTCTGCTTTTCAATCTGATAGTTTCTCCCTTCTTGCTCAAATCTACGAATGATCCTGTTGTGGTCAACCATCTGGGAGAAGCTCAGGCTATTCGGTTAGTATTGCGTCCCGAACACCAAAATAGTATTCTTTTATTGGACGAACTGGCAGCACGGACGGTTGCCAAACAGAGAAGGGTCAGACTATCTGGCTTTCCAGGGACATTGCTCATGGCTGTCCAGGCTGGGTTACTTTCGGCTGAGGAGTTGCGGGAGCGATTAGAGCGATGTCGGCAACTGGGGACGCATTACAGCGTACTGTTCATTCAACAGGTGTATGAGATGGCGAAACAGGAGCGAAAGTAATGATGAAGCAAAAATCAGCACACGAACCAGAGGCAGAAGTCATGAGTGCTGCCGATGTATGGAACGACGCACTGCAATTAGCCGATGTGTTACGTCAAAATCTACTCAAAAATGAGCGAATGGTTCGCTTACAAGTGCCATTTTCGTTTTTTCTTTCGGCAGTAGAGAGTTTTGAGCGGGAGGAGTTAGTCATTTTGCGGCAACGAGTCGAAGATCGATTGGCGGCATAAAAGGCAAAAGTCGGACTTCTTTCCACCTTCCCGCCTTCCCACCCAAATTTGCATCCACCCCCATTTCCTGCTATACTGTCTCCCCTACGGGGGATTAGCTCAGCTGGCTAGAGCGCTACGTTGACATCGTAGAGGTCACTGGTTCAAGTCCAGTATCTCCCACACAGCAGAGGACGCAGATTTTCGCAGAAACAAATGATTTACACTGATTTACTCAGCGTCGATCAGATTTTTCAGCGCCATCAGCGTCCTATCATCAGAAGCAAACGCAACGACCAGGACGAGTACAGAAGCTCGCCCGACCCAGAGAGCAGGGGCCACCGGCTGAGAGCCACTGCGAGGGTACTTCTGGAAAACCACCTGGGAGCGGCAGGAGGAACGGCGCAACGCCTACTATTCCCGCCCGGCTGGTCCCGTTACAGACCCCCGAGAGGTTCGGCCCAGACGCCGGACAAAATGGGTGGAACCGCGAGCCAAGCCTCGTCCCGTTATTGGGATGGGGCTTTTTTGTTTCCAAAAACCGGGACGCAGATTTACCTGATTTGAATTGATTTTCGCTGATTTTTGAGATTTGTGGGGATACGTCTGATGGCCGAATCGATGGGGTTGGACAGACTGCCAGAATATGCGTCCATTCGCGCCGCGGTGGAGAAGATCGCCGGGGAGGGCGACCGGCTGGCCGCGCTCTGCGTAGAAATCCAGCAGATTCCCGCGCCCACGGGTGCAGAGGAGTTGCGGGCCGATTGGGTGCAGGCGCGCTTCCGGGAGTTGGGGCTGGCCGACATCGACCGGGACGGGGCGCTGAATGTCTACGCACGTATCCCCGGCAGGCAGGCCACGCCCAGCCTGCTGGTCAGCGCGCACACGGATACGGTCTTCCCCGCTTCCACAGACCTGACCGTGCGGGTGGAGCCGGAGACAGGACGCATCGCCGGCCCCAGCATCGGCGACAACTCGACGGGGCTGGCCGGGCTGATGGTGCTGGCCGAAGTCCTGACTGGTTTGGACGAAGCGCCGCCAGTGGATATCTGGCTGGTCGCCAATTCCACCGAGGAGGGGCTGGGCGATCTGAAGGGCATCCGGGCCGCGGTGGACCGCTTGCAGGATCGGATCGGCGCGGTGCTGGTGCTGGAAGGGATGGGGCTGGGCCGGATCGTCCACGCCGGATTGGGGGTGCGCCGCTATCGCATCGCCGCGGCCGCGCCGGGGGGACACAGTTGGGGCGATTTTGGCAGTGCCAGCGCCATCCACTGCCTGGCGGCCCTGGCCACGGAGATCACCCGGCTGAATGTGCCCCAGCAGCCCCGCACCTCCTACAATATCGGCACATTCAGCGGCGGCACATCGGTCAACACCATTGCCCAGCACGCCTCTTTCGATCTGGACCTGCGCAGCGCGGCCCCAGAAACCCTGGCCCAGCTCGACGAGCAGGTGCAGCGGCTTGTCCAGCGCCACCAGCGCCATCACGAACGGGCCAAAAGCGGTGTCACTTTCTCTGTGGAAACCATCGGCAACCGGCCCGCGGGGCAGATTCCCGAAAGCCATCCGCTGATGCAGGCCACCAGTGGGATTTTGGCCCAGTTGGGCATTGCCGAGCGGCTGGATGTGCGCATCAGCAGCACCGACGCCAACATTCCCCTCAGTCGGGGCATCCCCTCCGTCTGCATCGGTCTGACCGAAGGGGGCGACGCCCACCGGCTGACCGAATGGATCGACCCCAAGCCCCTGACAAAGGGCATCCAGCAGTTGCTCTACCTGACCTGGTGGACGGCGGGGTGGTTGACTAGCGGGGGATGAAGGGGTGACAGGGTGACAGGGTGACGTGTTGGGCTGTCCGGCATTCTTACGATAGGGTAAAGAGGAGAGGGTGCGGGTTTTCTCTGTGTAATCTGCGTTCCAAGTCTTTCTTGGAATTTTATGTTCCTACAGGAGTTACACTTATGGCTGAGTACAACGAAGTGGAAAAGGACGATCTGTATAAGTTGCGGCACAGCGCGGCGCATGTGATGGCCGAGGCGGTGCTGGAATTGTATCCCGACGCCAAAATCGCCATCGGGCCGCCGATTGAGAATGGCTTCTACTACGATTTCGATCTGGGCAAGGACGAAGCGGGCAAGAACCGCACCTTCTCGCCGGAAGATTTGGAGCTAATCGAGAAGGGGATGCGGCGCATCACCGGCGGCAAGCATCCCTTCGCCTACCGGGAAGTGAGCGCAGACGAGGCCCGCGCGCTTTTTGCCGACCAGCCCTACAAACTGGAACTGATCGACGGGCTGGACAAAGGCAATCTGGACGAATTCGGCAACGAAAGCGCGGAAAAGCCGGTCATCAGCACCTACAAACACGACAGCTTCGAGGACCTCTGCCGGGGTCCCCATCTGGAACATACGGGGAAAATTCCCGCCGACGCCTTCAAACTGCTCAGCGTGGCCGGGGCCTATTGGCGGGGGGACGAGAAGAACCCGATGTTGCAGCGCATCTACGGCACGGCCTGGCGCAACAAAAAGGAACTAAAGGCCTATCTGGATATGCTGGAAGAGGCCAAGCAGCGGGATCACCGCAAGCTGGGCCGGGAGCTGGAGCTATTCATCTTTGACGAGGAGGTGGGGCCGGGGCTGCCTCTCTGGCTGCCCAACGGCGCGGTGCTGATCGACGAGCTGGAGAAGCTGGCCAAGGAAGTGGAGACGAAGGCTGGTTATCAGCGGGTGCGCTCGCCCCATCTGACGAAGGAAGACCTCTTCATCCGCAGCGGCCATCTGCCCTACTACGCCGAGAGTATGTATGCGCCGATGGAGTTGGAGGGGGTGAAGTATTACGTCAAGCCGATGAACTGCCCGATGCACCACAAAATCTTCGACTCCAAACTGCGCAGCTACCGGGACCTGCCCATCCGCCTGAGCGAATACGGGACCTGCTACCGCTACGAAAAGAGCGGCGAACTCTTCGGTCTGATGCGGGTGCGCTCGATGCAGATGAACGACGCCCACATCTACTGCTCCGAGGCCCAGTTCGAGCAGGAGTTCCTGGCTGTGGTGGACCTGTACAAACTCTACTTCGACCTCTTTGGGCTGGAACGCTATGTGATGCGGCTGAGTACCCACCACCCCAAAGGGCTGGGCAAAAAGTATGTGGACAACCAGCGCCTTTGGCTAAAGACGGAGGATATGGTGCGCCGGGCGATGACGAATGGCAATGTGCCCTTTGTGGAGGTTGCGGACGAAGCCGCCTTCTATGGCCCAAAGATCGATGTGCAGGTGTGGAGCGCGATTGGCAAGGAGTTTACCCTGGCCACGAATCAGGTGGACTTTGCCGTGCCCGAACGCTTTGACCTGACCTTCGTCAACGCTGAGGGTGAGGCCGAGACGCCCCTCTGCATCCACCGCGCGCCGCTCAGCACCCACGAGCGGATGATCGGCTTTCTGATCGAACACTACGCCGGCGACTTCCCGGTCTGGCTGGCCCCGGAACAGGCACGGGTGATTCCGATTACGGACGTTCACAACGAATACGCCGAGCAGGTGCGCCAGCAGTTGGCCGCCGCCGGTGTGCGGGTCAGCGCTGACCTGGCCTCGGAGCGGATGAACAACAAAATTCGCCAGGCCCAGCTGATGAAAGTGCCCTATATGCTGGTGGTGGGGGATCGGGAGATGGAAGAGGGCACGGTGGCCCTGCGCAAACGGGACGGTTCCCGCCAGAACGGTCTGGCCGTGGCCGAGTTCATCGCCCAGATCGGCCAGGCCATCGCCAGCCGCGCGGCCGGGCTGTAGAAAAGTGAAAGAGCGGGACGCAGATTTTCAGGATTTTTATTGATCTACGCAGATGTACAGGTGAATACCTGATAAAATCAGCGTCGTTTCATTTCAATCATGAAAATCTGCGTCCCGCTTCTTATGGTTGGAAAACTGAAATTTGATTTGACGTCTCTCTCTGGTAGTGCTATACTTTTTAACTGATTGTACAGACAGTCGAAGTCTTCCTCTTGCCGGAAACCAACCACAAATTGTCCGGACCTGAAGGCTATCGACACAAACCACAAGGAGCACGGATATTAGTAAAGATAACACCCGAGTCAACAGAGACATTCGCGCCCGTGAAGTCCGCGTAATCGATGACGCTGGCGAGCAGCTAGGCATTATGCAAACCCGCGATGCCCTGACAATCGCTATGGAGAGAGAGCTGGATTTGGTTGAAGTTGCGCCAAACGCGTCTCCACCGGTTTGTCGGTTGATGGATTATGGCAAGTATCTCTATGAAAAGCAGAAGCGCGAGCGGGAATCCCGCAAGGCGCAGAAGCAGATCGATGTGAAAGAGGTACGGTTGCGGCCAAAAACCGGCGAGCACGACATTCAGGTTGTGCTCACAAAATCGCGCAAGTTTCTGGCCGACGGCAACAAAGTAAAAGTGACCATCCGTTTTCGGGGTCGGGAAATTCTCCATCGGGATGTGGCCCTGACGCTGATGCAGCGGGTTGCCAAAGATTTGGCACCCTCTTCGATTGTCGAATCTCTTCCGGCATTTGAAGGACGGGCTATGTTTATGATGTTGGCCCCCGGCAACAGCGCGTCGGCGGATGAGGAAGAAACGTAAGCCTGGTTTGAAACAGCGCTGACATTTATTTTCTGCGACCCTGCCCAAAAGTGGACAAATACCCGGTCTTCGGGTAAAATTCTATGCTTGAACATAACGGGCATCAGCCCGTTTTGTCTTGTTTGCCTGCCGAACGGAATGAATTGGAGTCCAGACATGCCTAAGATGAAGTCCCACAAAGGGACCCAGAAGCGCCTCCGGTTGACAAAAACCGGCAAAGTGATGCGAATGAAACAGGGCGGCAGCCATCTGCGCCGTCGTAAGCGGCGAACCGATGAGTACAGCCACACAATTTCCAGCACGACCAAGAAGATGGTCAGTCTGATCAAATTGGGCGTGGGCGGCTAAGCATTAGCCCTCGTTTTGCTTGTAATTGTAGTTTTGGTAGTCCGCAATGGTGCTACGCCTGATTTTGGACTGCTGGTTGCGGACTGCTAGGTTTTCTATCGACTAATCAACTACCTAATACGTGAACGGCAACGCAAGAGGCCAGGGGGCAACTCCTGGCCCGCCCTCACGGAAGGAGAATGCAATGCCTCGGTCATCACCGCGGGTGGCTGCTCACAAGCGGCACAAGAAAGTTCTAAAGTTTACCAAAGGGCAGTATGGCTCTCGTTCTACCCTCTTCCGCCGGGCTAACGAGGCGATGATGAAGTCCCTGTTCTATGCGTTTCGCGACCGACGCAACCGCAAACGGGATTTCCGTCGTCTTTGGATCACCCGGATCAATGCGGCGGCCCGGCTCAACGGTCTGACATACAGCAAGCTGATCCACGGCCTGAAACTGGCAAACGTTCAGGTGGATCGCAAAGTGTTAGCTGATATCGCAGCCCGGGATGCCGCCACATTTGGCAAACTGGCCGAGTTGGCCAAATCCCAGCTCAGCCCGGCCTGATTCGGCTGACCCCCTCCTTGACCACATAAGAAGATTCGGCAGGCAACGGCAGGGGCTTCGGTCTCTGCCGTTTCTTTTCGGAAGTC
>JAHDWH010000121.1:0-2938 GCA_023384455.1 Caldilineaceae bacterium | reverse complement strand
GGCGTCCAGAGTCCGGCGTCCGGTGTCCGGCGTCGGTGGTGCGTATTTTTAGAAGATTTTCTTACGATTATGTATTCAGGATTTGCGACTCTGAACCCCGGACTTTGGACAGGCTTTTGATGTTAGAGATCACCAGTGCCAACAACCCCCGCCTCAAAATGGCCCGCAAACTTCAGCGACGCCGGGCCCGGGAGCAGAGCGGGCTGTGTCTGCTCGAAGGGGCCCGCCTGGTTGCCGATGCCTGGCGGGCCGGCGTGACACTGGAGTCTGTTTTCATCGCCCGCTCCTTTGCGGCAGGATTGGAACAGACAGAGCTATTGGCAGCGTTGGCATTGGGGGGAACACCCCTCTATTTGGTAGAGGAGGCACTGCTGGCCGGGATCAGCGATACCGTAACCCCCCAGGGGATTGTGGCGGTTGCCCCCATACCGCCCGCTATCCCCGAGATAGCAAGCGGGCTGGTGCTGGTATTGGATGGGATAGCTGATCCGGGCAATGCGGGCACGCTTCTGCGCAGTGCTGTCGGGGCGGGCGCAGGGCTGGTCATCTTTGGCCCGGAGGCGGTAGACGCCTATAGTCCCAAAGTGTTGCGGGCCGGGGTGGGGGCACATTTTCGTATTGCCATTGCCACCTGTTCTGCTTGGGCAGAAGTAGAGACACTTTTGGGAAACGAACGTCAACTCTTTGTAGCGGATGCCCGTGGCGCGCTGGGCTACGATGGGGTGGACTGGTCTCTGCCTTCGGCTCTGATCATTGGAAATGAGGCCCACGGCCCCAGCCAGGCAGCGGCAAGCGCGGCCATACCCATCGCCATTCCCATGCAAGGCGGGGTTGAATCGCTCAATGCGGCCGTGGCGGGCAGTGTGATTCTGTTTGAAGCGGCCCGGCAGCGGCTGTTGATTGGGGCTGGTGATGGCACTGCGCTGGAGGTCTGCGACCCAAGCCGAGATTGACAATCCCCGGTTGCATTCGTACACTGGCAGTATACTTCATCTTTCTACTTCATTTTTCTTTGGTAACTGCTCACCCCCACCCAACCTCCCCCACAGCGGGGGAGAAGTCGATCCAGTTCCCTCCCTGGAATGGGGAGGGGTAGGGTGGAGTGGCCGAACAGTCACTTTCTTTGTGGCTCTGTGGCTGCCAATGGGTAGGGAACAACGGGAGGTTGGCCTGTGGCTGGATTCAATATCCTCTGGTACGTGGGGGCGGGTTTTTTGCTGGGCTGGGTACTCTCCACTTTGACTGAGTGGCTCTGGCTGCGAGGGCGGCGGATGGGTGGGGCTGTGCCGGGTGTTGATCCGATGACGGCAGCCCTGGGCAACCGACAGCCCCCAGCCCACCCGCCAGGTGACTATCGCCCTTATATGGCTGCTTCTCCAGCCCTGGCCCAGCCCGGTGCAGCCAGGGGCAATCATCCCGATCCTCTCTCCGACATTCGAGGCATCGGGGATGTGTATGAAAAGCGGCTATACGAAGCCGGTGTGTTTACCTGGCACGAACTGGGCCAGGTGGATGTGGATACCCTGCGGGCTATCACCAAAGCCCTGCCCAGCAGCAACCCGGAGTCGTGGATCGTGCAGGCCCGCCAACTGGCCGCGGAGAGTGGTCGGGTCAATGCCATCTATACAGGCCCCATCCCGGACGATCTGACCCGCATTGAGGGTATCGATCAGGTTTTTGAGCAGGAATTGGTGCAAGCCGGGATTGTCACGTTTGCCCAGTTGGCCCAGACGACTGCGCCAGAGTTGGCGGCTATTATCCCTGCCCACCGGCTGGATGACGCCATTAATTTTGCCGCCTGGATAGGAGAAGCCCGACAACTCCAGGCAAAGGGATAAGCTATGCACCGCCCGCCCTATTTTGACTGGCGGCTGGACCGCTGGAAAATCGGTTTTGCCCTGCTGTTCTGGCTGGTGTTGCTTCTTTTTGCCCCAGGGCAGCCGGGGTCAGTTGATCCCCAGGGCGCATCGCCGTTGGCCCGGCCCGGCCAGCGACCTGTGGTGGGGAGCAGTAGCCGGTCTGCGCCAACGCTTGTGCCCGCTGGGGCAGTTGCGCTGCCAGCCCAGACAGCCCAGGCAGAAGCCGCCAAGACTACTGGAGAGGCAAACCCAGACAGGCAAGCATCCCCGGCAGAGGAGCGCCTGAGCCTGGCCATTCTGGGGGAAGGGCGCGCACCGTTGGGCAACAGTACACCCCTCTTTTATGGCGAAACAGAGGCCGATGGGCTGATGGAAGTTCTGTTGGAGGGTCGGCGCTACGCGGTGGTGGCAGATAGCCGAGGGTATTGGCAGTTTGCCCCAACCAGCCCTCTGCCTGTGGGGATGACTTGGGTGCAGGCCCGACTGGTCACAGTGGATGGAGTGTTGCTTTCCGGGCCGGTGTCGGTGATGGCACTTATCAGTCCTGCTGGTCAGCCGGTAGCCGCGCCGGGGATTTTGACGCCGCTTTCTTCTGCTGAGGCCCAGCAGGACAATACCCCCCTGTTTTCAGGTATCGGCTCAGCCGGGGTGGAGCTACTTTTTTATGGGAAGGGTGCAGATGAGAACGCGCCGCGTTTATTGGGGAAAAGTGTGGTGGGGGATGATGGCGGGTGGCAGTGGCAGATGAGCAGACCCTTGCCGCCGGGTGAAAATCTGCTGTGGGCAGAGACAGCCGGTCCATCGGGCGAGGCGCTGAGCCGCTCCTGGCCCGTGCGCCTGCTGATTGCGGCGGATGCCCAGCCGTCGGTCCCGGCGGAAACGCCTCTCTCCGGTGTGGATGCAACCCGTTGACGGGCTGGCAAAATTTGTCAAGAAGGCGGTGGATGGGATATAGTAGAGAGGAAATATCGCGGGTCCCTAGCTCAATGGCAGAGCAACGGCCTTTTAAGCCGTGGGTTCTGGGTTCGAGTCCCAGGGGGCTCACTCAAAGAAGCAGAAGGCCGGTTCGATATCCATCG
>JAHDWH010000120.1 GCA_023384455.1 Caldilineaceae bacterium | reverse complement strand
GGCTGAACAGGTAACTGCTCACCCCCTCCCAACCTCCCCCAGCTTGGGGGAGGAGTCGATCCACTTCTCTCCCAAGAATGGGGAGGGGCAGAGTGGGGGGGCTGAACAGGTAACTGCTCACCCCCTCCCAACCTCCCCCAGCTTGGGGGAGGAGGCTGAACAGTTACCTCTGCAGAAAGGGCAACGGGGGGTGGGTTACGAAGCACGAAGAAGAGAAAGATCGCGGTCAGCGCCGCGAGGAGGGTGACAAGCATCCAGCGCCGCATAGAAACCTCCTGCCGGATGAGACCGGCACAGTCGATCCGCGCCAAAGCACAACCGGTTGGTTGTGGTATGATACTAGACGAATTGCCTGCCGGAAATGTTGCAGGCCGGTTGCCACACCCCAGGAGTCGATTCGATGAAACGCAACGCCCCCCTTCTTGTACTACCCCTGCTGTTGATGCTGCTCTTTGTCTTTACGGCCTGCGGCCCAGAGGATGAGGTCGATCCCCTCACGCTCACGCCGGTCGCCATCCGGTATATGACCTTCAATCAGGCCACAGAGGCCCAGACCGAAGAACTGGTCATCCAGCGCTTTCAGGAGAAGTACCCGGCCATTCAGGTCACCCGCACCCCCTTCAATGGCCCGCCCCAGCGCTATTTGACCGACGCCAACTCTGGCGCGGATGTGATGTTTCTGTGGACGGGCAATCTGCTCTACTCGGCCATGCGCCAGAACCTGCTGGGCAATCTGATCGACGTCTGGCAGGAGAACAGCTTTACTGATGGCATCGCCGAGCCGATCCAGAAGATGAGCTACTACCAGGGCGCGCCCTATTTTGTCCCCGGCGGTCACGGCTGGACGGCCATCTATTACAATAAGGAGATTTTTCAGCGCTATGGGCTGACGCCGCCCACCACCTGGCAGGAGTTGATGACGATCTGCGAGATTCTCTGGTCCAACGGCGAGACACCCCTCTCCATTGCGGGCAACAATGCCTTTGTGGGGACGCTCTGGTTTGACTATTTAAATATGCGGCTGAATGGACCGGACTTTCACCAGCGGCTGCTGGACGGGGAGGAGGCGTATACGGACCCGAAGGTGCTGGATGTCTTCGAGACGATGCGGGATATGCTCTCCCGGGGCTTCTTTGTGGAAAGCCCGACTACAATGGGTGATTTGGACAGTATGCTGGCCCTGATCCGGGGGGACAGCGCAGACCCAATTGTGCGGCGCAAGGCGGTGATGGCTCTGGGCAGCAACTTTGCTGTGGGCGATCTGCCCCCGGTTTTTCTGGACGAACTGGACTTCTTCCCCTTCCCGCTGATGGACCCGGACTTGCCTGTAGGCGAGGTGGGTATTACCTTCGGTTTTGTGGTCCCGGCCAACGCGCCCCATCCTTTGCAGGCCAACGCCTTTGCTGGCTTTATGGGTTCGCCGGAGAACAGCCAGGTGCTCACCCAGCAGACCTCCACCCAGCTTACGTGGGTGCCGGCCCACAAGGATTTTGACCGTTCTCTCTATAGCGAAAGTATCCGCCGGGCCGAGGAGATGATCAGCCGGGCGCAGTACTTTGGCCCGCCAATGATTCTTGCCCTGCCCAATTCTATGGGCGGCGAACTGGGCCAGGTGCTCACCCGGCTGCTGGCCGAGCGGGGCGAACCCGGGGAGTGGCAGCTTCTGCTGGAGAATGCCCGGCAAGAGGCGATCCGCAGTGGGGAGTTTCCGGGGCCGTAGGATTGGAACGATAGAACACGGCTCAGACGAATTAAGTGGATAGGAAAAGACCCGCAGCCGAGAGGCTGCGGGTCTTTTTGGGGGTGTGGGGGTTATCGCTCTATCTGTGGCACAAAAAGCTCGTACATGCGGATTAGCACGGACCCATCCTGGGGCGTCACGGGCAGACTCTGACCGCTACTGCTGGCGGCGGAGACACCGGGAGACTGGGCGAAATGAAGTAGGGTCTCCCGCTTTCTGGCATCAGAGAAAGCAGTTGTGAGCTGAACGCCATCGGGAGCGACAGCAGTTTGAGAAGGAGACTGCACCTCAGTTCCCTGGGTTTGGACAACCGTCGGTCTGGCACGCGCCTGGAATGTAATGGTGGCAAGCAGACCGTCGGGCAGGGCAGTCAGAGGTGGTGTTACATCCCCCACAAAGAGACTGAAGCCACCGCCCCCTGCCTGCTGTGTCGCAGATAGCGCAGAGGAGCCGGCAAGCGCGAAGGTGATAGAATCGGGAATCCCGTCGCTGTTCCCGTCTGTCGGATCGAAGAATAGCCAGGACGGATCAAAATTGAGGGTAAAGGCCGTAGCGACAACAGAGAGACCACTGCTTTCGAGATAGATGGGCACATCAATCTGTTGGTCCAGGGCAACCGGAATTTTTTGGGAAATGGAGATGACGGCAGCGTTGCGGATGTCGCGCTGGGACGTGGGCGAAGCAGGGCAGGCGGCTGGCCCGCCATCGCCGATCAACGCCGTGCAGATGACGTCCGCCGCATCGACAAGCGTATCCTGATTGGCATCCACACCAACTGGACTGGCTATAACCCCGCCGCCAGGCACGTCCAACCAATAAGCCCCGTCCCCGTCGAAAAGTTCATCCACAGTGAATCCTATATCGGCCACATCCACCGTCCCATCCCCATTGCTGTCGCCAGGGCTGCCCCAAAGAATGCGCACCGAGCCACCCACAGCTTTCCCTGCAATGTTCTTCCCGCTGCCGTCCTGAAAAGCCAGGGCGGGTGGTCCGGCCAACGCCAGCGGGACCAGAATCTGGCCTTTTTTCGGCGGCTGGCAGGCGGCGGTGAAACGAACGGTTAGCAGTGCGCCGTCGGCCAGAGGGGTGAAGGGCGCGGAAATGTCGGCCAGATGCACCCTCAGTTGCTTGCCAGCGCCGTCGTTTACCAGCGACACCGTGCGGCTGTAGCCAGCGCTTATGGCAAAGTCCACCGCGTCAAATAGTGCATCCCCATTGGCATCCTCCGTGGAAAAGTCCAGACAGCTTTCCGGGAGGAGCAGGGCAAAATCGAGGGCAGTGATGGCATATTGGCTACCGGAAAAGTGGACGGGTACAGAGACTGATCCGCTGTAGTGGGTTGTCGCAGTGGGGGCAATCGTCACTTCCGGGCCTGCCACGGCCGGCGCGACCTGAACACCGATCGGGATTCGGCTCGACCGGTTTACAGGATCATTGCCGATGACCAGAAGCGTCATCGAGTGGGTGGTGGAGGGGGCAAGGTCAGGTTTGCGGCCATCGAAGTGCAACTCGACGGCTTGGCTGCCGCCGGGGGGCAGAACGCCATTGGCTGGCTGGGTGGCAAACCAGGGAATATCCATACGGGGGTAGAGCGCGCCGCTGCCCGCATCTGGTGCCCGGTCCACAGTGTTATAGCCGTCTTTCGACAGGAAGACCAGATCGAGAGCGCCGTCGTCATTGCCCAGCGCGGCCAGGGAAATGTCGAAGGAGTAGCGCTGGTCGTCTATTTTTATAACAGTGGCGTCAACCGTCTTGCCTGTTGCGGCTGAGTATACGAATACCAGCGGCGAGCGGGAGAACTCCACCACATAGTCAATGCCCACTGTTCGATCAGGTGCCCCCATCCAATCCGCTACTGGATAGCCGGTATCCGGGTTCTGGTCGGTGTCCAGCAGTACATAGCCGATAGATGAGTCAATCGCTCGGGTTTTGGTCAGTTCGACAGAGAGCCAGAGGGTATCGCTGCCGTCGGAAGTGCCCCACACGGAGACAATATCCGCGCTTTTGGCATCCCCGATTAGGTCCGCCACGATCAGATCGAATGGCCCTGGCGCACTGCTCTGTCGTTCGGCGGTCAGGCGCTCCAGGGCTTCCGGGGAGACTTCCGGTCTGTCCCCTGTCAACGAATGCTGAAGATCGGGCCAGAGAGAACGGGCCGTGCTGCGCGCCCCGGAGCTGCCGCCGCTTTCCCGGGTATACCAGATCAGATCGCTGGTGCCTGTGTTGCGCAGGGTGAGCAGTTCCGTGTGTTGGTAGCCCTGGGTGAGAGTGATCTGGGTAGACCGGGGGCTGACGTCCATCTGCGCGCTGTCTAAGGCAAAATCTTGGGTGAAAAAACCGTCGCTCCCTGAGAGTTGAAGCTGGGCTGTACGGGAGATATAGTCGAAAGCACTCGCCTCCACCCTGTAGAGGCCAGCGGGCAGGCGCAAATGATAGATACCCGCGGCATCGGTCGTTGTTTCGTGTCTCTCTGAACCAGACGCGAAGGCCCGAACCGTCGCGTTAGCCACGCCGTTCCCGCTGCTGCTGCTGCTCACCCGACCGCTGAGAATCGTGCCGGGTGGGGGCATATAGCCCAGGGCAAAGTTTGGGCTGGCGATGGCGGGTTTGTCAAATGAGTATTGTAGCGCTATCTCTCCCAACCCATCTTCGATGCCCAGGGTGGCTGAATCCCCCTGCTCCCGACCGTTTGGCCCAATGTTGCGATAGTGGGTCTGAATTAGCCCGTTCTCAAAGAGGATGATCTCAAAATCGACCCGCATTGTCTCATCCGTCGCGTCGTAGAAGCCCACATTGCGCCATTCAATAACAAAGCGCCGATTGGGCTGCACGCCAAGCAGTTCCGTACGGATGCTGCCCCCGCCATAGACGACCAAATCATCCCAGAAGGCGTAGATGGCTGGCGATGATGGATAGTGGATGGGGAGGCTCTGGTTACGGGAATAGCAGCTATCCACAAAAACCAGCGAGCCGTTGAAACAGATATAGGCCCGGTTGTAAAACTTTCCGTAGAAAACAAAGTGGAAGGGCAAGGCGACAGCTACCGACCCCTCATCACCCCATTCGGTCAGGAGGGTATTGGCCTCGCGGTAGGCCGGTTGAATCGAACGGCAGCGATAGCCTGCCACATCCAACTTTTCTGGCAGGGCGAAGTCCAGCACCTGCTCACGGCTGAGGATCAGATCCTGGGTTTGGATGCCATTGCAGCCTGCGGCCTGGGCGCGCACCTGATAGCTTCCGGCAGGAAGATTGGGGAAGGTATAGAAGCCTGTTTTGTCGGTTTGGACAGGCGGTAGAGGCGTATTGAGAATCTGAACCGATCCATCGGCAACCGGCTGCCCATTGCTGTCCAACACATGACCGGAAAGTCCAAATGTCGGAGCCTGCGCAAGCTGGAAATCTCTGGTGGTGGTTGCACCCTCGCTGACAACCACATCCTGTACGTTCTGGTCGAGATAACCAAAAAGTGCTACGCGCAGAGCATAGCTGCCCACGGAAAGACGCACGCTGAAGTTCCCCTGGTTGTCGGTGACGAGGATACGGCTGCTCGGTCCGGTTATCTGAATCGTGGCTCCGGGCGGGGTCACGTTCCCATGCAAGAGACCGGTCGGCCCTCGGGGTGACCGTTCCACCGCGGCAAAGGCATCCAGGCGGCCTTCCCCCCAGACATTGTTGCGGGTCGGGGTCCCGCCACAGCGCAGGTCCTCCACATCGATGGCGGACTGGTCCAACAGGGCGCGGGTCTCGGCGATATTGCCCAGCAGGGCCGGCGCGGCTGACCACATGAGCGCCACCACACCAGCCACGTGGGGCGCAGCCATCGACGTACCTTCGTAGGCTACATAACCGCCGTCAAGGAAGCTGCTGCGCACATCTACACCGGGTGCGCTGATATTGGGTTTGATGCTCTGATCGATCTCTGACGGCCCGCGGCTGGAGAAGGAGGCGATCCGGTTGTCTCTGTCAAACGCGCCCACCGTATAGCTTTCGGGATAATCGCCGGGGGAGCCTACCATCTGACAGCCGTATTCCCCGCTGTTGCCGACGGCAAAGACGGGAAAGATGCCGGACGCTTCCCATGCCTGGACGATTGCGCGCAAATAGGGATCGCTGCGCGACCTTCCCCAGGAGTTGCTGACGATATGGGGGCGCAGATCAGGCCGAGGATTCTGCCCCTTCAGGTCCGTAGGGGCCAGAATCCACTGGCTTGCCAGCAATAGGGCTTCTTCCGGGCAAGAATAGTAGTCGCATCCCTTGGCCGCGATCCAGCGGGCACGGGGGGCCACGCCGATCTGATTGGGGCCGGCGTCGCCCTCGCTGCCCACCAGTGTACCCATTGTATGGGTTCCATGGCCGTCATCATCACAGGGTGCGGGCGTCGGCTTGTCGCAATAGGGGAAAGGGTCGTACCAATTGTAGTTGTGATCGTAGAGACCGTTGCCCAGATTGCCCCGGTATTGGGCGGCCAGGGCGGGGTGGGTGAACTCCACACCCCCGTCAATATTGGCCACCACAATCTCTTCGCCCCGGCTGCCAAAGGTGGACCAGACCTGGGGGGCGCGAATGTGGGCGATGTTCCACTCGATGTTTTCGCTGCGGGCGCGGGGTGCAGAAGGCGCGGGCCGGGGAATTTCATAGACCCGCCCGGCAACCACCCGCTGCACTTCGGGTCGGGCGGCCAGTTCGTTGAGCAGTGCCCTGTCCCCCGTCACCTGAATGGCGTTGACCAGCCAGAAGGGCTGATAGGCAACGCCCCTGGCCTGCAGCAGGGCGACGATCTCCGCCTGGCTGGCATCGGCGTTGGCCCGTAGTTGTTGATAGACCGCCCATCCCCGTTCATTCCAATCCCGGATGGCCGCTGCCTGGGCCAGCTTCTGCGGAGCGGGCAGGAGCAGCCAGAAGGTAGTCTGGTCGCTTGCCGTCAGCGCGGCCAGCACTGCGGCTTCGATTTTGTCCCCCCCAGCCGGCGTGGGGGGTGCGGCAATGCTGCCCTGGGACAAGAGGATAAGCGCCAACAGCAGGGAGAGACAGACAAAGAGAGAGCGCTGGAAAGCGTTGGGGGGAAGTTGGGTGGCCATAGGTTTCCTTTGGGACAGGCGGCTGGATCATCCGCTCCGACTGTTGTGTTCAGACCGGCGCGGACACAGAAATATCGAGATGCTCCTGCACCAACTCCAGGGCGCGGCCTTCGAATTTGCCAATGTCGGCCCAGTCTGGCGACACGCCCAGATTGTCCACTTCGTAGCCCCGGAAGACGCGCAGGAAGTGGGCGTCGGGGCCATCCGCGCCAGGACCGGCGTATTCATTGCGGGAGGCGGTGACACACAGGCACAGTTCGTTTTCCGGCAGAGAGAAGACGCGCAGGATGTGCTGGTAGATCATTCCCTGCCGGGGGTGGATGTCGTCTTCGAGCACCAGCCGGTAGTCGCCGACGGTCCGCTCCTACACCACCCGGCTGGACTCGTACTGGGGCCAGACCTTTTGTCGCGGCGGCTGGGCCGCGGCCAGTAGGGCGTCGTATCTCGCCTTGAGGACGGCCCGGTTGGCCGCGATGCGTTGACGCACGACCAGATCCACAGCATTGGGATCGTAGCGCCGGGCCAGACGTACCCGCAGCACAATCAGCCCGACACCCACAAGCAGACCAGCCACCTTCAGCAGAAAGGGCGTCGATGTGGGGTTCAGCGGCGTGAAAAAACTTTCGATGAGAGCGACGATAATCAGAACGAGGGAGCCAAGGGCAAGAAAGAGGCCCAGCAGGAACATCCAGGCGTGATAGGCGGCCCGGGCGTGGGGGATCATCTCCGACTGCACCCAGGCGCAGGAGGGGCAGGGGATGGGGTCCTGCCCCTCCTCCAACTGCTTGTAGACACTGTAGCGGGCATTCTCCTGTGCCCGCTCCTTGGCCCCGGCGTTGTCCAGGAAGAGGAAGCTGGTGCCCGAACCGCTGCCCTTGCGCTCAATCAGGTAGACGTATTCAGTGCCGCACCTCTCACAGGTGACGAACTTGGGCCGCCGACCGGTGGCGCTGGCCGTGCGTTGCAGGGCATAGGGGATGGGCATAATTTGTTGACACGCAATCAGGTACCTATATTTATCCCTGGCACTACAACCGTACTTCGCATTTTTGACTCAATCAGGCGACAAGGCCTCCTTGGGACCAACCCTGCTAATCAGAGAAACTGCTCGTCAGAAGTCAGTCTTTAGACATAGCGCGGCTATGGTATTAAGTGTGTATGTTGAAGCGTGTTTCACGCCGATATGAGAAGCCCTTACGGGAGATCCCTGTGACGGCTAGTTGTACAGTGTAGAGACTAGGAACCGGTGTCTCAATCGCGTCCGTGTAGCTGTTATTTCTGGTCAGATGCAGGCGGCGAAACTGCGTGCGGAAGATGGAGTCTGCCCCTTTTTCCTGTATACGTTTGTCCAGCATAGCTAGCTTGAACAAGTCCGGATCTATCTTTGGATTGTCTGGCTCAAAGGGCAAATCAATGTCTGCTAGGAGATCGCGGTATTCTTCAAGCAAAGCATCTACTGGCAGACGGGGTACATCCACGGAGCCGGTGAATCGTACTGTGCGTGCTACTTTGGGCTGCCCCACTAGGCTGGTTGTAATCTCCATATCTGGTAAGCCCAAGAGATGCTTGGGAATCTTATAGCGAATGCCCAACGGCGACTTGCCATACGCACCCCAAGTATAAGTATGAAAACGCTTGAGAGTGTCTGCATTCGACTTATCAGCGCGGACATGCATTTGCCAGAGACCTGATTCAGGGGTCTCAATGTGGAAGAATTGATAGCTGCTGCCTGTATGGTTGAAATGGAGCGGACTCCCAGTTCGGATGGTCTGATGAGACGGTGAGACAAGAGTCAACGAAACAGGTGTATCGAGATTATGCCACGAAACCATCATCGTCACCGAGCTTAGGCTTTCGTCCACCGGAATCTGATGAATCCGCGTAGTAGATAACCCTTCGAGATGGCCCACCTCAGGGACGACCGCGCTAATGTTGATTAACCCTCGTAAATCTGACAGAAGCGCTTCGTCTGCCATATCCAAAGTAGTAACAAGCGCTGCCGTGCCCACCTCACCGAAATTCAGCCCGTCCACGCTGTCGCTCCCGGCGGCAATAACCTCCTCGCCACCTGTCAACGCTTGTAGATGAATATAAATCTCATGAAGCTTGCCAATTTCAGTGGGACTGTGTATGGCATGGAATACACCACCTGTTGCATTAGCGATGTCCTGCAATAATACTTGATCACTTTGGGCACCCAACGAGACCGTATAGATTTTGGTCCCGGCCGGAACCGTGGGTAGTACTTCCCTTAAGTCTGTGCCACTATACCAGCTTGGTGGTGAATCCGTGACGACACCGCCAACCCAAGGTGGGGTATTCTCATGACCGTCACTAAGTAGCACTATCGCCTGGGGATGGTTCGCATCGCTCCCATCGGCTAGCCCCGCTTGCCCAAGTTCTAAGCCCGCCCCCATCGATGTAACGCCGCCAGAGGTAATATCATCGATGTCAGTTTTAATGGCATTTCGGGTAGGAAGACCATCAATAGGAACGACCGCGTGAACCGGTGATGCGGTACCATTAAACGCGACCACGCCCGTCCGATCGTTAATACGCAACATGTCCACCATTTGCTTGGCTCGTTCTTTGGCTGGTTCCATGTAGCCATAAAATCCCATACTTCCGCTCTTGTCAATCACTTGGCAAATATCCACCGGTTCCGGTGAGAAGCCAATTCCGTTAATGACAGTTAAGGCGAAGTCCTGGCGAATTTGGGGTAGATGGGCGTCGATACCAAACAATACTTCTAAACCGTGTACCTCAATAGTATAAGTACCCGCTGCCGGTGTATCAATGTGAACTCGCTGTACATTATTGCTGGCCTTAGTATCTCCAGGGTTGGTTGGGAAAGGAGTCACATCCCCGTCGAAGACGGCGCCGTCAGGAGCAATTACGCGTAAGTAAAGCTTGTTCTGGATACCGCTGCCGGGTTCATCGTTCCATACTAGCGTGACCCGAAACGGGTGACCTGTTTGGGCCAATTGGACCGAGAAGCTGCGCACCTCATCACTGGCTACGGCAAGGTCCACGTCGTCGGAATAAGCTTGCTGGCCGGTGGGGGTGGGTGTCAGGGTGTTCTCCAAGTTCAACCAGCCGAATCCACGATTATTGTCGGGTGCGTTACTTGAGCCGGTCGGAACAGTTGCCCCGTTAACCAGCATTGCCCTCATTAAGGCCGCTGACGGGTTGGCGATACCCCGGCGTTGCCGCAAGTACTGGCGCAGTAACGACGCCGCGCCCGTAGTAATAGGTGTGGCCATACTTGTACCGGAATTGTAAAAGTAATTTTGCTGGTAATTGGGGCCGGAGCCAGGCGGAGCGTCAGGTGTATTCTGATCCCAGGTGCCCCAGAATGGTGCGCCCGGCAGGCCACGACCTACTGCTTCATTATGGGTAGCCGTACCATCAGCGTCGTCGGGATAGAGACTTATTGGAAAAGGTAAACCGTCCGGTCCTACGTCAGCAGTGCTGACCGAGGAACGGCAGGAGAGGATAAAGGTGCCAGGTGCAACGATATCTGGGGCGATACGATTGTCAGCAGTCGGTCCACGACCACTGAAATTGGCAATGTCTTCCGCGTTATCAGCCTGCTGATCGAAATCATTCCAATTTAATGGGACGTTTTGGTTTGGTGTGGCTGGATTGAAATCGTGATCCTGGGGATTGTTATTGAGGGTTATAGTCGTTGGCAATGGTCGTACACTTTCAGACGCACCAACTGTCAGGCAGTTTTTGGCCGTACCTGGCGCTGTCACCGAAGACGCACCACTACCTTCGTTACCAGCCGCAATGATAATCAACATATCTGGGTTGTCACGTATAAACTCGTCTACGTCCTCAGATGAGGCGAGATAAGCACCGGCTGAATTCCTGGTACCCCAGCTGTTGTTGTGTAGGCGGGCGCCGTCGTCGTATGCATCCTGGAAGACACCAGTCGTTAGGTCGCCCGGGACTCTCAAGCTAGTGGTGTTGTTCGGCCCCATAGCCAGTAGGGTTAACCGAGCGGCTGGGGCCATGCCCGCTAAGTTCCCATTAGAATTGCTACCATCACTTAGAATACTACCAGAAACGTGTGTACCGTGGTTGTTCAAATCGGCCCCGTCGGCTACTCCAACTTTGTTCACCGTGGCTCGAATGTTGATAACCCGACCTACAAAATCTGCCAACAGGCTGACATTGTTAACACCTGTATCCAAACCGCTGTCAGCCACCCCAACGATTTCGCCAGAGCCGTCTAGCCCCAATCTGGCGGCAACAGGCTCAACCCTGGTCAGGCTCCGAGCAACGTTGTTTTGCGTCCGGTTGTCTGGTTCAACCTCCGCCGCCAGTACACCAGGCAGAGCGGCGACCTCATTGATTCTATCCACAGCGACCTCAACAAGTGCCCGCCGCCTGGTACTTTCTTTCACCTCTCCAATCTCTGCTAGCGCGTCAAGAGTAGCAGATATGTCGGCTTGGCGATCCAAAGAGACTAACACACTAATTGTTGACGCGGGCGTACTCTCGGCCACGGCAGATGTGGTCATTCGTTGGGCTTCCTGCCTAAGTGCTTCATCAAGCTTTTCTTGTGGTGCAAACTCGGATACATCAGCCACATAGCTTAATGCTTGCAGATCCGCAAGACTGGCATCGCTAGTGCCGCGTATCCGATATGTTTGCTCACCGAGAGCTGCCACAAGGCGCAGTCCTCTTTCTTGTAGATTGGTTATTTCGTCAGCCGTTAACGGCTTGTGAGTAATTAGTACGATATCTAACATTTTCATACTTTGTCTCCTGACTCTGTTGACATTTCAAATTTCAGGCAAACTCGATGCGTATTGAATTCAAGCTAACAGGCACTCGCAAAACATTGTTCTCAGCATATGAACATCTGTTGTGCTGTGTGGGCAAGCGAAGAAGTAAGCACACCAAATTCATCACGGATAGTTTATTTGTGAATGATAATCGTTAGGCCCAAGGGATGACGAAAGAATGAGGTTTACATTGGCCATAGACGAGAATCGGCATGTGTTTCACAAAACACGTTTAGGAGTGCGTTTCCGATAGCCTGTCCTGTTTCCATTTCATAAGGCAAAAAAGTAGGCACGGGATTCACTTCCAAGCAGTACCATTTCTCATCTTTAGTAACTCGGAAGTCGAATCCAGCAATGGTCAAATGATCAGCTAAGGCGAAATCCCTGCACATCATCTGGATATGGTCCGGTATCGATGTCTCCCGAAACTCATTATTGCCGCTCTCAAATCGATAGTCTACGCTGTGAGATATTACTTTGGTTGCGAAAACATGATTCCTGACAACGTGGACCCTAACATCATGCCCTTTGATATACTCTTGTACGACAACCGGAGATGTACCCTCCTGCAACCTTCTGAGCAATTCATCATCAAGTAAACGCACTTTTGATCGGATTCCCGAACAAGATTTGTAGATCACGCCGCCTCGACAACTACGAGAAAAATTCTCAACGACCGATTTCTCATTGCTTGCGATCCAACTTGGGACAGAAAAACCTGCTTTGGTGAGCAAGTTCATTTGATGCGGTTTTGATCCATTTGCTCTGCCTGAGTAGGGGCGATTAGCCACTACACATGGAAATGAGTTGAGCAGGTGTTGGATTGCGTGTCGTCTTTCGACAACAAACGCGCTGGCTTCAGCAGGTGACAGAACTATTCCATCAGGTAAACCAGGCTGTGGATGCAAACGAACAAAAACACCTAAAAAGGAAGTAAGAGGGTAACGCCTATCGGATTTTTCGATGTACCCTGCACTCAAGTCAGAGTCGGAATATGCAAATGCCCAATCTGTCCCTAATGTAGATTCGCTCAGATCCACGACTTCAAAGCCTTGCCGCTGGGCAAGCCAAGAAATATACACAGATGACAAATCTTGCGGATCACCCGCAATGCAAATGCGCATAGTACGTCTCCGCAATACGTTGAGCAACCAAGGCTCCAATATGATAATCGTTAATAGTGGGTAAAGTGTTTACAGACACAATACCGTCATCTTGATCTGTCACAATTGCAGCAAGCCAAATACCCATCCCCGTCAACAGTTTAGCTGCAGCACAAACGGAATGTGTTTGTTTTCCTTCAACGATTTCATTTCCAACCATAAGGCTCTCGCATGTGGATCTGGTCTCACTGAGTGCAGAACCAAGAACTCTTGTTGTTGGTTGCCCGGGTGCGGGTCTCGCTTCGTAGCTCGTATAGGGATGCCAAAAATACGAAGCCTGTGAGGCGGCATCACCAAAGAGGAATTTGGATACAGGAACGTGTGCCTGAATGAGTTTGCGACGCCACACGGGCCAACCAATTCCCTCGAACCACGACATGGCATCATACTTATTTATTGCGAGAACAGAATCTAGGTTCAATGCTGCCAACCAAATAGCTCTACTTTCCGCGTCACAAAAGGATTGATCGCTCAACCGGAAATCTTCGCTCAGCGCTGACTCTGGTGCCGCTCGGAACACGACCGCACAGATATGCCGACCGTCGATCCTGAGCACATCATCTTGCACGGTAACCTGTCGAGAACCCAGAGCACCCGGAGAGATATGCAGAACTTGGGTGCTCTGGGCATGCAGCATTGTCATTAGAATGTTAGATAGGATGTCTTCCGCATAGCTCACTACAACAATACTGCGCTCGTTCATTACCATAGCTTTACTTGTCCTTACTTAATCCAGCTTCAATGGCCTGCGTGAAACGATCTAGCAGGTCTCGGTAATAAGATTCCCTTGGGTCTAGCCAGTTCTCAAAGCCTAGAGTTTTATCGAGTCGCACGTTCTCAAAGCCTGGATGTTTCTCAAGTTCGTATTTCTTCTTTTCAGCCCTTAGCCGGTCAAAGAGGTCTGCTATGCGCAACTTTCCGATGTTCTCAGGCTCAGACCATAATTCAACCTTCTTTTTCTCCGGCCAAACAACGAAGTATTGCGTGGCGAGTCCGCCTTGATTTAGCGCTGACAAGAAATCGGCAGCGCTAATTTCATCCAGACTTTTGTTCCCGATCTCATCAATATCAATCGCAGCTACTCTCTCCTGGGACATGATCAAGTTCTCCTTGTGTTCTAGTGTGAGTTTTCGGAAAACAACTACCAACAGAATTCACAATGACATGCTTGGCAAATCCAAGCCGATTATCAGCCGATATCCACCTCCTTTCGCCTCACAAATATCTGTAACCAAAAGAGATGCGTGCCCAGACAACTAAACGATCCAGGCGCAAGCGTTCTATCTAGCGAGTACAATCAGGTTTCCGTCACGAATTAATGGAAGAACTATTACCGTCTACCAGTAGGAATCACCACGCGAAAGCCAACAGAATCGAATAGTCTATCTGGCCACCGACCCAGCTTGGCGCTGCACATAAGGTAGGCGTTGATTTCGCCTTGTTGCTGCAAATTGAAGCCGCCTCCGCGGATGATAATGTCGCCAGATTCGTGTCGGTCAGGTGTGATTTCCCACACATTCCCAGCCATATCGAGAGCACCGAACGGGCTGACACCGGCGGGAAAGAGACCAACTTCCATTGAGGTCATCTCTGGACGATTTATGTTTGCTAGGGCAGGGCTTGGAGTAGACTCACCCCAGGGATACAATCGTCTTTCGGCCCCAGCACATGCAATCTCCCATTCATCACCGGACGGTAAAGCACCGCCGACCCATTTTGCATATGTTTCTGCACTGGCGTAAGAAATATTGCTGACTGGATGATTTTTCTTTCCAAGAGAGTCCCAATCGCCATTCTCTGATGGAGTGCTGCATACACGCTCATCAAAACATTTCTTATATTGGGCATTAGTTACTTCCTCTTTCTTTATCCAATACCCATCCTCTATTTCAATGATTGCTTCTTCTCCGCTTCCGCGACTGGCGATTGAGTAAGGTCCGGACGGTATGTATAAATAGATTGCACTGTCTTTTGGATTTCGCCATTCTTGTCCAGCAACTGGTTGAGCGGGAGGCGAAAGCAGTGTGTAGTTACTATACATTCGTATGCCAAATATCACAGCAATAATTGCGATAGCCATAACCAATACCCTTAATGCCAGACTTCGTATCATTCGTGTACGCATCGTCTTATCAAGTTGAACGCGCCGTGTTTCGATCTCTTGGGATGCGGCTTCGATTTCAGGCTTGTTATTGGAGTATCCGTGCTCAAGAAGAAAGCGCTGTGTTGATACCCTACCGACATCTACAAGGAAGTTCTTGCTTTCCTTATCAAGTCGAAATGCCAACGTGGAGATAGGACGCGGATCAATGATTATTGTCCGGCGGCGATGCTTCCGTAAAGAATCTACATCGCTTGCCTCAGTTACGATCGATATCAAGTCCTGAATCCAGCCTTCTTGCCTCTGGGCTTCATTGGGTTTAGGGCCGAGATACAGACCAATGAAATCTTGGTCTGGATAATCCTTCAGCAGCTTTTCAACTGGATAGTTATGTCGTACCCCTCCATCAAACACTCGCAAACCACTTTTGTGCTGTGGGGTGAAAAAGAAGGGAACAGACATGCTACATCGTACAGCATAGGCTGCATCTTCATCCTGTGTTCTTGAATCACACGAATCGAAAATCAGCGCATCAGCACCCCTCTTGGTTGCATATATAGTGACTCGATATGGTAAATCACGAAGTTTGACACGACCAATAGATTCGACTTTCGCGCTCAATAGATCATCAATCCACTGTACTAGAGTATCTGCCTTGTAAAGCCCCCCATGAAAAATTAAGTTGCTGGCTGCCTGGATAGGGTTTGCGTCCAGAAAGCCTGCGAAATCCTTCTCACGAAGTATCGTTTCGAGTTCTTCGACTTGGTAACCTGCAGCCAGCAAAACCGCAGCAATTGCTCCTGCTGATGTTCCCACAAACCAACTGAAATGGAATGGCTTTTGAATCGTTGACAGTTCTCTTAGTGCTCCCACATAGGCAAGCCCCTTAACTCCTCCACCTTTCATGATGAGAGCGTATTCTGTTGCTCTACGTTTTAGTTCATCTCCAAAACGCCTAAGTTCCCTAGCACCTTTAGATTCTGAAGACTCATAATTGGCTGCAGCAATGGTTAGAAGCATAACAAAAGGCAGCTTATCTGTTCCCGTATTGAGAAACTCAAGTATGTCTGTAATATACTCATCGGAATGAGCAATCGATGGCACCGACACATCGAAGTTATCATGAATCTTTGCAAGCCATCGCATTACTGCCTTTATGGGGTCTGCGTCAGCTTGTTGAATCAGAACTTGAATTTCTTGTAGCTCCGTGGAAGTGAAGTAAGGTATGGTTTGGCGCATAGTTGGTATGCTTTCATCTCTTGCTGTTCAGAATTTGATGACTGAGACAGTTGAATCTTACTTGGACGAAAACCTTATTTGATGTTTGGGATATGCTCATCTCGAAGTTCACGCTTCTCGACAAATTCCACCCCAACATATTCGAGAAATCGCCGAACAAACCGCCCAATCTCCTCCAACTCCGTCACATACTTCACCCGTCCGCTGCCCACGTGCTCAATCGAACCCCGCCAGACAACCGGTGCGCCTTCCACCTCCCGCGGCTCGATCCAAACCCGAACGATAAAGGCGCTGGAGTTCTCTTCGGGTGGCACGCTCTCCCTCCTCACAGGGACGAACAGGCGACGACATTTTTTCGCTGACAGGCTTTTGTGGATAGGGGCTGACCGTGGACAGGGTCATTGTAGCAGGTCACAATCACCGCATCGTCACCGCTCGGTCACCGGTTTGTCACCGTCCCGGCCAGGATTGCCGCGGCCTGGGAGATACTTTCCAGCAGTCTGCTTGCCTCGGCCAGATTGCGCTTGGCGATTTCCAGTTCCTGGAGCAGCCGGGCAAGCTCCGGTGTCGGCCCGGAGGCCGGGCCGACGAGCCGTAGATGTGCCCTGGCGCTGATCTCCCGGGCTACGGCTGCGGTCTCGGCCAGGGGCGGCTGGTCCATCTCCCGGCGCAGCAGACCGCAGAGATACTCGTAGTGGCGCAGGGCCTGCTCCGGCTGGCCTACCGCTTCGTACAGGCGCATCAGTTCTCGGTGGCTCTCCTCGTGCAGGGGGTCTTTACGCAGAATCTCCTGGGCGTAGAGAATGCTCTGGCCGTATTCCCCGCGACCCGCATAGTAGCGCAGCAGACGGCTCAGGCAGTGGAGATAGAGCGAACGGTAGTGCTCCCGCTCCCGCAGCGCCCAGTCGTCGTAGATACCTTCCAACAGATCGCCTCGGTAGAGGGTCAAGGCATCTTCCAGGGTACACACATCCGCCGCGCTCAGGTCGGGGATGGGCTTGCGCAGCAGAGGACGCACGGATGCAGTGAACGTTTGGCTGTCCAGCCAGTGGGCGCTCTCCCAGTTAAAGCCGACCTCCCCACTGCGCCGGCTGAGCAGATAGGTGCCGGGCGTCACCGGCTCCGCTTCCAATTGCTGGCGCAGGCGGTACACGGCGCTGGCCAGGTTGCTGCGCGCCCGCTCCGGGGGCGTCTCCATCCAGAAGACGTCCATCAACACATCCCGGGGCACGGGATGTTGCTGCACCAGCAGAAAGGCCAGCAGAGCCTGTGCGCTCGGGGCCAGACGCAACGGTTTTCCCGCGCCTGGGGGAAGAACCTGGAGACCGCCAAACAGGGAAATTGTCAGTGTGTCCATAGCTGGCTCCAGAGCGAAAAAATAGTGAACGAATGACGTAAATTCACGTTTCACGAGGCTGGGCGGAAGAATGAAGGCTACTGCCGTCGATATTGCGCTGGTACGGATCAATGCTCTATGCAGACTATACTGGACAAGCGTCCCTCAGCGTGTGCGCGATCGTTATTGGCGCGTCTATTTGTGGACTGTGTGCTGGCTGGCGTTGTCAGATGTCCGCGGATCGCTGGCTTGCTGTCAACAAGAATAGCAGCCACAGCGATCCAAAAGCGATCCCTAATCGATCCACAACCACTTTTGCGCCCTGGCTGTCTCTGCATAACAGTCCTACTTTGACCATCCGGTGACCATCCACATACCATCTGCCTGGGTATTTGCGAAATGCGAATCAGCTGAATCCGTGTTCCCTTTTATCCGTGTATACAGGCCACGCTACAGCCTGTCTACGCGCACCGAAATCTGCAAGAATGCGGTGCGCTTCCCAACCGCACCCTATTCAGGGCTTTGACAATTCTTCTATCTGTGGGGACAATGGGTTCAGATCGTAGCAGCCGTCTGTCTGTGCTACACCTAACCCGGGCGAGCCGGAAGCAAAAGCAAACCACTGAGCCACTGAGAGCACTGAGGATTCTACGATTCGCGACTTTCTCAGTGAGACTCTGTGCCCTCAGTGGCTCAGTGGTGAATTTCTTGCACAAAATACAAGGAGTCCATTGAGGAGGTACTAAGACGGCGAAGCCACAAACCAAAATTGCACACTAAAACGTAAGGCGTAAAACGTAATTTGTAGTGACGACGAATTACGTTTTACGGGTCTGTCGCCGTTCACTTTCATCCACTGAACCATCCACAGCGAGACAAACCCCTATGAAAATCCAAAAGATCACCCCCTTCCTCGTAGACCGTTTTCTGCTCGTACGCGTCTACACCGACGCCGGAATCGTCGGCAACGGCGAGGCAGGCCTGTGGGCCCATCACGGCGTTGTCTGCCGGGCCATCGAAGAACTGAGCAACTACTACGTGGGCCAGGACCCCACCCGCATGGAGCATCACTTCCAGGTGGTCTCGAGGGACACCCATTTTATGGGCGCGGTCCTCAGCGCGGCCCTCAGCGCCATCGACATCGCCCTCTGGGACATTCTGGGCCAGTCGGTCGGGCTGCCGGTCCACCAACTGCTGGGGGGCAAGTGCCGGGAGAAGGTGAAGGTCTTTGCCAATGTGCGGGGCAACTCGCCCCAGGAGATGGCCGAACACGCCCGGCGACAGGTGGAGGCGGGCTATCTCTCCCTGCGCACCCAGCCCTTCCTGCCCGGCTGGGAGCAGGAGACCCCTACCCGGATTATCGGCTCTGCGGTCGAAATCACAGCCGCCATCCGGGAAGCCATCGGCTACGGCATCGATCTGGGGCTGGAGATTCACCGCAACCTGCGCCCGGAGGAGGCGATTACCCTGGCCCACGAACTGGCCCCCCTGCGCATCCTCTACTACGAAGACGCCCTGGCTCCGGAGAGCGTAGAAGCACTCTCTTACATTGCCCGCAGCATAAAGCTGCCTATGGCCAGCGGCGAACGCTTCTACAATATCTACCAGTTTAAGGACCTCATCGACCGGCAGATCGTCAGCCTGATCCGCCCGGACCTCTCCCTGGCCGGGGGCTATACACAGGTCAAGAAGATTGCCGGGATGGCCGAGGCCGCCTTTGTGGGTATCTTCCCCCATCTGATGGGCAGCCCGCTCAATGTGGCCGCCTTTACCCACCTGGCCGGGGCCATTCCCAACTATGTGCTGATGGAGAGCCACACAGACACGGACCCCTACAACGAAATTGTCAGCCATCCGGTGCAGCGTCAGGGCGGCTACATCCTCGTCTCGGACCGGCCCGGTATTGGGCTGGAGATCGACGAATCCAAATTGGCGAAGTATCCCTACCGGCCCAAGACGATTAGCGGCGCGTTCCACGCCGATGGGTCGGTGGCGCATTGAGAAAGAGCGTATTGCGTATTGCGTAAGGTGACGCAGCCACGATTTGCGTGCGGAAACGGGAAGACGTGAAACGGGAAGACGTGAGGTGTTGTCACCTGATCTCACGTTTCACGTTTCACCGGTCTGATCGAGGGATTAACCCGTATGCCGCCG
>JAHDWH010000119.1:18027-19742 GCA_023384455.1 Caldilineaceae bacterium | reverse complement strand
TAACCCCACATTCTTCGTCACCCCCACATCGTGCGGCTGCAAGCCGCACCTACGGGTTGGACGGTTGCCTGTTGTAGGTGCGGTTTTCAACCGCACGTTTTCGGAATGTCCCACATCGTGCGGGTTACGGATGTTGTGTGCGGTTACAAACCGCACATTCTTCGTCACCCCCACATCGTGCGGCTGCAAGCCGCACCTACGGGTTGTCGTCTTCGGACTCTTGCCAATCGTACTCCGTGATGGACGTGGGCAGCGACCATCCCCACATATCCGGGTATGCGTCGCGTGCCTGCCAATAGCGATAGCTGCTGTGTGTCCAATCTTCCGGTTTTTCCGCCAACCCGTGGCGCACCGGATTGTAGTGGATGTAGTCCAGGTGGCGCTGAAAATCAATTTCGTCCCGGATGATGTGATCCCAGAACCCCTTCTGCCAGAAGCGCATACTGCCAGTCACGCCGATCAGGTCCTTGTATTCCTTCGTAAAATTTGGTTTGAGGGAGTGCATAATGTCGCTAAAGTTGCTTGCGCCGGTGGGCCGAATCAGCAGGTGAAAATGATCGTACAGGAAGACATATCCGAGCATCACAAAAGGATGAAGTATCTTCACATTGCCCAGAATGGTGCGCAACAGATCGACGTAGCGCTCCTCACGGAAGACCGGCGTCCGGCGGTCAACCACCTGTGTGATGAAGACGATTGCATTGGGGATGTAATAGCGTCGAATGTTCATATGTCCCCTCCTGTGGGTGCGGTTTGTAACCGCACAATTGTTGGCGTATCCATCATCTTCTGGGATTCTGTGCGGTTACAAACCGCACCTGACAGGTCTGGCAAATGGCCGAAACGATGACCAACGCCTGATTCGTATTGATCTTCAGATTACGCGGTGTGATATACTGTGCTCTATACGGCAATACGATAGCTTGTGTTCGGGAAGATACTGCCCATGCCCCTCATTTTGCAACTGCCCAGAGAACTCGAAGTCGCACTGCTGGCCCAGTGGCAGCAAGCGGGCCTGATCGAGAGCGGCGCTGCACTCCCCGTGGACCGACAACGCAACCGGGAAAACGCCGACCGTATCGAACAATTCCGCCTGCCAGACGCCCTGCAGACACGCCTGCACGAACTTCTCGATCTCCAGGACACAGGCGACGGTATGACGAGAGAGGAGCGGCTCGAAGCTGAGAGTCTGGTGGAACTGGCCGAATTTCTCTCTCTCCTTCATCTCCGTTCCCTCTCCACCGCCCGCCCATAACAAATGCGACAGATACCGGCCTCTCTACGGTGGGCGGTGATCCAACGGGCCGCCAACCGCTGTGAATATTGCGGGCTGGCCCAGACCGGCCAGGCAGCCACCTTTCATATTGACCATATCATCCCGGTCGCTGCAGGCGGCGCAACAACGTCAGACAATTTGGCTCTGGCCTGTGTCTCTTGTTCTTTGCGCAAATCTGCCCGCCAAGTGGCCGTGGATCCCCAAACAGACGCAGATGCCCCCATCTACAACCCTCGCAAAGAGCGTTGGTCTGAACACTTCCGCTGGGAAGATGTGCGTATTGTTGGCCTGACCCCAATGGGGCGAGCGACTGTAGCTGCACTGCAAATGAATCGTCCGGTCATTCTGGCGATTCGGGCCGAAGAAAAAGTGTTCAATCGGCATCCTCCGGCGTTGTAGGAGCAAGTTGTAGGTGCGGTTTGCAACCGCACAATTGTCG
>JAHDWH010000119.1:12248-17927 GCA_023384455.1 Caldilineaceae bacterium | reverse complement strand
GCCTTCCCATCATTTGCCGGGATTCGATACTTGTGCGGCTGCAAGCCGCACCTACGATTTGGGTGTTGTAGGTGCGGTTTGCAACCGCACAATTGTCGGCCTTCCCATCATTTGCCGGGATTCGATACTTGTGCGGCTGCAAGCCGCACCTACAGGATGGCGGCTTCAATCAATTTATTGAAATCCGCCTCGATCTCAAAAACTGCCTTGAACTCTGCAAACTGCCAACGGCCCAGCGTGCCCAGGTTGTTCACTCCCGGCACCCAATAACTCTTCATCGTGTTGGATTTGTCCTTCACATCCTCGCCCCGAAAGCCTTTGATTTCCACCACCAGATTGAGCAGGTCGGGCCGCCCGTCGTCGATCTGCACGATGAAATCGGGAATGTACGTGCGTTTGGTCGAGCCGTAGAGGTAGGGCACTTCCAGCCCCAGCCCCTGGTTCTTCACATAGGCCCGCACACGGGGATGGGCCTCGGCCACCCGGCAGAACTCGGCCTCCCAGTCGCTGTCACAGACCACCCAGTTGATGTGGCAGCGCTGGGGGTCCGTCTTCCAGCGGGTCTCTTTGGAGGTGTTGAAGTTGACGTGAACGGTGGAGCCGGTGGGGTTATAGGCATCCAGAATCGCTTTGATAGGCCGGTCGTCGGCCATGGATTCAGTGATGGCGGCTGCGATACGCTCGCAGGCCATATCCCCTATCTCTCGGTAGATCAGTTGGGCCGGATAAGTGCCGCCTGTGCAGCGCAGATAGCCCCCCTCCAGCCATTGCTGGGCAATGCGTTTCAACTGGCCGAAGAGATGCAGCTTGGGTTCCTCGCCCGGATCACGAAATTTGTTGTAGAGCAGGTGTCGGGTCAGATGAAAAAGAAGCGTGGACTGGCGCATCCCCTCCAGATGCTTCACATTCAGGTCAATCCCCTCGCCGATGATGCCCTCGTTGCGCGTCACCGAAGGGCCGACCAGCAAGGGTGTCAATTCCAGCACAGAATCCGGGCCAAAGGTGGCCGTGAGCTTCTCTGCCGGCAGTTCCACCCGATAGCCCTCCACCCGGGGAAATTGAATCTCCAAAGCGTCCCGCTCTGGTCGCACGGCCAACACCTGCACGGTCTGCTTGGGCGGTTTGGGGGCCACCACCACCGGCTTGGCCGTGAAGTCAAAGGGGATGCCAAAGACATCCGCGTACTCCACATTGAACAGCCCCTCCTCGTTCAATTCGTAGGATTGCCTACGCAACGCACGCCCCACCACCTGCTCACACAGGAGTTGAGTGCCAAAGGCCCGCACCCCCAGCACGTGGGTCACCGTGTTGCAGTCCCAGCCCTCAGTCAGCATGGAGACCGACACCACACAGCGCACGGACTCGCCCAGCCGCCCCTCCTTGCCTACGGTGTTCATCACCTCCCGCAGCAACTCCTGGTCGCTGATGTTCTGACCGTCGGCCTGGTTGCCGCTGCGCTCCACAATCTCCCGGCGAAAGCGCTCGATCTCGTCCGCCGCCATCTCCCGAAAGTCGTTGTCCAGGGCGTCGCCGGACTCAAGCTGTTCGCTGTCGATGAGCAGGGTATTGGGCCGGGCCAGCCGGTTGCCCTGCTCGTCGTAGTTGCGGAAGAGGGGCAGCCGTCCAGCATTGTAGGCTTCTGTCTCCCCGTCTTCCCCCAGCCGCTGAAAGCCGGAAATATAGTCGTAGACCAGCTTGGAGGTGGAGGTATTGTTGCAGACCACAATAAAGACCGGCGGCGTCCCAATCCCTGCCCCCTGCCACAGGTCGAATATCTTCTCGTAGTGGCCGTAGAGGGCGTCCAGCGCGGTCTGAAGCTCGGCGGGCAGAGCCAGCGGGTCCAGATTCTTGCTGGCCTTGCCCCGCCCCTTCTTGGGCATCTTCTTGCCGATATGCTCCCACAGATTGCGGAATTTGGGCATATCCCCGCCGGGGATATTGTCGGCCACAGGTACACGAGGCAGTTTGACAATCCCGCACTCGATGGCGTCCATCAGCGAGAAGTCGCTGGCTGTCCAGGGGAAAAGGGTGCCTTCGGCATAGCCGGAGCCGCGCAGGAAGAAAGGCGTGGCCGAGAGGTCATAGACCTTCTGCACCCCCAGCTTGCGCTTGACCACTTCCAGCCCGGAAATCCAGAGCCGGGCCGCCTCATTGGCCTTCTGGGCCTCCTTGCGGTCGTCCCCCTTCAAATCCTCAAAATCTTCGTTGTCCGGTTTTTCCCGGTAGCAGTGGTGGGCTTCGTCGTTGAGGACGAGTACATTCTTCATGCCCATCAGTTCCGGCATCACCCGCTGGATCATCTGGCCTTCGCTCTCCAATGTCTGCAACTCCGGCCCCCGCCCTTGCAAAAACTCCCGGCTGGTCTTGGACAGGCTCAGACGCTCGCGCAGTTTGAAGGCGTGGTAGTTGGTGATGACAATTTTGGCCCGGTCCAGGTCGGCCAGCATATCGCTGGGCACCAGCTCCCGGCTGCGGTAGTAGCTGTCCGGGTCGTTGGGTTGCAGCACCCGCAGGCGGTCCCGAATGGTGATGCCCGGCGTCACAATCAAAAAGCCCCGGGTAAAGGCGCGGCTGCGAGGATGGCGCACCGCGTTGATGGTCTGCCAGGCAATCAGCATGGCCATCACTGTCGTCTTGCCTGCACCCGTAGCCAGCTTCAGCGCAATCCGCATCAACTCAGGGTTGGCCTGTTCGCTGGCCCCCTGGAGCAGGTCCAGGGTTTCCTTGCCCTGGGCCGAATGAGGTGCGACTTCAGCCAGCCAGATGGCCGCCTCCACCGCTTCCACCTGGCAGAAAAAGGGGCGAATGCTCTGGAAGGGATAGCTGCGCCAGTGTTGCAGCAGGCGCTGGGTCTCCGGTGTCACCCCCCACTTGCCGGGGTCGGGAATCTGCCGCCAGCGGTCCACCTGGGCGCGGATGGCGTTGATGTTGCCGGTGGTGTCGTATTGCTGCTCGTCGCTGGAAAGCCCCTGCCCCTCGTCCAGATTCAGCCCCATCTGCTGCTCCTGGGAGCGCCGCCGCTTCTTGGGCTTGGGCACAGGCGTCACAAACTTGGCCGTGCGCCGGAAGTCGAGAATGCGGTTGGTCGGCTGGCCGTCTGCGTCCAACTCCCAGTGGCGGGTCGGATAGGTGTAAGGGGCGTTGAGGATGGGTTTCTCGAAGAATTGGTCTGTCATGGTGGTCCTGTGGTTCGTATCTACTACTCAGCGATCTTCCGTAGCTGACTCACTCTCAAACCATTGCAATTTGGCCCCGTCGAGATCGTACTACTCGACATTGGTTGCACCAATTCGCGCCGGTTCTTCTGGGGACGTTTTACCCATCCCGCAAGTCATCGTCTCTCTCAACCTCCAACTCATTCATGTCCGAGAAGGGTTGGACAATCCCACCACAGACAGAAGAAATCAGGTTGCGTAATCCCTCCCGGCGGTCGTTCACATACCGTTCCCAATTGTTACTTGCCAGAATATCGGGATCAACCTTATGACTTTTCAATATCTCATCGAAGAGGTCATCGCCGAGCTTAGTTCGCCATTCATTGACATAAAGAGACGGCAATCGACCACCTATTGACCGGTTGACTGACGAACTAATCAGGGTCTTATTAACAATAGTGTCGGATCGAGGGTCACTGATCTTTAGCGTCTTTAGAGAATCTGTAGGAAATATGTGATGGTGGTCCTGGCTGGTATCGAAGAATAAAGCTGTCGATAGGGTGCCACCGCCGCCAAAGTCGCGCGCATGATTTTGGGCCAATAAGCAGAGAATCCCTTTATAGATGGCATTGCGAATCGATGTGATCTCTTGTAGATAGTCGGATCGGAAGACAAAAGTCTTCACTACATCAGGCGTATCGCCTCCATCGATCCAATTGAGGACCTGTTCGAAATCCTTGGCGGAGGCTGTCTCGACCTGGCTGCTATATCGTTGACTGAAAACACTACACCAGTACCAACGATTAATTTTCGGCCATGCTGCACCAACGTGAAGGCTGCCCTTGCGCTGAAGAATGTCTGCAAAGATAGCCGATAGGGGTACGATTAGTGTTGTATACGGGAGAATACGCTGAGCCAGAATACCATGCTCAACCATGAATTTAGCTGCTTCTTTATACCCGTCAACAAGAATGGGCCACCACTTTTCCACTGTTTGTCGATTCATGACCATCAGGTCTTGTTTACGACAATTGATCGAAATTTCCCGATCTTGTTCTGCTCGTTTTCTGTTCAGCGAGTCGAGAAGCGACAGTCCTTGAAGGAACTGGGTACCGGAAAGGGGCTGCATTGGCAGCTTATCCTTAAGCTGCAATTGCGTAACGCCCCATCGCTTGTTCAGTTCAAAGCCTTGGGCCCATAGAATGGCATTGCAGAGATCAAAGACATCTAGCGGCACACCGGTGCTATTGACTTTCTCAAAGATATGGCAAATCGCTCCGAGCGGCATCTGCTCGTTGAGTTCAACAACGGGAAACCGATAGGTTCTTAATCTTTGAAGCCAAGGAAGAATCAACTTCTCCCATTGATTGTTTAGTGCCATGAAGTGCTGTAAATCATTGGTGCCGTTGGTAAGTTTCAGTAGATACCGTTCCTTCCAGCGGGCAAGCCCATCATTGTTGTACACTAAATGCAAAGGAAACGCCCCGGCTTCAACTTCCTGCTCAAAGTTATCGAGCTCGTACCGGGGCTTTAATCCTTCGTATCTCATTTTTCGCCCTGATCGGCGGTCCTCGGTAATGAAAAATAGAGCTACTTCAAACGGTTGTACACCGTTCGAAGACTCCGAAGTCAGAGATAATAAGACAGGAATATCTAAGTAGAAGTGATGTGTGCGCCCTTGCCGCTTGACGCCATCAGGTTGAAATAGCGACTGATACAGACTGGTCAATCTCTGTTGTCCATCCAAGATCATATGAGTTGGACTTGCCTTCAATGTATCGCCTGAACCCTCAAATGGACGAAGCGCAAAGCCCGTTTTGTTAATGGGCATGGTCAATAGGCTGCCAGCCGGATATCGATATGCTACGGAAACGAGAAGATCCCTCACCATTTCTGGTTCCCAAATCCATGCACGCTGGAAATTTGGAAGAGCAATCTTGTGCTTGTGTATATCTGGCAGAAGACTATCCAGTGTCTCTGATTTAGGCGTAAACAAGTCACCTTCAATGGGTACATTCATATGCAATGAACTCCGGGTTCTGTCAATTCAAATGTGTGAATGAAAAGTGTGTTTCAATAAACAGGCAACCAACATTTCTTGGGGTCTTACGATCCAGGATTAATGCTTTCTCAGTTATTGATATCGGACGATTGAGTCTACTGCAAAAAGCCCTTTGAGCCACTGATGAACACTGATAAACGCGGATGAATAGAGGGATTCTCTCCTGAAATTCTCTGCGCCTCTGCGTCTCTGCGAGAGGAATCTACCTTTTTGCAGTGGACTCACGATTGAGTGTTGAAGACGGAATTGTGATCAGCTCGCCCGCCAATCTCTCGCTCCTTCAATTTATCCCGGCGTAAGTCTAGCATAGAGCGCTTCCATAGACAACTGGCTAAAGCGCATATGGACGTAGACAAGGACGACAAACAACTACTCTCTCATCAGCCATTCCCAAACCCTATGTAACTCCACCCGACACACCGGTGCAACCCTCTCCGGCGTCTATGTATCCCTCCCCGATAC
>JAHDWH010000119.1:0-12148 GCA_023384455.1 Caldilineaceae bacterium | reverse complement strand
CTGCGCATCTGTTTTGGGAGTCATTGCAAGCCTCCCCAACACCTGTGCAACACTCTCCGGCGTCTCTGCATCCCTCCCCGATACCTGCGCATCTGTTTTGGGAGTCATTGCAAGCCTCCCCAACACCTGTGCAACACTCCTCAACTGCTCTGCACCGCTCCCTAATCCCGTTGCACCGCCTCCCCAACCCCTCTGCACCGCTCCCCAGCTTCGGGATGCACCCGGTCCGGCGTAATTTACGGGTATTGAGATCTCTCCACCATTTTCCAAGATAATACTTTGTAGAATTACGTATAATCTACTATAGATTGCTCTGTTTTTCTGACTTAAATTAATTTTCAATTGTAATTGCAATTGCTTCTTTCTAACGTCAGTCTGATTGTGCTTGCCGAGCCACACTGATTGCAACAGCAGCGGCCCAAGCCAACCCGAAAGGAAACATGCAATGTCATCTCGTTCGATTGCCAACCGCCTGGAAGCCGCCCGCCTGGCCTTGACCAATGCTCTGGCCGAAAGCGAACTCCTCACGGCCCTGGCCCAGTGCGGCTACGATGAAGCCCGCTTGCAGCAGGGCAAGAGCCACTACGAGAGTGCCCTGGCCGTCTGGCAGAGCCAGCAGCAGAAGCAGAGCCGCCGTCGAGCCGCGGTGCTGGCCTGCAACCAGGCCGATGCCGCGGCCACCCACCCCTATATGCGCTCGGTCAAACTCTGCCGTATCCTCTATCGGGACGATCTGGTCACCTATCGCGCCCTGGGGCTGGTGGGTATACGCAGCCGCAGCTTTGCCACCAAAGTGGCCCAGATGCGTCTCTTTTACACCACCGCCCTGGGCAGCCCCCAGATACTGGCAACTCTGGCCGACTACGGCGTCAGCGAAAGCCAGTTGCAGGCAGACTTTGCCCTGGTCGCTGTCTTGGAATCTGCCCGCTCCCGGCGGGAGGTGGAGAACGGTGCAGTCCAGGATGCCACCCAGAGCCGTCTGCAAGCCTTCTCCGCGCTGGAACGCTGGATGGGCGACTTCGCCAGCATCGCCCGGCTGGCCCTGGAAGAAAGTCCCCAGCGGCTGGAGATGCTGGGTCTGGCCCATAGCTGATCACCCAATCTATGCAAGAAGAAGGGGGGCGTATGTCTGTTGCATACGCCCTCCCTTCTTTTTGTCCTCATTCTGCTCCCAATCATCCCTGGCGTTGCTCTCCCGTCGGTAAGTGTGTCCCAGAAATGGGGAAACCAAGTGCCGGGGATTTTAGTCCCCGGCACTTTTCCTCTTTGTCCCCAATCTGAGAATCCCCGACTGACACAATCATCCGGTTGACGAATTCACCGTTTGAGAATACCATTCAGCAGGCGTACCCACAGCTATCGCGGTCTGAGGTCCGCCGTCTGCCGTCCGCGGTCAGCCGGACCGTATTACCAACGGAGTGAACAATGAGACTTGGCATTGTGGGGATGTTGCCCGGCGACTTTCGCACCTTTCAGCGGGCGCAGATGCAGGCCATCCGGGATATGGGCTTCACCGGCTTCGGCTTCCACCTGAACGGGGACGACGTCTTCGCCATCACCCCCGCGGCGTGTGCAGCCGGCCGCCGCTTTATGGCCGACGAAGGACTGGACCTGGCCCAGTTTGCCATCACCTACAACGAATGTCTCTTCCATCCCGACCGGGCCGTGCGGGAGCGGGTGGCGGCCAAAATTGTCCGGGGTACGGAGATCGCAGCCCAGCTGGGCGCGCAGGCCTTTTTGCTGCGCCCCGGCAGCCTGAACCCGGACGGCCCCTGGACGCCCCACCGGGACAACCACCGCCCCGCAAACGCCGATCTTCTGGTGGAGACCCTGCGCCCCCTGGCCGCCAAAGCCGAAGCCGAGGGCGTCGTCCTGGCGCTGGAGACCCACGCCCTTTCGATTCTGGACCTGCCCCGGAAATGCCGGGGCATTATCGAAGCGGTCGGTTCGCCCAACCTGCGCCTGATTCTGGACGCGGTCAACCACTTCCAATCCATGCACCAGGTCTACCACAGCAGCGATTGGGTCAACCACATCTTCGACGAGCTGGGCGCGCTTGCGCCCCTGGCCCACATCAAGGACCTGAAGGTGGCCAACGGGCTGGTCCTGCATATCGACCAGACAGTGCCCGGCGAGGGCGAGCTGGACCTGGCCCGGGTGCTTCAACGCTTTGACGCCCTCTATCCCAACGGTTACGGACTCATCGAGCATCTGCCCCTGGCACAGATACCCCAGGCCGTCGCCAACGTGCGGCGCATCGCCGCCGAAGCCGGGGTTGCCATCCATTGACTGCCTATCCCAACGAAACCGCAACCGAAAACGCTTGTATACACGGATAGGAAAAAACACGGATAAAATCGCTCTATCATCCGTGTTCTCTTTTATCCGTGTATACAAAATACAGACACAAAAGTTCATCCACCCACGAAAGGGAACGCCCAATGCCCGCAACCGACGACATCTACACCCAACTGGGCATCCAGCCCGTCATCAACGCCACCGGCCACGTCACGATTCTGGGCGGCTCGGTGCTCTCCCCCGGCGTGCAGACGGCCATGACCGCGGCCAACCGCTCCTTCGCCGCAATGGAAGATGTACACAACCGCACGGGCGCGCTCATCGCCGGGATGCTGGGGGTGGAGAATGCGGTCGTCACCTCCGGCTGCTACGCCGCGCTGGTGCAGGGCGCGGCCGGCATCCTGGCCGGCACAGACCCGGAGCGCATCGCCCGCCTGCCCGACACGGCGGGTATGCCCAACGAATTTCTGATCCAGTCCGCCACCCGCTACCGCTACGACCGGGCAGTGACGACACCCGGCGGCGTGCTGGTGGAGGTGGGCGACAGCCGGGGCACAACCGCCGAGCAGCTACGCGGGGCGATTGGCCCTAACACCGCAGGCATTCTCTTCTATGCCAAAGGCGAGAGCACGCCCAACACCCTGAAACTGGCCCAGGTGGTGGAGATTGCCCACACCGGGGGCGTGCCCGTGCTGGTGGACGCCGCGGGGGAGGTCTATCCCCTGGAGCGGATGCACGGAGTGGCGGCCAGCGGCGCGGATTTGGTCTGCTTTGGCGGCAAGTATATGGGCGCCGGCAATTCCACTGGCATCCTCTGCGGCAAAAACGGTGCTGTGCTGGCGGCCCGGCGCAACGGCTTTGTCAACTACGAAACCGAGAACAACCGCAGCATCGGTCGGGGCTACAAAATCGACCGTCAGGAGGTCATCGGCACGACAGTGGCCCTGCGCGAATGGCTGGAGATGGATCACGAGCAGCGGCTACAGAGCCAGGCCGAGCGCATCGGTTTTCTGGTCGAGGGGCTGGCCGACCTGCCCCACATCTCCGCCCGCAATGTGTGGGACGAGGAGGGCGGGCCGTGGATGCGCCTGCGCCTGGAGTGGGACGCCGCAACGGTAGGCAAAAGCGCAGCGGAGGTCTCCGCCGCCCTGCGCGTCGGCTCGCCGGTGGTCTGGGCCCGGGCGGAGGGGGATGTCATCCCCATTTCCGTGCATACTCTGGCCGAGGAAGACCTGCCCATCCTTCTGCGCCGTCTGCGCGAAGAATTGGCCCGCTTTAACAAAACGTAGGTGCGGTTTGTAACTGCACTTCTACGGGCGAAAGTGCGGTTACAAACCGCACCTACTAGCTGACCCGCTAACGAATTTGGACAGCGCCGGTTGAGTAGGCTGGGGCAGTTTCCAGCCGTATCGAAACCCAGCGGGTGAGAGAAACAACTACGATGGCTCATAAAACGAGGAAATTTAGCGATGCTGGAAAAAGTGCGTGTGGGGATGATCGGCGCGGGCAGTATGGCAAACCGGGTCCACTACCCGTCCCTGGCCTCCTTCGCCGATGTGGAGATCGCCGCCATCTGCGATCTGGACGAGACACGTCTGACCGCCACCGCCGACAAATATGCGGTGCAAAAGCGCTACACCGACTATCGCAAAATGGCGGAGGAAGTGGTCCCCGATGCGGTCTACGCCATCGGGCCGCCCCATCTGCTCTACGACGTCTGGCAGTGGTGTCTGACCCACGGGCTGAATCTCTGCATCGAGAAACCGCTGGGTATCACCCTCCATCAGGCGCGGGCGCTGGCCTATCTGGCCGAAGCCCACGGCTGCATCACCCAAGTCAGCTTCCAGCGGCGCAGCTCTCCGCTGCTCGCCCATCTGCGCGCGAAATGTTTACAGAAGGGAGCCATCGTGCATGCCCAGTCCACCTTCTACAAATACGAGATTGAGCCATACCTGCACGCCCGGGACCGGATGCTGGACGACGGCGTACATTCCATTGACACTCTGCGCTGGCTGTGCGGCGGTGAAGTCGTCGGCGTCCAGAGCCTGACCAAACGGGTGCAGGTTCCCGACCTCAACTTCCTCTCGGCCCTGCTTGAATTCGACAACGGCTCGACGGGCATTCTGATCAACAGTTGGAGCAGTGGACGGCGTATTTTCAAGATCGAAGCCCACGCACCGGGCATCTGCGTGGAGGCCAACCCGGAGGGCAAAGGGCATCTCTTCGCCGATGGGGATACGGTGGGCGTCGAGTACGATACCCGGCAGGTGGCGGGCAGCGACGAGTTCTATATCTACGGGGGCTTTCAGGCCAAAAACCGTGAGTTCATCGACGGGGTAAAGAGCCACACCCTGCCGCCATCCCACTTTGGCGATGCGCTTAAGACAATGGAAGTGGCCGAAACGATTCTGGCCCAGACGCTATTGGCCGGGCGATAGGAGAGAAAAATTGAGCAAAAATCTGCATCTGCACCTGCGCTCCCACGCCCTGGACCACAACGCCCAGGGCTGGGCCATCTGGCGGGAGGAGATTGTCGAGCGTTCCCTGCTCGGCCATCGGGTGGCTATCGTCATCTGCGATATGTGGGATCAGCACTGGAGCCGGGGCGCAGCCGAGCGGGTGGGGGCGATGGTTGCGCGGATGGAGGGGGTGCTGTCAACAGCGAGGGGGAAGGGTGTCCACATCATCCACGCGCCGTCGGAGACGATGGGTTTTTACACAGATCACCCGGCCCGCCAGCGCATTCTGGCCCTGCCGCCGATTGCCCCACCGCCAGATCGGGTACTGCCCGATCCACCCCTGCCCATCGACGACAGGGACGGCGGCTCCGATACGGGCGAGCCAGAGATGGCCCAGGTGTGGACCCGCCAACATCCGGGGCTGACGATTGACCCGGCGCGGGATGTGATTTCCGACAACGGCCTCGATGTCTACAGCTATCTGCGCCAGCACGCCATCGAGCAGGTGCTGATTTTGGGCGTGCATACAAATATGTGTGTGCTGCGCCGCTCCTTCGCCATCAAACAGATGGTGAAATGGGGGCAACCCATTGCGCTGGTGCGGGACCTGACCGACACAATGTACAACCCGGCCAGCGCCCCCTATGTCAGCCACGACGAAGGCACACAACTGGTCATCGGCTACATCGAACGCTTCTGGTGTCCCAGCGTTTCCAGCCTGGATATTGTGGGCTAACACAGCCTGGCAATAAGCCCACAATCCCTGCTCCCCGCGGGTGCGCGACCGGCAGCGCATAAAAAGCAGAGAGTGCCGGGTCACGAACCCGGCACTCTCTGCTTTTTATGTGGCATTCTCTGGTGTTGTGGGTCTATTTTGTCGAGACGGTTCGTCCGTCCCGGCTTGCCAGCCACTGCTGGTACTTCTCCTGGGAGCGCTGGCCGTACTCGGCCAGGAACATCTCCCCACCCCAGTCTGGCGTGCTCTGCGTCAAAGCCGGGCGGCTGGGCTGGCGGCTGGCGGCGTAGGTGTCGCTGGCTCGCTGGGCATATTCGGTCAGGAACGACTCTCCGCCGTATTCAGGCGTGCTGGCTGCTTTGCTTGCGGCGTTCTTGGCGGCCTGGGTCGCCTGCATCGAACGATACTTCTCCACAGCCCGCTGGTTATATTCTTGCAGATAGGCCCGGTCTTCGGCGTCCACATCGTTCGGCGTGGCGTCCTGGGCAAAGAGGGGTGTGGTGGAAAGGGCGAAAAAGGCGATTGCCAGGGTGTACAGGATGGCGATAAGCATTCGGCGGTTCATTGGGTTCTCCTTTTGGAAAGATAATGGGCGGGTAGCAGATGCGGTGGAGAGTGGATGGCGGTTGCTGGTTTTCATCGTTCGTTCTCCTTTGGGTTCTTTTGGGCGACTTGCTTGTTTCCGATGGCCCTATTAAAATGCAGGGCAGCCCCCCACAGGTACGACAAAGCCGTACCCGATCCGTACAGCGACTGGTACAGAAGTGATACAACCGATGTCTACGACTGATACAACCGCCTCCTTCGGCTATTGGCTACGCCGCCAGCGCCAGGCCCTGGATTTGATCCAGGCCGATCTGGCGCGGCGGGTGGGCTGCGCCACTGTCACCGTCTCCAAAATGGAGCGGGACGAGCGACGACCCTCCCGCCAGATGGCCGAACTGCTGGCCGAGCATCTGGCCGTGCCCGAGGAGCAGCAGGTGCGTTTTCTGGATGCGGCGTTGGGGGAACGGGCCGTGGATGTGCTGCCCCTGACCAGTCAGCCCGTAGCCGCGCCGGAAGCAACGCACCCCGCGTTTCAGCCGCCTCTGCCCAGCTCTCTTGCCCCGTCCATCCCCCGCACTGGCGACGAAGAACGCCTGCTGACCCTGCTAGAAAATCCGGCCATTCGTCTGGTAACGCTCACCGGGCCGGGGGGCGTGGGCAAGACCCACCTCTCCCTGCGGATGGCCGAACGGGCCGCCGATGGCTTCCGGGACGGTGCTGTCTTTGTGGCGCTGGACGCCACCCGCAACCCGGAGCAGGTGTTGACGACGCTGGCCGGAACACTGGGGATACGTGAATCCGCCGGTCAGGGGCTACGGGAGAGCCTACTAGCTGCGCTATCCCTGCGCCGTCAGCTACTCATTCTCGACAACTTCGAGCAGGTGTTGGACGCTGCCGAACTGGTGAGTGCGCTCATACAAAATAGCCCCCATCTGAAGATTCTCGTCACCAGCAGGGAACGGCTTGGACTGTCCGGCGAGCAACTTTACCCGCTGAAGCCATTGGCACTGCCATCGGAAGAGAGTCCGCTGAACGTTCTTTCCCAAAATCCCGCAGTGCAGCTTTTTGCCTTGCGCGCCCGATCTGTCCAGCTCGATTTTGTGCTGGACGACGCCACCGCGCCGACAGTCGCGGCCATTTGCGCGGCGGTGGATGGGCTGCCTCTGGCGATTGAACTGGCCGCGGCCCGGTTGTCGCTCTTTTCCCTGCCTTCCCTCCTGCGGGAATTGACCGGCGACGAGCACTCACCCCTGCGCCTGTTGCGTTCCCAACTGCGGGACGCGCCGCAGCGTCACCGCTCCCTGACCGACGCGGTGCATTGGAGCTACGAATTGCTCACCGACGACGAGCAATGCCTCTTTCGCCGTCTGGCCGTCTTTGTGGGCAGCTTCTCGTTGGACGCAGCCCAGGTCATCGCTAACGACGGAGCCGACATTCTGGAAGGCGTCCACTCTCTCGTTGCCAAGAGTCTGCTGGCCCCCCGTCCCCAGGAGGATGGCAGTACCCGTTTCGCCTATCTGCAAACGATTCGGGACGCGGCACTGGCATTGCTGGATGAGAGTGGCGAAGCTCGGACAATCCATCTTGCCCACGCCCGCTGGTACGCGGCGCTGGCCGTGGAGTCCGAGGATAAAGTCCGCAGTTGGGAGCAACTTGCGTGGCTGGCTCGACTGAAGGCCGAGGCAGACAACATTCACGCTGCGATTGGCTGGTCTATCGACAGCGGAGAGTACGAACTCGCCCTGACTTTTGGCGAATCCCTGCTCTGGTTTTGGTGGCTGGGAAACCAATTGGGGATCGGCAATTATTGGGTGAAACGCCTGCTGTCCCTGCTCAATCCGTCGGTGCCATTGGCGCGGCAGGCGAAGGTACGCTTCTGCGCCGGGCTGGTAGGCCAGTTGCAGGGCGAATATGTGGAAGCGGTCGGTCATTACGGGCGGGCCATTGCCCAGGCCGAGGCGAGCGACAGTCCGGTCGTGGCAGCCTATACCCGCTACCATCTGGCCTGGGTGACTGCCTGGCAAAGACGATTCCCCGAAGCGCTGGCGCTCTATGAAGCGGCCATTGCCACCCTGGAAGAACACAAAGAGACCTGGGAATCAGCCCTTGCCTTGACCAATTTGGGTGTCTGTCATCAGTGGATGGCAGAGGTGGAAAAGTCCATTGAGTCTATTCGGCGCGGTGTGGAGAAATTTAGAGAGACGGGTGACCGTTTCGGTCTCTCCTGGTCGCTCTCCCGTCTCTCTGTGGGCTTGACCCGCAATGGGCAAGTCATTGAAGCGCGAATCTGCGCCGAAGAAAGCCTCGTTCACAGTCGCGCACTGGGCGACCGGTTGGGAATCGCCAACTCCCTTGCGTCCCTCAGTGGTATTGCTCTGACCGAGACGGACTTTGGGGCGTTTCGACGGATCTGGCTCGAAATCCTCGCCCTTCGTTGGTCAATGGGCGACGTGCATGGGGCGGTGAGCAGCCTAGGAAATCTGGCTCAGGGCGAAATGCACGGCAACCATTTTAACTCGGCTGTAATGCTCACTGCCCTCACCCTGCGGGAGACGAAGCGAATGGGGGGAAGCAGACCTCACAGTCATTGGATGCAGCAGGACGAAATTCTTGCCACAACCCGGGCCGCGCTCAGCCCGGAGGAATTCGCCGGGGCCTGGGCGGAAGGGGAAGTGCGCTCCCTGGCCGATGTAGTGGAGGAGTTGCTTAGCGAAGGGTGAACCTGCAAGAGGGGGCGTAAGGAAATATCAGATCGGGTAATAATCGACGCAGAGTGTCGAAACCACCCGCTCATTGGGGAGAAGGTGCTGCTGGGGAATGAGAGAGACGAAGGGCGTCCAGCGATTGGGGAAAAGGAAGAGCAACCGTTCCGGGCTTCCCATCCCCCAATCGCCAGAGGCGACGTAAGTGCCAAGAATGAACTTCCCGGATTCTGGTGCGTCGCACTGTCCGAGCGAGGGTTCTTCGCCCCTGATATAGGCGGACAGTGCGACGCACCGGGTCTTGACGCTTACTCAGCTTTCTGGAAACTTAGCGGGCCTTCACCGCAGTCCAGGTGTCGGAGAAGATAATCGACTTGGCGTCGCGTTTGATCCATTCCAGACGGGAACGCACCGCGTCGTCCACCAGCATCCCGCCGCTTTCCAGAATGTCGTGATAGTCAGCGTCCAACAGGGGCTGGGCGGCCAGGTTGGGGGTGAAATAGTAGGTGTAGTTGGACAACTGTGCGCCGATCTCCGGGGAGAGCAGGTAGTTGATGAAGATTTCGGCGGTGTAGGCGTTGGGCGCATCCGCGGGGATGGCCATATTGTCCATCCAGATGGTGCCGCCCTCTTTGGGAATCACGTACTTCACATTCTCGTTTTCGCTGCGGGCCAGGGCCGTGCCGCCGCTCCAGGCGTGGGCAATCATCACTTCCTCGCTGGCCAGGGTCTGGTTGTAGTTGTCCGAGTTATACCCGGCCAGACACTCTTTCTGGGCCAGCAGCACATCCCGGGCCTGGGCCTGATGCTCCGGGTCGCTGTCGTTGTAGGAGTAGCCCAGATATTTGAGGGTGGCACCGATGCTCTCCCGCTCGTCATCCAGCATCGAGGCAAAGCCCTTCTGCTCGCAGACCTGAGCCGGGTCGAAGATGGCAGCCCAGCTATCGATGCCGTCGGGGTAGGCGGTCACATTGTAGGCAATGCCCGTCGTGCCCCACTGGTAGGGGATGCTGTAGACGTTCTCGGCGTCGTAGTACATCCCCATCAGGTTGGGGTCGATGTTGGCAACATTGGGAATGTTTGCCATATCGAGCGGGCGCAGCAGACCGGCGTTGATCAGAATCTGCACAGCGTAGTCCGACGGGATGACCAGATCGTAGCCCGCATTGCCCGCCTGCAACTTGGCGATCAGGTCCTCGTTGCTGGAATAGATGTCCTGGGTGACTTTGACCCCGCAGACTTCCTCAAATTGGGTCATAATATCCTCGTCCATATAATCCGCCCAGTTGAAAAAGCGGAGTACATCGGTGAGTTGGCTGGGGTCGCCGCAGAATTCGGGCAGAGCAGCCTCGGCGGGTGCGCTCTCGGCGGCGGGCGCTGGTGCGCTTTCGCCGCTGGAAGCCGCGGGCGCGCTGCCATTGGAGCCGCACCCGGCCAGGACGAGGATCAGAAACAGACTCAGTAGGGACAGGCGTAGAGGGGAGCGAAAGAACGTTTTCATTGTGCCTCCTTGACAGGGCTGGAAGAAAGAGCAGATGTGCGCCGCTGGACAAGCTGGGAAACGATCACCAGAAGCATTGAGATCAGCAGCATCACAGTAGAAATGGCGTTGATTTCCGGGCTGATGGCCCGGCGGATGCGTCCAAAAACTTCGATGGGCAGGGTTGTGCCCCCCGGCCCGGTGGTGAAAAAGGTGATGACAAAATCGTCGAGCGAGAGGGTGAAGGCCAGCAGCGCGCCGCCCAGAATGCCCGGCATAATCAGCGGCAGTGTCACCCGGCGGAAGGTGATCCACTCGTTGGCCCCCAAATCCTGGGCCGCCTCTTCCAGACCCGGGTCCAGCTCGCCCAGACTGGTGCGCACCACAATCGCCACAAAGGAGATGTTAAAGGCCACGTGGGCGATGATAACCGTCGTCAGACCGGGGCGCAGGGCCGCGTTGCCTTCCAATCCCAGCAGGCTGTTTGCTCCGCCCAAAAGTAGAGAGAAAAAGGCCAGCAGGGAGATCGCCATCACAATATCCGGGATGATGACCGGCAGGTAGAGGATGCCGTCGTAGGTGCGCTGGAAGCGGAAGCGGAAACGCTCCATAGCCATCGCGGTCATCGTGCCCAGAATTGTGGCGATGATTGTGCTGACAAAGGCCACAATCAGACTGTTTTCCAGGGCGGTCAGCACCGCCTCGCTCTCCAGCATCGAGACGTACCAGTGGGTGGTGAAACCGACCCAGCGCGCACCCAATCGGGAGTCGTTGAAGGAGAAGGCGACCAAAATTGCAATCGGCAGATAGAGAAAGAGAAAGGAAAAAATCATATTGGCCCAGAGCAGCCGCTTGCCCCAGCGCAGGAAGCGGTTGCCCGCCGGTTGCCGTTCGCTCATAGACCCGCCTCCCCGTCCCGGTTTTCACTGCGCAGATAGAAGACCACACCCACCATCAACAGAACCATAAAAATCACCGAAATGGCCGAGCCAAAGGGCCAGTTGAGGGCGGGGCCAAACTGTTGGGCCAGGAGATTGCCCAGCATCGCCACTTTGCCGCCGCCCAGAATCGTGGGCACAATATACTGGCCGGTGACGGGGATGAAGACCAGCACAATCCCCGCGCCGATCCCCGGCGCGGTCAGGGGCAGGATAATCCGGCGGAAGACGCTCAGATAATTTGCCCCCAAATCCTGGGCCGCCTCCACCAGATCGAAGTCTAGCTTTTCGATGGAGGCGTAGAGAGGCAGCACCATAAAAGGCAACGAACCGTAGACCAGTCCGATCAGCACTGCCGTCGGTGTGTTGATAATCGCGATCCGCTCGAAGCCCCAATCCTGCAGAAGGGTGTTGAGCAGGCCGTTGTTGTTGAGGATAAATTTCCAGGCGTAGGTGCGCACCAGAAAATTGGTCCAGAAGGGGATGAGGACCAGAAAGAGATAGGCGCTGCGCACGTGGGCCGGTTGCAGGGCGATAAAATAGGCCAGGGGATAGCCGATGAGCAGGCAGACGAAGGATGTCAGTGCGGCCCACCAGAGGGAGCGGGCAAAGATGACCATAAAATCGTTGATCACTGCGCCGTCGGTGGGGCTAAAAAGTTTGACGTAGGAGGAAAAGTCTACAATCCACTCCACCCCACCCCCGTCCTTGCGGGTGAGGATGCTATAGACAATCACCAGCACGCCGGGCAGCAGAAAGAAGAGCAGCAGCCAGGTGGCGCCAGGGCCAAGCAGAAAAGCGAGAAGCGCTTTGCGTCGTTGGGTCATCGGCAGGGCTCCGAAAGGGAATACCAGGAAAAACAGCGGACACGGATGCCACGGATTACAACAGATTTACACGGATACTCGATATCTCTGAAAAATCCGTGAAAATCTGTACTGATCAACGAGATGATAAAACGTAGGTGCGGTTTGTAACCGCACTTCTCC